>JAJDEI010000141.1 GCA_029259845.1 Planctomycetaceae bacterium | reverse complement strand
CGTGGAGACGCTGCTGAGCGTGATCGAAACCTGTCGCCAGCAGAACCGTAACGTCTTCACCTTCGTCACCGACGCCGTCAAAGCCCACTTCGCCAGCCAACCACCCCCCACCCTGCTATCCGGGGTGTGAACGGTTACTGGGAAGCTGACACTCTACCACTGAGTTACACCCGCTTTGTAGAGTTTCACCCAGATTATTAAGCTATCGCACGACATTCGTTTTTGCAATTGCACGGCCACGTTGGGGGAACGTGTTATTCACGATGGGGGGACTGTCGGCGTTTCGCCGTCGGCGTTGCCTCCGGGCCACGAGAAATCACGGATTGGAGTTAGCCCGGAGCCAACGGCGACGGACGACGTCGGTGCGACGCCCCAACGTCAACAAAACGATTCCCCTGTCGGCCAAGGGGATCAGTCATGTCGCTGTGGATGTGTGTTGCCCGGCGTCGCAGATTCCGCGAGTTCGCCGACGGATGCGACGAAACACGTCTCCAGGCTCGGTCACGATCTGGCTGTTCCAGACCATTCAAACAGCGATGAAAGCAACGTTTCAACGTCGTTGTAACGACTTGACACGACGACATCGCTGGCTCGCGTCACGCGAGGATCCCGCGGATGATCCGCGAATGATTGACGCCGGTCAGTCGTTCCTTGAGCCCGTTTCGTGGGTAGTCGAGTTTTTCGTAATCCAGGCCGAGCAGATGCAGGATGGTCGCATGCCAGTCGGCCACCGTGACTTTGTCGTCTGCAGCAGCGAAACCGAGTTCGTCGGTCGAGCCATAGGTGACGCCACCTTTGACACCTCCGCCGGCCATCCATGTCACCATGGCATTCTTGTTGTGGTCACGGCCCGCTTTCCGGGCGTCCTTGTCTGCCGGAAGCTGGGCGATGGGCAAGCGGCCAAACTCGCCGCCCCACACCAGCAGCGTGCTGTCGAGCAGTCCGCGAGCCTTCAAGTCCTGAATGAGGCCGGCGATCGGCTTGTCGGTCCGCTCGCAGGCGGACTTCAAACCGGTCGCCAAGTCGGTATGGTTGTCCCAGATTTGAAAGTCGATGAACAACTGAATGAACCGCACGCCGCGCTCCACGAGGCGGCGGGCGTAGAGGCAACGGCGGCCGTAAGAGTCAGTCGGTTCGCTACCAATGCCGTACATGTCCAGCGTGCTTTGTGTCTCGCCGGATAATTCGAGCGCTTCGGTCGCGGAAAGCTGCATGCGGGCGGCAAGCTCGTAGCTCGCAATGCGGGCGTCCAGGTCTGGCTGATGGCTCCGCCGATCGCGGTGACGGCGGTTGAGTCGCATGAACAGATCACGTTCCAGCGCCGTCACCGCATCCGGCTCATCGAAGTCGCGGGTCAGGTTGAGGACGGGTGAACCGGTCGATCGGAACCGCGTTCCCTGGAAGACCGGCGGCAAGTACCCCGATTGCCAACTCTGCGTATGATTGACCGGCAGCCCCTTCGGGTCGTCGAGCACTACATACGCCGGGAGGTTCTGGTTCTCCGTCCCCAAGCCATAGGCCACCCACGCCCCGAATGCCGGCAATCCCGGCAGCTCCTGGCCGCTGTGGATTTTGAAAAGCGCCGGCTCGTGCGTGAGGTTCGTCGTTTGCATCGAGCGAATCAGCGCCAGATCGTCCACACACGTGGCAATGTGGGGCAGTGCCTCAGAGACCCACATCCCGCATTCGCCGTGCTGCCGGAACTTGAACCAACTGCGAGTGAGCGCTCCGGCCGCATTGGGGCTTTCGACTTCGCCGGCGATCTTGCCGAACCAGGACTTCCCGTGGTTCTTATCGAGCTCCTTCTTCGGGTCGAACAGATCCATCTGGCTCGGCCCGCCGTTCATGAACAACTGAATGACGGCTCT
This sequence comes from Planctomycetaceae bacterium, assembly GCA_029259845.1. Taxonomy (GTDB): domain Bacteria; phylum Planctomycetota; class Planctomycetia; order Planctomycetales; family Planctomycetaceae; genus JAHBXU01. The sequence goes on along the minus strand of JAJDEI010000141.1, from coordinate 8,017 downwards.
GGCCTTCGGCTCGAAATGCGGCTGCTTCGGCGTGAGATCGGCACCGCGCGACGATCCTCGTGCTTCGCCGCGCGACGAGAGGTCGCTGCCGAAGACATCCTGCGAGAGCAGCGCTGCAAGCGCCGCACCCTGCACGCCATGTCCGAGATGGTCAAAAAAGCTACGGCGGGAATACGCGGCTGGGCCAGGAAGATGTGAGGTCATGGCAGGATTCAGTCGATGTACAGGAATGCTGCGGAGTTCATCAACGCATGGCAGACGTTGCCCAGCGCGCGACGGTTGGCTTCACGCGACAATTCCATCGCGTCGGACGACGAGTCTTCTGCTGACAACCGTGCATGCCATTCCGTCCTGAGTTGGTTGCGTGATTCCGACAACACCGGAAGCTCGTCCTCCGAAGGACGGCCGGTCGTCAACCGCAGAAGGGATTCCAATTGTCGTTCCTCTTCTTCAGGGAACGAGGCGAGCAGCCGGTCGGCCAACGACAGGCTCAACTCGTGAATCATGGCGTTGTTCATCAGATGCAATGCCTGGGGGGCGACTGTTGACGACGTCCGCAGGACGCAATTGGGACTCATCTGCGGCCGGTCGAAGTCGTCGAGGATGGTCAGGCGCTGCGTGCGACGTTTCTGCACATAGATGCTCCGTCGCCAGCCGGTCGGTCCCGGTTTCGAGACGACCAACCCGTCGTCTCGCGCTTCAACTCCATCAGCCGGGCCAAAGGGGGTCAAGTCGAGACGTCCCGAAATCGCCAACAGCGAATCCCGGATAACCTCCGCTTCCATCCGTCGCACGGGCATGCGGGAGAGCAGCCGATTCTCCGGATCAGATTCCAAATGCCGCGGCTGCACGGCTGACGATTGCCGATACGTCGCGGACGTCATGATCAACCGGTGGAGGTGTTTGATGCTCCAGCCGTTGTCGACGAATTCGACGGCGAGCCAATCCAGCAGTTCGGGGTGTGTCGGAGGCGAACCGGCGCGGCCGAAGTCGTCCAGGGTCTCAACGATCCCCCGTCCGAAATGATGCTTCCAAATGCGGTTGACCATCACACGGCTGGTGAGCGGATGGTTCGGTTGTGTGAGCCACCGGGCGAAGGCGAGACGGTTTCCGGTCTTCGTGGAGCCGGCCCACGGCGGCTCCGGCCGAAACGGCGTCTGGCCATCCGTCAACACTGACGGCACCCCCGGACCGACGAGACGCCCCGAGTGAAGATAGTCGCCGCGCTGCAGCAAGTATGTCGGTGACGGTTGGCCGCGGTCCCACAACGCGCGAATCAATGGTTCCGGCTGACGCTGAGATTCGGCGGCTTTGACCTTCTGTTCAATTTCCTCCTGGAACTTCTCATCGCCTGAGTGTTGCTCGAGTTCGGCCTTGAGCCGATCGATGCCGGCGGTGATCTGCTGTTCGTGCCGTTCCCACGCCTGACGTTCGCCGGTCGTCACGAACGGGAGAAAGCGATAGTTGCCGGCTGCATTGCCTGCGCCGCCCGTTGTCGGCTTGAGCCAGTCGTGCTCGTCCATCGCCGGCTTGAGCAGCGCGACGAGCCGATAGTAGTCGCGCTGCGGAAACGGGTCGAACTTGTGTGAATGGCAGCGGGCACAGCGCAGCGTCAGGCCGAGCACGGCGGAGGAGAGAATTCGCACCTGATCGTCGATGACATCAAGCCGATTGGGAACAAAACCGGTGATCCCGGCAAACGTGCCGTCCGCCGGCATCCGCAGAAAGCCGGTCGCGACCAGATTGTCGTAGATTTCCTCGGTAATCGCCTCCGCATGCTCGTAGTCCGCCAGTTCATCACCTGCGATCTGCTCCAGGAGGAACCGATCATAGGGCTTGTCCGCGTTGAACGAGCGAATGACATAGTCCCGATAGCGATAGGCGTGGGGCCGAACCGGGTCGCTGTGTTGAACTCCTTCTGAATCGCAATATCCGGCGAGATCCAGCCAGGATTGGCCCCAGCGCTCGCCGTACAGAGGGGACGCGAGCAGGCGATCAACCATTCGTTCGTACACATCCGGCCGATCGTCCGCCAGGAACGCGTCGATCTGCTCCGGCTCCGGCGGCAGGCCAAGCAGGTCGAGGGATGCGCGTCGCAGCAGGACCGCCTTCGATGCGGGCGGCGACCAACCGAGGCCGGTCTCGTCGAGGCGACTCAGCACGAAGACATCAATGGGGTTCCGTACTTCGTTCGTTGGCTGCGCGGACCGGTCCGGTGTAGGAATGTCCGGCCGACGTGGCGGTCGAAAGGACCAGAAGCGGCGATCCTCATCACTCACCAGCGGATCGGGTTCCGCCGTCGCCACGTCCGGAGAAATGTCGATCTCGGGAGCCCCCTGTTCGATCCAGCGGACAAGTGTCTGCAATTCAGAGGACTCAACTGGCTTAACGCTATGGGTCGCCAACTTGTCTCGCGGCGGCATCTGCTCGGACTGAATCTTCGTGATGAGCAGACTTTGATCAGGTTTTCCAGCGACAATCGCCGGACCTGACTTGCCTCCCTTGAGCATCGACGCCTTGGTCCGCAGATCAAGGCCCCCCTCTTGATTCTGCCGGCCATGGCATGCCGCACAACGCAACAACAGGATGGGGATCACATCATGCTGGCTGAGTGCAGCTTGGGGCCCGGTTGTGTCCGTTCCGAAGTCGCCCCCCTGTTCGATCCAGCGACGGATCAGTTCGATTTCGTCGTCCGAGAGCCGGTCCCCCTCTCCCTCCGGCGGCATCTCGCCTTCCAACAAGACCTCTAGCAGCCGGCTCTCGTCCGGCTTGCCGGCGACAAGCACGGCTCCCGACTCGCTCCCTTGCCGGATTCCGTCTGCGCTCCCGAGGTTGAGTTCGGCCTTCTGCGATTTCTCCGCGTGACACTGGATGCACTTCGCCTGCAGAATCGGGCGGATCTGTTCCGCATAACTGATCGGTTTCTGAGCCGGTGCAGCGACAACCGGAGCCGCGATGACGGCACCGATCGCGATTCCCATGACGAGTCGAATGCTCAGAATCTGCGTCCTATCCATAAAAATCACCGTGTATCACGCCGACTGAGCGTCTCCAGGAGACTCGCCGCTGCCGCGTAAACCTTCAGGGGCTTTTCGTAACGTGGCCCGCTTCACTTTTGGTCAAACATCGCCATCGACGACAAGCTCCGGGATCACGTCCCCTTCGGCGTCGCTCAAACGTTCCTCACGGCCGTTGTGCAAATAGGTCAGCTCCCAGTGGTCGAGTCCGAGCAGATGCAGCACCGTGGCATGGAGATCGTTCACGTGATACGGCTTTTCGACCGCCCGCAATCCGATCTCGTCGGTCGCGCCGATGCTCTGTCCGGGCCGGATCCCTCCGCCCGCCATCCACATCGTAAAGCCAAACGGGTTGTGATCGCGGCCGGTCTTGCCTTGCGACATGGGCGTCCGGCCGAATTCGCCTCCGCAAATGACCAGGGTCTCTTCCAGCAGGCCGCGGCGTTTGAGGTCCGTCAGCAGGCCGGCAATCGGTTGATCGGACTCGCCGGCCATGCGTGCGTGATTCTCTTCGATATCCGAATGCGCATCCCAAGTCATGTTGCCCGGACCGCCGCCGTGGTACAGTTGGACGAATCGCACTCCCCGTTCGACCAACCGGCGTGCCAGCAGGCAACGCTTGCCGAATTCTCTCGTCGGCTCCCGGTCACACCCATACAGACGTTGCGTTTCCGCCGATTCCTGCGACAGGTCAACCGCTTCGGGAGCGTGGCTTTGCATTCGAAAGGCGAGTTCGTAGGAAGCCGCGCGGGCGGCGGCCAGCGACGGCTCCAGATTGTCACCGGCACCGTTGAGCTGTCTTAACAGATCCAGGCTTCGTCTCTGTCGTGCGGGGCTGCGTCCTGTAGACGACTGCAGATTCGGGATCGGATTCGCCCCGGATCGAAACAAGGAGCCTTGATAGGCCGGCGGCAGAAACCCGGAGCCCCAGCACGGTTGTCCGCCCGTGAGCGGCCCCGCCGGATCGAGCATCACGACAAACGCCGGCAGGTTTTCCGACTCACTGCCCAGCCCGTACAAGACCCACGATCCCAGACTCGGATGGCCCATCTGAATCCGACCGGTGTTCATTTGGTACATGGCCGGTGCATGCACGACGCTGTCGCCATGACACGAACGGATGATGGCCAGATCGTCGACACAAGCCGATAAACAAGGAAACAGGTCGGAAACTTCCAGGCCCGACTCACCGTACTTGCGAAACTTCTGTTTGCAGCCCAGGAGCAGCGATTTCTCGGTCGTTTGCTGCGTCGTGACTTTGCCGAAGCTGGCAGGCAACGGTTGGCCGTGCAACCGGTTGAGCTCCGGTTTGGGATCAAACGTTTCCATCTGGCTCGGCCCGCCGGTCATGAACAGAAAAATGACCGATTTGGCCGTTGCCTGTCCATCGGCGGGCGTCTTAGCGAGCGGGTTGGGCGCGGACGCGGCTGCCGCAGCGGGGGGGAGCAAATGGTCCTGGGCCAGCAACGACGTGATCGCGACCGAACTCAGCCCGAAGGCATTCCGGGACAGGAAATGCCGCCGGGAATGTTCCGGAAACAAGCCTCGGCAGGCTTGCGCGTCGTGACCGTCAGAATACGTCGATCCCATTGGGCTGATCTCCTTCGGAAAGCGCGAAAGTGGTCATCACGCTCCGCGTGATGACAGTGCAACGGCAACGTCCCAATATCTGACCACACACCCACTTCATTCGCTCATCACGCAGAGCGTGACGGCGACTATGGTTTCCGGCGGAGCCTAGGCCGTGTTGACATACGATCTGGGTAGCACGGGTTGTCCCAACCCGTGTCGCAACGCGACAAGAAGCCTCTGGGGAAATCGTCCGGTCAAGCACAGGCTTCCTGCCGCTGCGCGGCACCGGTGGGGACAACCGGTGCGACCCGGAATTCCCTTTGAAATCAGACGAATTGAATGTCAACACGACCTAGTAAAACAGAAATTCATCCAGGTTCAAGACGACGAGACAGTAGTCGCCAAGTGCCATCTCCAGCACGCGCGACGCTGGGGGCGAGACATCTTCGCCGATGACTCTGAGTTGTGATTTGATGAACTCGGCTCCCAGCCGTGTTTCCGGCTCGCTCGGTTTGCGGGACAGGGCCAACTCGTAAGCCCGCCTCACGTAGGGCGTCACATCGTCGGTGCCGCTCACGAGGGATCCGGCATCACGAAGCAAGCGGCCCGCCAGGTTTGCTGCCTGCTTCTCAATGAAGGGGCTGTTCAACAGGATGAGCGCCTGTCCCGCATGCGTGCTCTGATTACGCCGGGCACACGAGGCAAGCGTGTCGGGGGCATCGAACGCCGCAAACAGGGGAGGCTGCAAGTTGCGTTTGACAAACCGGTAGATGCTCCGCCGGGCCAGCTCGGAAGGACTTGTCGTCGCGTCCCAAGTTCCCTTGTAGACCAAAGAGCTGATCTCCGCGGGGAGCATCACGCGGACCCCGGGACCGCCGGATTTCCTGTTCAGCCGGCCCGAAACGGCGAGGACCGCGTCGCGTAATGTCTCCGCATCCAGACGTCGGGCCGGCATCCGTGACAGGAACACATTCTGCGGATCGCCCGCTTCCGTGTCGTCGCGAAGTTGGGAGGACTGGCGGTAACTCGCCGAGGTGACGATCAGTCGTTGAATGTGCTTGATGCTCCACCCGCTGCGGACGAACTCAGTCGCCAGCCAGTCGAGTAGCTGCGGATGCGACGGGGCTTCCCCCATGAGTCCGAAATCGTTGGGCGTGGAGACGAGCCCGCGGCCGAAATGGTGCTGCCACAGGCGATTGACCAGGACCCGAGCCGTCAACGGATGGTCGGCCGCCGTCAACCACTCAGCGAGCGCCCGGCGTCGCCCGGTTCGTTCATTCTCCGTTGGCACGCGAATCGGCGAGCTGCTGAATTCACGGAGCGCCCGCGGGAAACGAGCCTGCACGACTTGACCGTGCTGTCCCGGCACGCCTCTAAGGAGAACATACGTGGGCGGCGTTTCGGACTCCATTTCGGACACCGCCATGATGGTGTCCAGCGGCTGCGGCTGCGAGCTTTGAACCGCTTCCAATTGCGATTTGAAATTCGCCAACCCTGCGGTGTCCTGTTCCGCTTCTCCAGTGGAGGCGGATGCGGACCGTTGCTTTTCGAGCTCCGCGATTTGTTGCTGCAATTGTTTCACGGAGGTGTTCCACTCTTCGAGACGTCGTTCGTGGGCCTTGGCCGCCTCTGCACTCGCCATCGGCGCGTCGGCAGGAATTGTGGCCGCGAAGAATGCCTGCAGGCAGTAGTAGTCCTCCTGCGAGATCGGGTCGAATTTGTGGTCATGGCATTTCGCGCAGCCGACGGTCAGTCCGAGAAACGCAGAGCCGACCGCATCAGTCATCTCCACCAGGATCTCCTGGCGGTTTTTCTCCAAATCCTGGATGCCGGCGTTCTCCCGTAAGGGGCCCAACCGGTGCAATCCCGTAGGGATGAGTTTTTGAAGATCGTCCGGCGCGAGTTCATCTCCGGCGATCTGCTCCCTGATGAACTGATCGTACGGCATGTCTTCGTTGAACGCCCCGATCACCCAATCCCGGTAACGCCATGCCGACGGACGGGCCGTGTCGTACTCGAAGCCGTCACTGTCCGCGTAGCGGACGACGTCCAACCAAAGCTGTCCCAAACGCTCCCCGCAGTGGGGGCTGGCCAGCAGCCGGTCGACCAACTCTTCATAGGCCCTTGGCGAGGGGTCGTTGAGAAACTCGCAGACCTCCTGATACGTGGGCGGCAATCCGGTCAAATCCAGCGTGACGCGACGGATCAACCGCCTGCGGCTCTCAGCGGGGGACGGCGGGAGACCGAGTGCCTCAAGTTTCGCGAGCACAAATGCGTCAATGGGCGTGAGGGACCACGTCCGGTCTTCGGTTTCGGGAATCGCAGCCCGTACCGGAGGGACCAGTGCCCAATGAGTCTCGTCGGCGCGGACCGTCCCGCGTGTCGAAAACAGCGCAACGATGGCAGCGGCACACCCCAAGACCACACGAAGGCAATAACTTTGTCGCACGAAACGGTCCCCGCCAACGGCTACTGACGATCATCGCCAGTATACAAGCGAAGCGGTGATCATGACAGAAGGCCGCCGCCGCCGCACGCCAACGGGTGCACGCGCGGATTTCGGTGCCACTGCTTGGCGGTCCGAGTTCGACGCGGAAAACGGCATTAGCAGCCCGTTGAAATACGGCTTCGGGTGGCCGGGGCTGGACCAACGGGAAGCCCCGGTGAATGAGGATTCGATATTCGGACGCGGAAACCACCCTCACCGGGGCTTCGGACGTTGTCCTCCGGTCCCGGCCCCCCCTGAGAGTTTGTTTTTCAACGGACTGTTAGCCCAGCTTCCCCAGTGATTTGGGAAATTGACGTTTTTGAAGGTTTTTTGGCGACAGTTTTTGTCGTAAGCGGACCGCGCCGATGATGAATCCCAACCCGGATGGCAATTCAATCGGCCCGCACAGCGGACCCGACTCGGCTACCTGGCTGAAGTAGGAGGGGAAATTCAATGCCAACCGCCGGGTGGCATGTTCGCCCTGCTTCGTGGCGCGGACGCGCCGACGCACCCATTCCCGCATGCTCATGCTGCTTCGCGACATGAGCATAGCGCCCGGCGAAATACGGACCTCAACGTGACTTCGTGGCTTCGTGGTTGAAAAAAACACCGCCCAGACACGAAGGCACGAAGAGAAGAGCGAGGCGGACCGGACTGTTGGTCTCCCACGATCCGTGGTCATCCGCCCCGATCCGCGTTCCCTTTTTCTGTCTTGTGACGGACATTGGCCATTCGGCGGGCGAGCTGTCCGGGGGTCCCGTCGCTAACGCTCGGGGCTCTGATGAGCGTGCAGCGGCGTCGGGGTGCAGCGTAGCGAAACCCACCGCTGGGATGGTGGATTCCACTTCGTTACGCCCCCACTACCGGGCCGATCCTGGCTTGTCTGTCGCAATGAAAGCCGTGGCCGATCTCTCACGCTCCTGGTATTCCGCGAGCCTCG
>JAJDEI010000015.1 GCA_029259845.1 Planctomycetaceae bacterium | reverse complement strand
GACACTTACCCGTTCTGAATGTGAAGACATATTCAAACCTGCAGACAAACTTATTGGTGCAATGCTTGGAAAAAATTCAATTCAAGCATATGTTGTAATTCATACTGAGAAGGGGCAAGAATATAACGTGTTAAGACATCTCAGTCATATTCCTGAAGTTAAAGAAGCTGATGTTATTTTTGGTTTTTATGACGTTATGTGTAAAGTGGAAGCATCAGAATACAAAGTATTGGAAAAAGTAATTACAAAAGCAATACGGACATTACCGCACATTCTAACAAGTATGACACTAAATGTGATTGCTGAACAAGACAAGTAAGTTACAAAATTCACTCCTGACCATGTCCGGTTAGATTTGAACTAAATTGTCAATAAACAACATTGAACAAATAATCCAATCAAGGGTTTAGCAGGTAATCAATATTCTATGTAAAGGCCAATACTTCGCCTTTTGCCATCTTTTCTTTGAATTCTTCTTTGTTTTTTTCTCTTTCTTCTGTTTTCTTGGACATGTTTAGTGGATGGTAATTATATGATTTATTGTAGCTAGTAGCAATTCTAAAAAAATGTCTAGAAATGCTCAAAAAAATAAACGTCTTTAAAGATTTGAAAATGTTCTTTCTAATATCATAAACACAATCCTATAACATGGATGAAATTTTAAAGTGTGACTGTCCTCCAGGCTCAGAAAGTTATGAAAACGGAGATGGAATGCAGATTTGTGTATCCTGTAAGGGGTGGATTCCCACACAAAACTAAATTATCACGCCTATTTTCTAATATGCTCATCTTTTTATGCCAAATTCTTTTTTGATGATATCAATATAGTCTAGTCAGATTTATTCAGATACAGATGATGTAATACCAGTCCTCGAAATGTTTTTAAATTTTTTCTAAAATCGGTTCAGATGTTATTTACATTGTCATTAAGGATAAGTATAATTGGATAATTATGAGGTATATTATCTAGTTAGATTAAATATGTGTATATTTATCTTAAAATGTTAAATATTTGTTTAGTCAATTTCTAGTATGAATATTGATGATAAAGACATGGCAATTCTAAAACATGTGTTAGTTGATGCAAGACAGTCTGCTAGACAATTATCTCAGAGATTGGGTACATCAACTGTAACCATGATTTCTAGATTAAGAAAACTTGAAGAAAATAAAATAATTAAAGGATATTCTGCTCGTCTTGATCATGAATTACTTGGATATGACATTACAGGGGTAATTGAAATAAAAACTGCGAAAGGGAAAATGTTAGAAATTGAAAATGAGATTGCAAAGCAGGATAATGTGATAGCAGTTTATGACATAACAGGAGATGCAGACATACTAGTCATTGCAAAATTTAAGGACCGGACATCCCTGAGTGCTTTTGTAAAGAAATTATCTGCAATTCCTAATGTTGAAAACACTGTAACCCACATTGTTTTGAACACAATCAAAGAAGATGAACGATTAATTTAAGATGCAATATCATTGTCTGGCAATCCTTTCTTTGCTGATAATTCTATCTGAATTGTTATCAATCTCTAATGCAATTTCTTGATACCCAACATTAACAATCACTGAAGTTACATTTGGTTTGCTTATAGAGATTATTGATTTTAATTCATAATGATCAAATCCGTCTCGGTTTAATTCCTCTTTGATTATTTTTATCACCCTTTCATCATTTATGATATTTTTTCCTTTTGAAAATTTAATTCCTAATGCAATTAAGATTAGAATTATGAACAACCCAAATCCTATTTGAAACCAGAAAACAGTCATTATATGAGCAGTACTAATCCGGCCATAATTCCCAAAATACCTATGAAAATTAAGGTATTTCTTATTCCATGAGTTGCAGTTAATTGACTCATAAAATATAATCTCACAAATAGAATTTAAATCACAATTTGAATTTATTAATTTTTGTAAAGATAATTAGAAAAAAATGGACAAATTTTCTGTTTTGATACCCGTAGTTATTGTTAATTTTACATTCAAGGGTTCAGTCATATTTTTGGAGTTAGAAATTGACGTAAATAGGTGTGAAAATAAAATTTTGGTTTAAATCATTTAATGCAAGATTGTTATTAAAAAAGAATGCAAGAAGACAGATTATCTGAATGGTTTGTCCCGAAATTTGGTTCTAGAAATTTTAGATTATCAATAGGAATTTTATTTTTACCTTATACTGGAATGGTAGTATCCTTTGCCATATGGGGTTCTCTTTCAGTAGAATTTAGTCTGGATAGATTAGTATCCATTAGTTTACTCTATTTTTTTGCAATTGGTATATCAGCACATTGTCTAGACGCAATAGGAAGTAAGGAAAAACCTTGGGGGGAGATATCACACTCAAAACTATGGTCAACAGCAATAATTTTCTTAATCATATCTTTTTCTATTGGATTGTATTATGCATTTTTAGATTCTTGGTTACTATTTCCAATAGGAATAGCAGAAGGATTTTTTCTTTTTGCATATAATCTTGAATTATTTCGCGGTAAATTTCACAACAATGTATCATTTGCAATTTCCTGGGGAGTTTTACCTGTTTTTGCAGGAGCTGTAATTCAATCTAATTCCATAACTGTTGAAACCATTATGTTTTCTACAATTGCAGGTATTGCAAGTTATTTTTTGATAGTTACATCTAGAAAATATAAACAACAAAAAAAAGAAAAAGTAAATCAGAAAATATATTACAAAAATGAACTAATTCTAAAAATTATAAGTTTTGTTGTAATATTTAGTACAATTTTCTTTTTTATGTTAAGGTATCTTTAATTCACTAAAACAAGATAAGATTGTATGAATAAATTTTCTGAGGATTTATTAAATAAAATATTAGATGCCCCAGTAGGTAAGGTAATTACGGTTCTTAGAGATATTCTTGACGATGATATCAAACTAGACGTAATTGAACAAAATGCTATAACTGCAAATCAATTTGTGAGAAAGGTCTCAATTACTGCACAAGGATTTCCAGTGATAAAAGCTAACGTGAAATTTGACTCTATGATTTTACCAGAATTAATTATGGCTGAACTTTTAAAGAAAAAACGAGGGGTTGGGGATATTCTTAATGCAAATAAGATCAACGCTACTAGAAATATAATTTCCTTGAATCATAATCATGATGAGAACAAAGTAACAAGAGAATATGAGATTATTCATAATGGAATCATTTGGTTTACCATAATAGAAGAAATAAGATTAGTCAGTCTTGATTCCAACAATAATAGTTGAAGACCCACATGTCAAATCTTGTGCATGTATTTTTAGACCATAGTTTTTCATAGTTTCTTTATAATCATCTACCCAGTTTGTGGTTCTTATTAGATTAGGAAGATCAAGGAAAACTTGTTTCCAATTAGGGATAATGAATCCTACCAAATAAAGCACTTTGAAGTAAAAATTCCATAGTTTTTGAATTAATTTATTTTTTGGATATGTAAAATCATGTAAAATTATTTTTCCTCCATCATTAAGATGATTTATGCAATTTTTGACTAGAGCATCAGGTGTACAATATTTTGGCAAGTATGATGCAGTAATACAGTCAAACTTTTTTCCTAGATTAAGTTTTTCTGCATCCTGGTTTACAAAAGAAATTTTTTGAAATGAAATTAATTTTTCTTTTGCTTTTTCAAGATAACTTTTGGTGACATCCACACCTATAATTTCTGCATGAGGAAGTTTTTCTGCAATTTGTTTTGTAAGAATACCAGTACCACAAGCAAGATCCAATACAGTTTTTTCAGTAGATAACTGTTCAAGAATTTTATGTTTCCAAAAACTATCTTTTCCAAAAGTAGTATAATTTACGATTTTATCATATGAATTAGAAGTATCATTAAAAAACGTTGGAACAAGATCTTTTGGACTTTCTTTGATCATGAAATTTATTGAATTTTTAATTTAAAGTAGTTTGTGAGTTAAAGATTATTCGGTAAATGCTAGTGACCAAGCAGATCATTCAATCACTAGCTATAGAAGTTATCATGTAATATTATTGATTTTGGTATAAAAGACCACCTACAATAAAACCAAACAAGTGTTCATAATTACTGCACTAGTATTTTTATTTCACAGTGACAAGTATTCTATAGATAGTAATCAACTAGTAAAAACATCAATGTGCAAACGCTGATGTTGGAACCAGAACACAGAGTTGTCCTTGGATGACTACTTGGTTTTGATTACTGTCTGTATTTATCTAAGAGAAAATTCTAAACTATGTTTTTCCAACTGTTTGTGTGGAAAAACCAAACAAACGTTTAGAATTTACATAACATGCTCTTGTATTAGTTTAACATAATCATATTATGGTATATTCTAATGCGATGTATTTTGCATCACACTTTGACAAGTTGACTGAAGAAGTACAATTCACTTTTAATGAAAAACAAAAATCATATAAAAATATCAAGACAGATGAAATCGGTAGCAAGAATGTTGTTTGTTCCACGTGAAAAAAGAGATTCTAAAGAACTTGACTAGAACGTATAGACGAAGAGACATAAAATATCCCACGAGGGATGGAAATAGTAATCCAGTTTGCATAGATCCAAACTGTAAGGATTGTAACTAAAAGATGGGAATTTGATTACCTTCATATTACAATATATTATTTTCATATAAAGTATGATGATTATCCATGGCTGAGCGAGTTCTTTGCCCACACTGTTCAAAATACTTGAATGGTCATGGTAATTTACAAAGACATCTTAGAACTATTCACAAGTCAAAAGCAAACAAATCATCTGAAAAGTGAATTTTAGGATTAGTTTAGCCCTTTTTCTAAGACTTCGTTTACAATTCTTGAAAAACTAACTGATGAGGATGTTTCTGTAAGTTTTTTTGCCTGTAACTTTCGTAACTTTTTTGCAATTTCACTATTTAGCATGATTGTGATTCTCTCTGCCACACCATACAACATTTGTAATCTTTTTTGAATTAATGAAATCTAATTTATTTATATGATTATCAAATAAAACCAAATATTACCATTTATGGAAATAGTCTTTTAACCAACTTGTGATTTCAAATGTTATGGCAACAATGGTTCAAATTAGTTGTGAAAACACGCACAGAGCAAATGCATCTATTCCAGACGGTCAAACTCTTCAAGTATTCTTAAAAAATAATACATGTAAGAAATGTGGAACATCTTTGCATCTTGTTGGATTTCCAGATGAATCATAACTAGAAAATATTTCTGTATATTAAATTAGTCAGTAACCAAAAGATAAACGAGTGGAGAACTCACTATGAATTTGGGGTTAACGATAGAGTAAATCAACAATTACAAGAAGATTTACTACCAAATTTTGGATTACAAATTTTACAATCAAATAGACATTTGTCTACAGGGCAATAACCACAAAATTGTTTTTTATTTTTCATGTATATCTAGTGATTTGTTGAATTGTGAAAGTGTTTTGGAATAGGATTCCATCATTACATGAATGAAACTATCAAATGACTTTACTGTAGAAATCCGCATCTTGAAATATTCATCAAGATACTTTGTATTCATATCGATATACTCCAAATAATTTTTCTTCATTGATTCAGAATTTGACTTTATTTGTTTTAGAATATTTGGATCAATGTTTAGTTTATCAAAAAATTCTTTTTCAGAAATATAACATGTGCCAAAAATATCATCAAACATGTGAAGGTATTCAGAATATAGATTTGAAGAATTTTGGAATAATGAAGGAGCCTGAGATTCCAGTTTTTTTATAATTTCAGAAGTATTGTTTTTCATTATGTCACATACAGATACTTTATCTTCTATCTT
>JAJDEI010000140.1 GCA_029259845.1 Planctomycetaceae bacterium | reverse complement strand
CGAACGCCGAATTCAGAACGATCCCACTCACCCGCCACGACGTCTGCCCCCAGTGGAACGACACCATCCGCCCCCGCCCCCAAAACACGGAGTCGTTCTTGGACGGGTTCTAAGTTCGAGGCTCCCGCCGAGCCGCGACGTAACGAAACCGCCGCAACTCTGGCAACTCACTCTCCCGCGGATACTGATCCCCGCGATCCCGTGACAAGGATTGGGCCCCGCCCTCCCCTCCGGTGGCGCAGTTCATGCGTCGAGTTACCGGACAGACTCCCAGGGCGAGACACTTCGTCAATAAGGCGAGCGGTCGTATGAAAGTAACCCGACGCGTAAGCAAGGAATCGTTTGAACCACTCACGGCCTCGCTTCCGCTTCGGGTTACTGTCGGTAAACTCTTTTCGACCGCTCGCCTAACCGGCTCTCTCAACTGAGCAGGCGGCATCCGAACGGAAGCTGACAATCGAACGATCCCCTACACGGAGCCCGGATCCCAGATCGTGGCGATGATTCTTCGGTATGGACTGTCACGCGGGGTGAAGTAGTACAGCGTGAGGACCTTGCCGTCAGCCCGCTGCAGCGTGCGGGGGTAACCGATGTCGCGGCCGCCGCCACCCGTCTTGAGCACGAACGGATCGCTCCATGTCTTGCCGCCATCGCCGCTGAATTTGGCCTGCATCTCAAACGGCTCCTTCCGCACGCCGTAGGTGAGACACAGCCGCCCATCCCGGAGTTGAATCATCGCCGGCGGATTCCCCTCGCCGACGTCGTCCACGGCGTCGCCCAACAACTCCCAGCTCCTGCCGTCATCGTGTGAGGCCCAAGTGTCGATCCACCGCCGTCGCTGTTCGCCCAATCCCGCCCGCCTTCGCGTGGTCATCACCAGTTCGCTCGGCGACAGCCGGACGGTGGACGGCATGATGGCAAATCCGTTCGGCTCGGGATCGACGTAGGACAGAAACCTCCAGTGGAGACCGCCGTCGGTCGTGCGCCCACAGAAAACGCGGCCTTCTTTCCCGTTGGACTTGGACCCGGTCAAAAAGACATGACAGTCGCGTGGGCCGTTGACGATGTAGTCCGAGCGGGCCATCACCCCCGTCTGTCCGAAGAGCGGCATCTGAAACGGCCCCTTCCAGTTGTGGCCTCGGTCGTACGAGTAGAAGAGCCGCGAGTGGCCGCCGTGGACATTCTGAAATCGCAGCGTCATGCAAAAGTCGGGGTGCGTGAAGTTGATCGGCTCGGTGAGGGGAATCGGGTCCGGCTCGGTGTGCCGCGGGTCGGTCGTGCCGTGCCTCATCCCGCCGGCATTGATCAACATCCCCTTTTCGGCCGGATATTCCATGGCCCAGGTGAGGCCTCCATCGAGGCTGCGGGCCAGCACATGATGCTCCGGTTGCTCACGGTCGATGTTGTGTCGCTCCTCGCCCAGATCCTTATGGATCCCGATGCTGAAGCCGACGAGAATCTCCTTTCCCCACATCCACATCCCGTGATTGGCCGGCCAACCGGCGAACTTCCCCTCCTCACCATAAACGACGACGTGCCGTTCGACCTGCGGTGTGGCTGCACCGACCGGAACCGATGCCAAGGCGACGAGACTCAAGATCAGGTTGCGCAGCAAAACAGTTTGCATGAATCGCCTCACGAAACGGGACATGTGTTGTGAGAAGGTATTTCAAGCCCGAATTCTGTGGGGTGGCCGTCGCTGGACTCCAAGAGTTCAGTCCCTGACGACGAACCGACCTGTGTCGAGCGCGACATGCATCCCACATCTCCGAATCTTACGAGTCCGGCTACTGGCGCCGCGAGTTAATGGTTCTCTTTGGTTCGACGCGCGGCGGCAACTCAGGAACGTCACCGTTCACGCGGGCGATACCGGAGATTGCCGCGGGGGATTCGATCTTCAGCGACGTCGCATCCTCGTCAGCCGCTTTCGGTACGGAACAGGCTTCTTTCAGTAGGTGGAGGAGTTTCCAACGCTCCTCGGCAGCCGTGACGTCGAAGGGAGAACCTCCGACGGCCAGTTTCCTATGCTCCTTCACGGTCGCGTACCGAGTCTCCACCGACTTCAGCTCCGCCTCGATGATCAATCGTAACAATTCGAGCTTGTGACCGGCCGTCTTTCGTCGCGGCAGTAAGTCGTCAAGTTCACTCTGAGGGACGTTGCCTTTTTTATGCAGTTGTGTGAGAAACGGAAGCCTGGCATTCGCCTCCTCCACCTCAGCGGCGGCCTCCGGAATTGCCAGTGCCAGATCGACGAGGTCGGACGCCACAGGGCGTGCATCGTCCGCGCGGACCGAACTGATGCCGAGCAGCGACTGTCCGAAGAGAAGGCTGACAGCGGTCAAAGCCGTCCAACGAAGGGAAGACGTGTGCATGGCTCACTCCTCGTTGCGGGGAACAACTTTGTGGGAACAACATCAGGGTACTCGACATCCGTTCGGATGAGCAATGGTTGTGTCGATCTGACCGCTCGTGAGCAAAGTTTCGGTCAGGTTTCGGTTTCGCCCGGCGGGAAGACCATCAACGTCAGCCATGTTCCGGACACGGCCGGTTTGGGTCCGTTCTCGATATCAATGGTCACATCGTGGGAGAGCAAGACCCAATTGGGGCCTTTGGGGCGGACGTTGGCGAGTTTCCGCCGCGCCCGAATTCGCGAACCGACCTTCACCGGTGCAACAAACCGCAACTTGTCGAATCCGTAGTTGACCATCGTTGCCGGCCCCCGGTAGGGGCTGTCTTCGGCGCGCGGCACGCTCTCGACCAGGTGCGGCAACAACGACAACGTTAGAAAACCATGTGCGATCGTGGTCCCGAAATGGGTTTCTCTGGCCGCTCGCTCGGGGTTGATATGGATGAAGTTATGGTCGTGCGTGAGGTCGGCGAAGGCTTTGACGTCTTCTTGGCCGATTCGAAACCAGGGTGACACCTCGTCCTCCGCTCCGACCAACGGCCGCAACCGTTCGATGGCGGCCTCTGCGGGGCTCACTTCACTCATCAACGTGCTTTCTTCCAGAAATAATCGAAACGCTCGAACCCATCGTCGGGTAGACAGAGTCAAGGAGTGATACCCGCACCCTGGGACGGCGGTGCCAACTTGTCAGTTCGAACCGCTGCCAAGACCGTTACAGAATGAGGATTGTATGGTGCGAAGTGCCCGGTCGTCAGTCGTCCGTGAGCGGTTTGTGGTGAATGAGCGAAAATGGATGACGGAACACCGACGACGGAGCCCTTTGGTTCTCCCCTCGCTGATTGTTGGCCCCCGCATCGGAAACCACTCGCTTCCCCTATCATTCGGGCTGTTCATTGACTGTCCGCTCATTTCCTGCCTAAGATCGCAATTGTCCACCTACCGAACGGTCGGTATAATTGAGATTCCCACGTTGCGGTTCCCGCCAGGAAACGACCGGCCGGTGCTTTGGAGAGCCCTTACGCTCAACGCACACACAGTGACGTCACCCCAGACACGGCGCCCCAGTTGAAACTGTCTTGAGGTTTGCATCATGCGCACGGTCGTTGGAGTCGTTGTTCTGTTAGGTTTATGTGCCGGGTTCGCCACGACGCACGCCGCTCCGCCGGCTGTGGGACAAGCCAATGTGGGGCGGGTGGTGGACGAGTTCACCCTGCAGGATTTTCGAGGCAAACCGCATTCGCTGAGCGACTATGACGGCCATCGCCTGCTGGTGCTTGCTTTTCTGGGAACCGAATGCCCTCTCGTCAAGCTGTACGCACCGCGGCTCGCGCAATTGGAGAGCGACTTCGCCGCCGGTGACGTCGCCGTGCTGGGCGTCAACTCCAACTCACACGACTCCGTCACCGAAATCGCCGCCTACGCACGGCGGCACAAGATCGGTTTCCCGATCCTCAAGGATGCCGGAAACAAGCTCGCCGACCGGCTCGGCATCCGGCGGACCCCCGAAATCATCGTTCTCGACGAGAACCGCATCATCCGCTATCGCGGTCGCATCGACGATCAGTACGGCGTCGGATACGTTCGCAACGAGCCGCAGCGAGAGGACCTGAAAGAGGCGCTGCGGGAGCTTCTCAGCGGGAAACGGGTCACGATCGCCATCACCGAGCCGGTCGGTTGCCGCATCGGACGGATCAAGGAACCGGACCCGCATGCGACCGTCACCTACTCGAAGCAGATCGCGCGGATTCTGCAACGACGCTGTGTGGAGTGTCACCGGGAAGGGGAAATCGCCCCGTTCGCGCTGATGGAATACGAGGAAGTCGCCGGCTGGGCGGACATGATCCAGGAGGTCGTGCACCAAAACCGCATGCCTCCCTGGCACGCCGACCCGAAGTACGGCCACTACATGAACGACCGTCACATGAGTGCTGAGGAAAAATCACTCATCGGCCAATGGGTCGCCGCCGGTGCGCCGGAGGGAGACCCGGCGGACCTGCCGGAGCCGCGAGAATTTGTGACCGGCTGGCAATTGCCTCGCGAGCCGGATTTCCAGATGCCCATCACGGACAAGCCGTTCGTTGTGCAGGCGGAAGGCGAGGTTCGCTACCAGTATTTTCAGATTGACCCGCAGTTCATCGAGGACAAGTGGGTCAAAGCGGTTGAGATTCAACCGGGCAACCGGGCGGTCGTGCATCACATCCTGATGTTCGCGGTGCCGGCCGGAGCCGGGCGGGCGGCGTTTCCCGGAGGGGCGACCGGGTACGACGGTGCCTACGTGCCCGGCGTACGAACCATTCCCTATCCCGACGGAATGGCCAAACGGATTCCCGCCGGGTCAACGCTCGTGTTTCAGGTCCATTACACCCCGGTCGGCACGGTTCAGGAGGATCAGAGCCGTGTCGGCATCGTGTTCGCTGACCCGGATGAGATCGAATACGAGATCCGATCGATCAGTGCTGTCAACACGGATCTCGACATCCCGCCGCGCGAAGACGACTACCGGGCGGAAGCGAAATCCCGCCGCATGCGGACCGACGTGCAGTTGGTGGAGCTCAATGCCCATATGCATTTGCGAGGCAAGGCGTTTAGTTACGAAGCCGTTTATCCCGACGGCACGACCGAGATGCTGCTCGAGATCCCCAGATACGACTTCAACTGGCAAACCGCTTACCGCCTTGTCGAACCGCGACCGCTGCCGAAGGGGACGCGGATTCACTGCGTCGCCCACTTCGACAATTCGGCGGCCAACCTCAACAACCCGGACCCCTCGGAGGAAGTCAGGTGGGGAGAGCAGACGTGGGACGAAATGTTGATCGGCTATTTCGACATCGCCATTCCACGAACAAACGCGGCCCCGCTGTCGCCCTATCAGAAAAAAGCCGAAGAACTCATTCAACGCTTCGACGATGACGGCGACGACAAAGTGTTGCGGATCGACGTGCCATTCCGCTTCCAGTACACCTTCGGACGTCTCGACCTCAACGGAAACGGCGAGCTGACGAGCGCGGAAGTCGCCCAGGCGATCGAGCAATTCGCCAAGTCCAAAGGCGACAAAAAGTCCTCAGAGCGAAAAACTCGGGAATAGCCGGCGCGGTCGCCCTCCGCAGCGAAACTAGAGCCCGAATCGTCAGCGCCGGGGCAGGCGTTGCTGGGTCGCTTCTGCGTTCACGCTCCACCGATCGAACCATCGCCTCCCTACGCCCGTCCTTGAGTTGTGGCATTGCCGCATTGAAGTGCTGCCGTCGCCGTGTTATGGAGGATCATCCGCAACCATCCCGCAGGGCAGCATCATGGCCGACCCCACTGTTCTCTACGAAGCCGCTGACTCGATCGCCACGATCACGTTGAACCGGCCCGACCGGCTGAATGCCATCACCAAAGATCTGGAGGACGAACTGTTCGCCGCCATGCAGCGGGCGGAGCAGGCGGATGACGTGCGGGTGATCATTTTCACCGGTGCCGGCCGCGGTTTTTGCGCCGGGGCCGACCTGGAAGCGCTCAGTTGGCTGGCCGGTGTTGACTGGAACACGGCCGACGAAACGGAGTTGCGCGAAAGGCTCGTCGCCCCCCGCCCGTGCAAGGGCGTGGCCGAAGGATTCCAAAAGACGTACAGCTACTTCCCCGCGATCGACAAGCCGATCATTGCAGCAATCAACGGGCCTGCGGTCGGGTTGGGCTTCGTGCTGTCGATGTACTGCGACATTCGCATGGCGGCCGACTCCGCCTGCTTCGGCACCGCGTTCGCCGCGCGGGGCCTGATTGCTGAGCACGGACTCAGTTGGATGCTGCCGCGCCTGGTGGGCCTCAGCAACGCCCTGGACCTCTTGTTCTCCGCTCGCATCATCGACCCGCACGAGGCCGAACGCATGGGGCTTGTCAGCCGCGTTGTCCCGCAGGAGAAACTGATGGACGAGGTTCGGGCGTACGCGAGGCTGCTGGCAACGACGGTCTCGCCGCGCTCGCTAAGCGTGATGAAGCGGCAGGTTTACGAAGCGATCTTCCAGGACTTGGGAGAAGCGATTGAGACCGCAAACACCGAGATGCTCGCCAGTTTTCACTGCGAGGACTTCGCCGAAGGCGTCGCCCACTTCCTTGAAAAGCGTCCGCCCCGCTTCACCGGAAAATAAGGTGCGGTCCGGACCGGTCTTCCGCATGGTCACCCGGTCGGCCGATCATTCAGCGATCAGGCGGACACGTCGGATTGCGACCTGCGTCCTGTTCACTCGCTGGCAGTTTCCTCAAAGGCGGTCGCGGTTGTCGCTGTGCTCGGCGCTGAATCCGCAGCGGCCTCGCCGGGCTGTGCCTCCGGGGTCAGTTGATCATCGGTCGGAATCGCTGCACTTTCAGCGGCTGGCTCAGCTGACGAAGAGTCTTCCAGTGCGGGCTCCTCAGTCACGCTGTTCTCGCTGAGCCCGTCGTCCGTGATGCACGCGCTGCGCAAATAGGCCTGTTGCCGGGCCATGAGCCGGGCGACAAGTTCAGGGTCCGGCTCCGGGCGTTTTGCGTCCGGGATGAACGGGACGTAGTTGGACAATTCGGGCACGGCGCTCACGGCAGCCAGTGCGGTCACTGCGAGTAGCATCACGCCATACAGGGATGCCCGGACGACCTTCGCAACAACCGAAGGGCTCTTCGCCTTTGCGGCGACCGTCTCCGCAGGGACTTCCGTTCCGTCAAGCTGCGTCTCTGCCGGTCGATTATCGCGTTGGTCGCTCATGAGCGGCTCCTTGGAAGAAAGGGACAGGAAGAGCGTACACCGACGTCTCGTCGCCCATCGAAAAGACCGGTGCCCCCAATTCGGCGTTCCCAATTCGGCGTTCCCCAGTCCGGTAATCAGGATCAACCCGTCGGAAGCGCGAATCCATCAACCTGGAACACAGGCCGATGGTATTCTCGGAGGCGATTGTCGGGAATTCAAGCCCAAACAAGCCGCACGCAGCCCAGCGGGTGTATCCGTTCGATGGTGGTGCTCGCTCATTTCAGGGTGGCTGGGGCGTTGTTGAGGTAGCGGAAACGTGTCCTGAGACGGAGCACTGGGGCCGTCACGTGGTTCGTTCACTGTCCACAGCCCCAGACTTCCGAGCGGCTGACTCATCATCGGTGTCAGATCGTCCCAGCCACCCCCCCACCAGTGCGCGGATGCACCCCAGCCCAGCGGGTGCACTGGCGTGTGGGAAACGACGGAACCTGACGCCGACTCGGCACCGACGTCCCGGTCGCCGGCGCCAAGGTCCGGGAGAAGCCGGGGTCAGGCGGCGCGGCGAATCGCCGTGTTGAGTTGGGCAGCGCGGCGGTAAACCGCGTGACGATACACGAGACTCGGCAGATGCATCGGATACAGCATGAGCGAACGGTTCGAGGCGCGGAACGCGGCGAGGTCCTCTTCCAAAGACGACCCGTAACCCGCAAGCTGGCGGGGGAGCAGTTCGTTGGCCACATAGAAATACAGCCGCCGGTCCTCTTCGTTGGCTTCCATAAGCAGTTGCCGCGACCGGGAGTCGGAGAGGAGCTGCCGCTTGATGTCGTCGTGGGGGGAGACGTCTTGTTTCCGATAGCGGATGTCGAGCCGCGGGTGATTGGCCCAACGACGGAGCAACAGCAGCGATTCGTCGAACTGCTCCGTCAGCCCCGTGCAGCCGACACGTGTCTCCAGGGTTTGGATCGCATCGTCGGACTGCCCCGTGCCGGCGAGTTTTTTGGTCATGAAGTTGCGATACACCTCCTGCCCAATCCATTCCTCAAACGGCGGCGTGTCCTTGCGCATCGTCTGCCGCTGATGCTGATAATGCGACGCACACCGATCGAGCGGCTCGCTCAGGAACGTGAAATACCGAATGTCGGGCCGCAATTGTTCGTAGCCGCAATGAGGCGTCACGATGTGCCCGCTCACGCTGTCCAGTGCCGGGTAGAATAGAAGCGCCCGTTCGAGATCGGTGACCCCCGGAGTCGCGTACTCCTCACGGTATTGGGACCAACTCGCCAGGTCACAATGACGAAGCCCAAACGACTGACGCAACAGGGTCGTGACGGCCGGTCCGACCGCCGCTTCAATATGGATGAATGCGAGCATGGGCGTGTGGGGAGTGGAGATTTGAGGTCTGAGAGATGAGATTTGAACGAGACAGCGCGTGTGAAGTCCGACGGTTTGGTTTCAGGCGGCAGCGCTTTGCGGGGCGCTGATCGGTGGCGGTGCTGCCGGAAGCGGCGCGGCAATGCACCACAGTCCGTGACGCCGACGGGCCAACACCAGTAGAGCCAGTGATGTTCCGATCCTTGCCACAGCCGCCGTAATCGCGGCTCCCAGGACACCATAGGACGGAATGAGGAAATACCCGGAGAGCAGGCTGATGGCTGTCATCGTCCCAAAGACGGTAATGCAGTCCCATTGGCGGCCCGTCATCAGCATCAACTGGATCACCGGACCTGCCGCCGAGGCCAATGCCAGACCTCCCAGCATGACGACCATCGGCACATAGCCGGAGACGAACTCGTCCCCCAGCAGACCAAGCACCGAGCGGCCTGCGGCCAACATCACCAGCGCGAACGTTGCTGCAAAGGCGAAGCTCGCCAGGGAGCACCGCCGGACGTACCGTTCCAGTTCGAGCGGCTGTCCCGAATGAAACAACCCGGCGATCGTCGGAGCGGCGATGGTGTTGATCGCCTGCAATCCGAGGAACAGGACGCTCGACACACGGGCCACCGCCGCGTAAATGCCCGCGGCTTCCGTGCCAATCAGCGAACCGCACATCAACGTCCCGCTTTGGTTCAGCAACAGGTTCAACAGTTGGGCCATCAACAGCGGCGAGGCGACCGACAACCATTCCCCCACGCGGGCTTCGGACGGCCCACTCTCTGCCGATGCCCCGCCGGACGTTGCCCCGCCGGAGGACACCCCGATCGGCCGCCGTGTCATCGCCAGCAACACGCCAAGCGTGATCACGGCCCCGCACAGGTTCAGAAACATGACCGATGCGGATGACAACACTCTCACGGTCACAGCCGGGACGATCCCGATGAGTCCCATCAACAGCAGCGGCATCAGCACACCGCCCGCTTGCCCGGCCATCACGCGACCGGTCGCCAACAGGCTCACTTCACGAAGTTGAATACCGGCCACCACCGGCAACATCAGCGCGGCAATCAGCAACGACCCAAAAACTCCCTCGCTCATCCTCTCTTGCAGCAGCCTCTCCTGCAACAACATCGTCACGCCGGCCAGACCGATCGCGATGACGATTGAGGCTGCGAGCGTGAACCGCCGCGACGTGCTGACAAACCCCCGCAACAACCCCGCTTCGCCCTGCGACCGGTACTGGGCCACGTATCGCAAAGTGGCCGTATCGAACCCCAACTTGGCCACAACGACCAGGATGTTCATCGAGGCCATCGCAATGGCGTATTCCCCAAACCCTTTGGTCCCCAGAGTGTGCGTGCAGACGGGGACGACGGCGAACGTCAGCCCGGCTGCGGTGATCCGCATGCCGAACGACTGCGTGAGCTGAGTGAAAAAGCCGCGCGGCGGCGAATCGGCCGGCTCCGGCTCGTTCTGTGACCTCGTCTGACTCATCCGTGCCGACTTGGGAATCCGGGAGATTGGGGGAACAGTCACGATGCTGTCCCGCAAAGCGTGACGCTCGATACGTCATCCGGGAAACCGTGTCAACGCAGATTTTCGGCGGAGAGGGCCATCAAACCACAGCCTCGGAGCGTTAGCAACGGGTCAGGCGCTCATTCGTTGTTCGTCGTTCGCCCTTCGCGCCAAGTTACGTCAATCCGGTGATCGGCTCTCCGTAATAAATGCGGTGGGCGCGATCGGTGGCGTCGTTCCAGACGGCGGAGGCGGGAATGCCCAGCGACTGGTAGATGGTCGCGGCCATGTTCTCCGGGGTTTGCGGATCGTTTTTGGGGTAGGCACCGTTGGCGTCGGACGCGCCGACGACCGTGCCGCCACGCACGCCTCCGCCGGCGAAGAAGACCGTCTGCACCGCCCCCCAGTGGTCCCGCCCGGGAAGTTCGTAGTGCTGCCGCAGCAGCGAGACTTTCGGCGTGCGGCCGAATTCGCCCGCCATCACAATGAGTGTGTCGTCCAAAATCCCAGACTCGGACAGGTCATCGAGCAGTGCGGAGAGGGCCCGGTCGGTCGGCGGGAAGAGTTTGTCCTTGAGGTGAGGAAAGGCGTTGCCGTGCGTATCCCAGGTTTCGTCGCTGCCCAGGTTGACCTGCACGAGGTTCACGCCCGCATCGATCAGCCGCCGGGCCATCAGCAGCGACCAACCGAAGGAATTCCGCCCGTAGCGGTCCTGCGTGGCTGCGTCGGCGTTCGTGACATCGAACGCATACCGCAGAGTCGGATCGTTGAGCAGTGAAATGGCCCCCTGGCGATAGCGGTCGAAGTCCTCGACATCCGCGTGGGAGTCGAGCTGTTGCCTCTGCTGCTCCAATGTGTTCAGCAACTCGACCCGCTGCGAGAACACATTCCGCGTAATCCCGTGCGAGAGGGACAGGCTGGGGGCCTGAAACACGCGGTCATCGGGCCGGTCTCGCTTTTGATGGTCGAACTGAAATTCGGGATACGCCCCATAGGAGGTGGAGTGGAACGGCGAGGCTTCGATGAACCAGGGGTCGCGTTGGGAACCCATCTCACCGGCGAACTGGCCGGGGATCACTCGTCCGGACGAGTGCACCAGCCGCTCCGGCAGCACGACCGCGGGCGGCAGGTTATTGCGACGCACGGTCGCATCTCCGGCCATGGCCGCGATTGACGGCCAATCGGTCGGGCTGGGATGAAGGGAGGAGAATCCGACCGGCGGCAGCAAGCTGCGGCCTGTCAGCATGATGTGATGCCCGGCGGAATGCTCATTCGACGAATGCGTCATCGACCGGCACAGCGCCCACAGATGGCTCCGTTCCGCCAGCATGGGCAGGTGCTCGCAAATCTGGATGCCGGGCGTCCTAGTGGCGATGGGCGAGAATTCGCCACGAATGGTGTCCGCGGCGGCCGGTTTTAGATCGAAGCTGTCGTGCTGCGACAACCCGCCCGACAGGAAGATAAAGATGCATGCCTTGGCCCGCGGCTCGGTGGGTCGCTGGCCGCTGGAATGCCGGCCGCCCGATTGCCGGTCGCCGCCATGCGCGGCGGCACGCAGCGCCTGCATGTGGTTCATCCCCATTCCCAGCAGGCCAATTGCCCCCGCCTGCACGGCGGTTCGGCGGGAGATGCCGTGCGGATGTCCGGGCAGAGACAGAGGCTGTGAAACTGCTCGACTCGTCATAGCGGAACAACTGCCTCCCAGCCTGTCAGGTGCGTGCTGCGAACCGTTTTCACATCAACAGCCAAGTGTACCAGATCGTCCGGAGATCTGTCTGCCGATTCCGTCGTGCGCTTCGCATCGGCCGGTTTTTCGGCTGATGACTGTTCGCGGAGTTGCGAAGGCCGACAAGGATCGGCGGAGGGACGGGCCAGCCATTGCTTCCCGAAGATTCGGATCGTGTTACGAAATCATCGAGAATTCGCTGACTGGGATATCGCGATCGAAATCGCATTGATTCGGATTGTCGCTTCTGATGACGCCGAAAAACTGCTGGGAATCGATCAGTAGCGGCTAAGTTGGAACAGGTCATCTGAGAAACTCCCGAACCCCGTCAAGAGTTTGCCGCCTTCGCCAGCAGGTGGCGATCTTGTGGAAACACCGAAAACTGCCCCTCCCAACCCGACGAGAGAGTCTGCCATGTCTGCCCTCATCCGCGCGTCTCTGACGATATCCATGGCCCTCAGCGTGTTCGCCTTCGCACTGCCTGCTTACGGCGACATGCAGGAAGATTTCTTTCGTGCCGTTGAAAGTGGCCAGGTCAAGCAACTCACCACACAAATGCGGCCCGAGCTGCTTGTTGAGATCGACGAACCGATTCTCGCAGCGTGGATGAACGCCGTGAACGAGCGGCTGGGCAGCGTCCAGTCGATGTCGTACAGCGGATTTGAGCTGAAGCAGACGGACGACGGCACGCTGCGATCCACGACCGCTACAGTCACGTTTTCGCAGGGAACAGCGGCCTCGGAGCTGACGGCGCTCGACGGACGCCTGATCAGCTTCAACGTCACCTCCGATGACCTGGGTGACGACTGGTTCCAGGGGCCGGCCAGCGTCGGCCTCTACCGGGAAATGGGCCGGACATTCATCCTGCGGTTCATGACCGGACGGACGGACGACGCCTACGCCATGTGTCACGAGGCCCTCCAGGAGGTTATCGATCGCGATTCGTTCCAGCAGATGATCGACATCGTCCAGAATCAGGGCGGCGCGCTCAAATCGATCGACTTTCGTGACAGCCGGATGCAGCTCACTGACGAGGAACAGAACCTGCTGCTCAACTTCGACTTCGCCACCGAAAAGGGGACGGGCACGTGTGAGATCAAAGTGCAGTTCGTCGGGATGAAAGGCTACCTGCTGGGCTTCAACTTTGAGTGAGCCGTCACCGGTCCACCTGTGACGCCTCGGCGACCGCCGAACGCCACGATTGCCCGCGTGGCGTTCGGCTTTTCTCGTGCGAATGCACGCGTTCCTCTGTCTTACCAAGCAGTGCGCTGGCCCAGCCAACGCCCGCCCCCAGTGGTTGTTGGTACTGCCCCGTGCCGATCAGAGCCGCGCCCGTGAGGAAGCAGCCCTGGTCCGGAGCGGAATGGATCGGGGCGGATCGTTTCCGGAATCGCCCAACGCGTGTGATCGACGGCTATCTGACGGGCGCAGCACAGAGACGCCGGGTGGCGGGGGCGCATCAAAGGCGATTGGTTGGCCCTGCCGCGTCGATCACAGGGAGCGTGTCGCCGTTGAGGGAACCGTGCACGGCCCCCGGACGGAACTGTCTGCGCTATTCCCTGCTGCGACGCTGCCCTGCTGCGCCACCGTCCCATCGCTAACGCTGCAGGCTTTGAGGAGGAAGTACGAAGCAGAGGAAGTGCGCCGCGTCGAGTTTTTCAACCGGCCGTTAAAGCACCGACCGGACCCGCTCCAGGAACTCGGCATTCGTCGAGAACATTTCGAGCTTGCGGACCAGTTCGGTCATCGCCTCGGTGGGGTTCATGGAGACCAGCGCCCGGCGTAGTTGGATGACGCTGTCGAGCGTTTCCTCCGAGAGGATCTTTTCCTCGCGGCGTGTGCCGGAGCGGCTGATGTCAATCGCCGGCCAGATACGGCGGTCGGCCAAATCACGGCTGAGGACGAGCTCCATGTTGCCGGTCCCTTTGAACTCCTGAAAGATGGCGTCATCCATGCGGCTGCCGGTCTCGATGAGCGCGGTCGCAATCACGGTCAGCGACCCGCCTTCGTCGAAGAGCCGCGCAGTGCCGAACATCTTGCGAGGGATGTCCAGCGCCCGGACGTCCAATCCGCCCGTGCCGGTTCGCCCACTGTTGCCGACCCATTTATTGAAAGCCCGGGCGGTCCGTGTGATGGAATCGAGCAGAATCACACAGTCTTTGCCGGACTCGGCGAGCCGCTTGCCGCGCTCGACAATCAACTGGCTGATCCGCACATGAGACTCGACGTCGCGGTCCATCGATGAGGCGATGACTTCGCCGTTGACCATCCGTTGCATCTCCGTGACTTCCTCCGGTCGCTCGTCAATCAGCAGGACGATCAGATGAATCTCCGGATGGTTCTGGCTGATGGAGTTGGCGATGTCCTGCAGCAGCATCGTTTTGCCAGAGCGCGGCGGGGCGACGAGCAGCGCCCGCTGACCTTTGCCGATCGGCGTGAGCAAGTCCATCACCCGCATCGTGACCGGCCGCGGGCCGGTTTCAAGTTTGATCTGCTCGAACGGGTTGACCGGTGTGAGGTCCTCGAAGTTCTTGATCTTCTGGTAGTCTTCGGGGGGTTGCCCGTCGATCGATTCAATCTCTTGCAGGCGCGGTCCCTGTCCCCGGTTCCCTGCTCCGACCTCGCCTTTGATCCGGATGCCCTCACGCAGGCCGTACTTCTCGACCAGCGAACTGGAGACGAACGGATCAATGTCCTGAGCGCCGTAGTTGTTGTCACCCGATCGCAGGAAACCGTACCCCTTGGGGTGAAGCTCCAGGATGCCCTCGATCGTTCCGCTGACCTGGGCCACTTCCCGGCTCGCACTCGGAGCCGAACCGGTCGAACGTTGGCTGCCGCGGCTGCGTTGGCGGTTGCGGCCTCCCTGGTTGCGGCCTCCCTGGTTGCGGCCTGCTTGATTGCGGCCTGCTTGATTGCGGCCATTGCCGGAATCCTGACGGTTCCCGGTGCTGCCGCTACCGCTTGCCCCTCCACTGCCCGTGGAATTGCGGCGGCGACGGCGACGGCGGCGCGGCGTCCGGGGCTCGTCACCTTCCCCCTCGCCCGATTTGCGTTCCTTGGTTTCGACATCTGTGTCGGCCGAACCTTGCTCGGCGCGCTGTTCGTCCGGATCGAAGCCAAAGTCGTTTGCGTGTTTCTTGTCGTCCGTCATTACGTTTACCCGTAGATTCAAAGTCGTCAATGAGTGCGGCGATTATCTTTCGCGACCCTCCCGGGAGAGCAGCCATTCTGGGAGAACGACCGTTCACAAGGAAAGTGCACGAGCCTGTGAAAGCCGGATTCGCCAGCAAGGTTCACAGCAGAAAAAGGGCGAGCAACCGCGGTCATGTCCGACAGGCATGTCGCGTGCAACAGGCGTGTCGACGTATACAAGAACCGCCGCCAATCGGATGCAGGCGAAGAGTCCTCGCCTCTCTGACGTCATTGCGGCTCCGATCAGCGATCGGAAGCGTCGCTCGGGAGGCCGTGACGATTGCCCTGAGACAATCACCACAACTTCAGTTTCCTCCACTACAGAATCTCTATTCGCTCAGCCCTGCGGTCTTCGCAATGAACTGACGCGAAGCGTCTGCCAAGGGATACGGACACCTCACAGCCATCGCAAGAACGACTGCTGAAGCATCAACCGTATTGCTGCCGGCAACCCAGCTGGAGAACTTCGGGGCTCAATCCACCCAAGCGACCGAACGAAAAATCCGTCCAATCGCGTCCGGTTCTGTCCCAGAGTGCCGGCACCGTTGAACACTGATCAAGTAATCGGGTCTCCCGGAGGAGGTGCCGTTTGAACTCTCCCAAACCCAAGGAAAGTGACAGCCGATTACTGAGACATTCTCCGCTCCCCCGACGACCTCGAACAGTTGTGAGAGAATGAGGCCGGTGAAGTTGGGAAGCAGCACAAAGGCTCACAGCTTCTCATATCTTAGCCCCAATCCTTATCTTGTCAATCGATGTCTTCGTCGATATCGGCAGAGTTCCTGATTTTTCCGTCATGCGACCGGCCGCGTTTCCGTGTCGCCACCGCCGTCAGCCGGTCGTTCCCGAGAGCCGTCGCAGCTCTGGCTCCAGACGCCGCATCCCCTCTTCCACGCTGATTTCCGGGGAAAAACCGAAGTCTTGACGCGCCTTGTCCGTCGAATACGTGTGCGATTCGCTCAACTGGGATGCCAGGAATCGGGTCATCGGCGGTTCGCCTGGCAGCCGAAAAACTCCGAAAGCTGCCTCCAACAGGGCTCCCAGAGGTCTTGCAATGTTTGCCGATACCCGGCGTTCGACGGGCGGCAGACCGGCTCGGCGCAGGATTTCGTTGATCCAGTCCCACATCCTCACCGGCTCTGGCTCGTTGATGAAGTACGCCCCTCCTGCGACGGGCGATGCCTCGACAAGCGCATCTGCCGCCTTTAGGTGCGCGGCAGCAACATTTTCGACGTACGACATTGAGATCAGGTTGTTCCCGTCGCCGACCTGACGCAGCCGCCCAGTTTTCGCCCGTTTGATCAGCCGCGGGATGAGATGGTTGTCGCGCGGGCCCCAGATCAAGTGGGGGCGAAGGGAGACCGTCAGCAACCGCCGCGGCTCATTGGCATTGAGCACCGCCCGCTCGGCGAGCGCCTTGGTGTGCGGGTAGTGACAGAGATACCGCGCCGGGTACGGGAGCGATTCGTCCGCGTTGCGATGCGGGCGTCCGTCGTAGACAACACTGGGCGAGCTCGTAAACACCAGGCGGGCAACGCCGTGCTGACGGCATCCGGAGATCACGTGCTCTGTGCCCAGCGTGTTGATGTCATAGAACCGTTTCCACGGCCCCCAGACACCCGGCACGGCGGCGACATGAAAGACGGTGTCGATTCCCTCACAGGCGGCTGCGACCGCAGTTGCATCGCGGAGGTCGCCGCAGATGGCCTCCACGCCCAAATCGTCGAGGCGGTCGTAGGTCCCCCGGCAGAAGACGCGCACCTGGTCTCCACGGGCAACCAGTTGTTCGACAATGTACAGGCCGAGAAACCCTCCGCCTCCAGTCACAAGCGCGTTCACAGAATCAGCTCTCCGGGCGGAATCTGAAGGAGTTGACCACGAAGGCACAAAGGCACGAAGAAACCAAGAAGTAACGGGTGGCGGGGGCGCGTTGTGGCGTGGACCAACGACAGCCCTTCGATCACGGGGGCGATGATCGATTCACCAGAATAACGCCATCGCCCCCGTGATCGACCCGGCAAGGTCGCCGGACAGTGTTGCAGTGCCCCCGCCACCCGTCGCCACCTGTCGCGAGCGTTCACAGGCTCACTTCCGCTTGGGACGGTAGACGTGGGTCGCTTGGCCCAGTTCTGCTTCGGCGGCTTCCATGATCGTCTCCGACAGCGTCGGATGGGCAT
Organism: Planctomycetaceae bacterium; assembly: GCA_029259845.1. Lineage (GTDB taxonomy): Bacteria > Planctomycetota > Planctomycetia > Planctomycetales > Planctomycetaceae > JAHBXU01. The sequence continues at coordinate 14,284 of JAJDEI010000140.1, read as the reverse complement.
GGATGGACTCCGCCAGATCACGGGCGACAGCGGCGGTTTCCACGGCGAGGACTCCCTCGGCAATCATTTCACCGGCCCCGACGCCAACGATTCCCACACCGAGCACACGGTCGGAGTCCGGGTCAAAGACCAGCTTGGTGAGACCTTCCGTTCGCGCCAGCGTTTGTGCGCGGCCGGAAGCCGCCCAGGGGAAACGCACCACCTTGACCGTCTGGCCCTGCTCCTTTGCTTCTGTCTCCGTCAGTCCGCACCATGCCAACTCCGGGTCGGTGAAGACGACCGCCGGGATCGCCACGTTGTCGAACTCGGCCGGTTCGCCCAGGAGCGCCTCGACCGCGACTTTTGCTTCACGGGTCGCCTTGTGAGCCAGCATGGGCTCGCCGGCGACATCACCGATCGCCAGGACGTGCGGGTCCGCCGTCTGTCGCTTGCCGTTGACTTCAATGAACCCGCGGTCCGTCACGACGGCGTGCGTGTGCTCCAGGCCGATGCCTTTCCCATTCGGGATGCGGCCAACCGAGACGAGCACACGGTCGAACGTCTGCGGCGACTCGATGTCCTTCCCTTCCAACTCAGCAACAATCCCCTCCTCGGTCGCTTTCAGGCCGAGGACCTTCGTGTTCGTGTGGATCGCTGCAAACTGCGCGTTGAGCCGTTTCCGCAAGGGGTTCACCAGATCGCGATCAGCACCGGCCAAAATGCTGGGCAGCATCTCCACGACGGTGACTTGCGAGCCCAGCGCCGCGTAGACGCAGCCCATCTCCAGCCCGATGTATCCACCGCCGATCACCAACAGACGCCCGGGGATATCCGGCAGCTCGAGCGCTCCGGTCGAGTCCATCACGCGGTCGTCGCCGATGTTGAAGATGCCGGGCATCGCCGGTCGCGAGCCGACCGCGACGATGCAGTGCTCGAACGACAAGTCGCTGTTCGTGCCATCGGGGTGCGTGAGCTTCAGTGACGTAGAACTCTCAAACTCACCCCGCGCCTGCATCAACATGACGCCGCGCGCCTTGCAAAGCTGCCGGATGCCGCCGGTCAGTTGCGCCACGACACCCCCCTTGAAGTTTCGCAGCCGGTCGAGATCGACGTGCGGCTCGCCGAAGGTGACTCCCCACTCGGTTGCCTCACGGGCCTCGTTGATCAGCTTGGCGACGTGCAACAGCGCCTTGGAGGGAATACATCCCCGGTTCAAGCAGACGCCGCCGGGCTGCGGATCCTGATCGACGAGGACGACGTCCATCCCGTGATCGGCCGCTGCAAACGCCGCCGGATAACCGCCAGGGCCTCCGCCAAGGACCACCAGTTGTGCGTGCGTCGGTACTGTCGCCGTCATGATTGGTCCGCTCACCGTGGGAAACTCTCATCGACACGCACGGTTGCAAAGTCGCCGCAGGTTGTCAAACGTGGGAGAAATTGGCCGGAGGGCTGTTTGAGAGCGTACGCCTCAGGGCAGGTTTTCAACCTGCAAGCTTCTCAGCGTCGGTGCGAGGTCGAAAATCTGTCCGACGGACCAATAGGTGTGCTACTTGGAAAGCAACCGGTCGACCAGCATTTGCGGCGTCTCCTCGCCGGTGATCTCGACTGCGCGGCATTCCTCCAGGTTGCGGAACCAGGTGTGCTGCCGTTTGGCAAACTGCCGTGTGCGGGTTTGGATCCGTTCGGTCGCTTCCGGCAGGGAACACTCGCCGCGGACATGGGCGGTGAGTTCCTGATAGCCGAGCGCCTGTCGCGCGGTGCGGCTCAGCGGCCGGGGCAATGCGAGCAGTCGGCGGACCTCATCCGCCCATCCGTTGTCAATCATCTGCAACACGCGGCGGTTGATCCGCTCATACAGCCACGCACGGGGCGGTGACAACCAATACACATGCTGCGGTCGCTGTCCGGCCGGAAGCGGGTCTTCGCCCTGTTGCTGTGATGCCGGCAATCCAGTGAGATGATGCACTTCCAGCGCCCGCACGAGACGGCGCTGGTCGTTGGGATGGAGGCGGGCGGCAGCGGCCGGGTCCACGGCTTGCAACTGCTGATGCAACCATCCCTCTTCGTGGGCGGCTGCCTGTGCCTCGACGTGCTGACGAAACTCCTGATCGGCCCCCGGCCCGTCAAAAACTCCCCGCAACAGAGCTCTCAGATACAAGCCCGTCCCCCCCACGAACAGGGGGACACGGCCCCGCTTGAGAATCTGGCGAGCCGTGGTTTCCGCCGCGCGGAGGTAGTCGGCGACGGTGAACTCCTCGTGGGGATCGAGGAAATCAACCAGATGATGCGGAACGCGGGCCCGATCCTCGGGCGTCGGCTTGGCGGTTCCGATGTCCATGCCCCGGTACAGCGACATCGAGTCCATTCCCACAATCTCGCCGCCCGTTGGTGCGGCCGTACGCAGCCGTGCCGCCAGATGCAGCGCGAGCGAGGTCTTGCCAGTCGCGGTCGGTCCGGCAAGAAACCAGCACTCTTGCAGAATGGCCGAATCAATTCTCATGGACCGTCTTTTCGCCCAGGGGGTGCCGTCGGTTCTTGTTGCGACTTCTCTCTTTGGGGGAGGCCGGGGTCAGGCACGCCAGCAGCCGCACCGACGTCGGCGGTCACCGTTGGCTCCGGGCGAACGCCAATCCATGACTCCTGTTCGCCCGGAAGCGACGCCGATGGCGAACCGCCGACAATCCCCCTCGTCGTGAAAAACACGTTCGTCCTGACGCCAGCAGACGGCACTCTTGACACCGCCCCGCCGGGAAGTGATAGTGATTTCTGGATCAGAAAGACATCGCGGACCCAACGCAGGCCATCGGTCGCATCGAACAACAGGCGTTCGCTCGAACAAGCCCGTCCCGGCTCTTTTGGGGGCCGGACCGGCGGATGGCCGGCGAAAAAAACGCATCCCTTCCTCACATCCTTAGACCGGGACGTGCAGCATGGCATCCGGACAGCGCCGACTGGACATCGATACCATCGGCGACGTAACGATCGCACGATTCGTCGACAAGAAGATCCTGGATGAGACCAACATCCAGATCATCGGCAATCAACTCTTTGGGCTCGTCGAAGAGGACGGGCGCAAGCGGATCATACTCGACTTTTCCAATGTGGAGTACCTCTCCAGCGCAGCACTTGGCAAGCTGATTACACTGGACAAAAAGGCCAAGTCAGCCGGAGGCAAGCTCCGCCTGTGTTCGATCCGTCCGGACATCTACGAAGTCTTTGCGATCACCAAGCTGAATCAGGTATTCGATATTAAAGAGGACCAGGACCAGGCGGTCGAGGGGTTTTAGATCCGTGTGCGACCGGACCACACGGCTATTTGACTCACTCACGGGACTCTCACGAGTGACGTGGTGGCCGTTGAGGCGGGAATTTCCAGACTCGGGTATCATTCGTCGTTCGGGCTTCGACGCTCGTCAATGCCTCAACGCCGCTCGTTCCTTCGGTGCCGTCCGCAACGGTGCACCCAACAACCGCGCACCTCACTGGTTCTCCGCATCCAGCCGACGGTTTGACACATCGCGAGTCTCCTTCCCGGAACCGAAACGAACATTCTTCTTTCATTTTCTTGCTGGGCCATGTCACTGATCTGTCTGGTTGGCTGATGGCGAATAAGCACGAGTTCGAAGAAATCATCCCCAGCGACATCACCGCAGCGCAACAATTGCAGGAGCGGATCATCCGGTCACTGGAGGAGTTTGGCTACTCTCCCCGTGATATCTTCTGCATGCGGCTGGCGGTCGAGGAGGCTGTGACCAACGCCATCAAGCATGGCAATGGCCGCGATGTCTCGAAAAAAGTGATGATTCACTGCCGGGTGGATGGCGAGTGCGTGCACCTGGCCGTCGAAGACGAAGGGGCCGGCTTCTGCCCGGATGATGTTCCAGACCCCACAGCCGAGGAGAATCTGGACAAGCCAAGCGGCCGGGGCATTAGATTGATGGAGTCATTCCTCACCTCTGTCGAGTACAATGACAAAGGCAACCGCGTGACCCTGGTCAAGCACCGGGAGCCGGCGAACGAAGACGCCGGCGACCCGGCATGAGACGTCGGCATCGCGGTCCCTGCGTAGGGGGGGATTCGCCAGACCCACGGCATGACAAATGACCACCAGCCACCCGTTTCGCATGAGCCTTTGCCCGGCGTTTCAAAGATTCTCGATTTTCCCGACGAACCGCTTGTCCACGAGTGTGTCCCTTAAGGCAGCCGGCTTCGCGCTGTTGGTCCTCGCCGTCGGTCAAATCCGCCATCGCGTGGCTGGGTTCGTTCGAGTCGCCATTGAATTGTCCCTGCGTCTCCCGGAGCAGAAACCACTTGCCTGACCCCAAACGTGACGAACTGAGAATTCATGCCAAGCGTGCCGTGCTGGTGGGGGTGCTCCCACCGGACCGCCGGGCAGAACGCGACACCGCTTTTGATGAGATGACCGGGCTGATCGAGACCGCGGATGCTGAGGTCGTCGGCACGTTGATCCAGGTCCGCAGGAGACCCCACGCGGCAAGCTACATCGGCAGCGGCAAGGTCGAGGAACTCAAGCTGTTGATCGAGTCGCTCGATGCCGACCTCATCGTCTTTGACGCCAACCTGTCTCCCGCGCAAGGCAAAGCCATTGAGGATGCCACCGACACGGTCGTCGTGGACCGCAGCGAGGTGATCCTCGATATCTTCGCCACTCATGCCCGGACGTATGAGTCGAAGCTCCAAGTCGAGTTGGCCCAACTGCTGTACATGCGGCCCCGGCTCAAGCGGATGTGGACGCACCTGGAACGGATCGAGGGGGGAATTGGCAGTGGGCGCGGGCCGGGTGAAAAGCAGCTCGAAACCGACCGCCGCCTCGTCGACCGCCGCATCGCCGACCTCAAACGGAAGATCAAGGAAGTCGAGCATCGCCGCGAGCGACAGGTCGCCGGGCGTCGTGACTTCCCCACAGTTTCGCTCGTCGGGTATACCAACGCCGGTAAGAGCACGCTCATGCATGCGCTGACCGATGCGGACGTCTACATTGCCGATCAGCTCTTCGCTACGCTCGACACCCGCACCCGCAAATGGACCCTGCCCAACTGGGGCGACGTGCTCTTGAGCGACACGGTCGGGTTTATTCGGAACCTGCCGCACCACTTGGTCGCATCATTCCGCTCCACACTGGCCGAAGCGCGGCACGCCGACCTGTTGCTGCACGTCGTCGATGCCAGCCATCCTGACGTCGAACAGCAGATCTGTACGGTGAACGACGTGCTGAAGGATATCGGCGTCGAAAGCACCGACCCGCTGCTGGTGCTCAACAAAGCTGATGCGGTAACCGATCGGGCGACCGTCGATATCCTGCGCGCCCGTCATCCGGACGGCGTTGTCGTCAGTGCGGTCCGGCGAACCGGCCTCGATAAACTCGAACGGGCCGTCGCCGAGCGGCTGGGCGAAGGATACCTCGACGCGGAGATCGAGACGGGCGTCGGCAACGGCCGCCTCTTCTCCTGGCTCGCCGAGCATGCCGAGGTCACCGGTCGCGAGTACGTCGACAGCCGCGTCCGGCTGAGTTGCCGCATCCCCCGAAAACTCGCCGCCAGCATCGACTCCCACGACACCACCGTCACCCTCCTCAACGGGCACGATCACGAAACGGAGTGACCGTCCTGATAACCCTCGTTCCCAAAACTCTGCTTTGCGAAGCCTATGATTGTGTCCTCGGCTCACAAGACAGAGTTTTGAGGTCTGCGTTCCCAAACTGGAGTTTGGAAACGAGGAGATGAGAATGTCGCAGCTTTCGCATTTTGACGACTCCGGGGCCAGCCGCATGGTCGATGTGGGCGAGAAGCCAGTCACGCGGCGGCGGGCGCGGGCCGAAGCCGTCGTCCGCATGCAACCGGAGACGCTGGCTTTGATTGCAGATCGCAAGATGGCCAAAGGGGACGTCTTCGAGGTCGCGCGGCTCGCCGGCATCATGGCGACCAAACGGACGCCCGAACTCATCCCGCTCTGCCATTCGCTCGGCCTCGATAGCGCAACCGTCGACTTCGAGACGCTCGACGACCATCGTCTGCGCATCGAAACGTCGGTCAGCGTGCAGGGGCGGACCGGTGTCGAGATGGAAGCGATGACCGCCGCCAGCATCGCCGCGCTGACCGTCTACGACATGTGCAAAGCCGTCGATCGCGGGATCGAAATTGAAGCGGTCCGACTGCTGGAAAAACAGGGCGGCAAGAGCGGGCATTGGCAGCGGTCGACGTCAAGGGACGAGCCGGGATCAAGCAGCGAGTAACAAGCCATCTTGCCGCAGTCGCCGTGTTTTGCAACCATTGGTCAACAATTGCGAAGATGTCCGCGTTCTGGGCTTGAGTTTGTCGGAAAGGAACTCTTGATGGCGACGCGACTGGCCACTGAGCGGATCGAAGATCGCTTCGTGAAGCTGCGCGACGAATGGAAGCACGAGTCGCGTTATCTCTCCAACACGGCTCAAATGGCCTTGCTTTGGCCCTACCAGCAGCTGATCGGCATGGGGATGAATGCGGTGCCGCTGATTCTTTCCGAGTTGAATCGCGAACCGGACCATTGGTTCTGGGCTTTGGAAGCGATCACAGGTGAGAACCCTGTCCCCAGGGATGGTGCCGGGGATGTTGAAGCCAGTGCCAAAACCTGGGTCGCCTGGGGTGAACGAGAAGGGCTGATGCGGTGATCCCGGACGACGACCTGTTTCCGCGATTGACGGAAGACAATCATCGTCAGACCAGTCCTCCGGACGTTCGCTACAACTGCATTGCGTGGTCCGTAGGCGACACGGCGCGATGGTGGCAACCGGGTTACTATTGGCCGGTCGAAACCGGCCGCGAAGACTGCTGGATCGGGAATCTGATCGAAGCGTTTCGCGAACTTGGGTATCGAGAAGGAGCGGATGAGTCCCTCGAACCGGGCTTCGAAAAAGTCGCCGTCTACGCCAGCGGAATCTTCTATACACATGCGGCCCGACAGCTTGCAAGCGGCAAATGGACAAGCAAGCTCGGCAAGGCCGAAGATATCGAACATGACCAGCCTGGCGATGTCGCAGGCGGACTCGACGGCGAAGTGGCCGACATCATGAACCGCTCGATCGCCGCTCCCGTGTGACACGCGCCACGCGGTGGAAATGCAGTTCGACCTCCCGGTCGACGACGCGGCGAATGCCTTCGGCGAGGCACTGCGGCTCGTTGTCGGATTCGCCCGTGCGGATAATCTCTTCGAGTGGCGTGCCGGGCGTGACGGTGAACGTGTCCTGGTGGATGATCTGGTTGCCCGCGTCCAGTTCCGGGACGATGAAGTGCACCGTCGCCCCGTAGGTCAGCATGTGGTGCGTGTAGGCGTCGTGATAGGGCCGGAAACCGGGGAATGGCGGCAGTAGGCCGTGGTGCAGGTTGACGATCCGTCCGCCGGCGAACTCCCAGCAGGTCCTCGGCGGCATGATCCGCATGTAGCGGGCGAGCACGATGTAATCCGCGTCGTACTCGTCGAACAACTCGGCCACGCGGCGGTTGTCCGGGTTGCCGCGCTCGTCGCCCACGTTGTGAAAGTCGACGTCGAACTGCTCCGCGATGCCGCGGCAGGCATTGCGATTGCCGATCATCACGGCAGCCGTCGCCTTCAGCCGGTTGTCGCGGATGTCACGCAGGATGGCGAGCGCCGGCTCGGGCCGATAGGTCACGCACAACGCCAGTCGTGGTGGCCGGGCATGTTCGTCCCGGCTCCAGGTACGAATCGTCAGGCCCTTGAGGCGTCCGATTTCGTCCAGCCGCTCCCGCAGCACGGCGACCGGCTCTTCGTCGTCGGGCCATTCGATGCGGAGGATCATCGCGAACAACCGCTCGTCGTCCCGGTCGTACATCTGGATTTCGTGGATGTTGGCACCCGCCGTCGCCACGTAGTGCACGATGGGATCGGCAAGCCCGCGGTTGTCGGGGCCCACGGCGGTGATCGTGACTTGCATGGGTCGTCGGCCTCGCTGCTGGTGGAGTATCGCCCGTTACGTGACGGAAGCTGTGACCACGAGAGTCGCCCGGTTGTGTCAGTCAGTCAGAGCATCGAGACAATCGGGGTCGGCGTGGTCGAGCCGGGGGAGGTTGTCGACCGGGAACAGGTGATTGTACTTGAGTCCGGCACCCGTGTTGAACAGCACGATGCGTTCGTCAGGCGAGAGCCATCCGTCTGCGGCGAGCTGCTGGCACGCCTTCCAGACGGCGCCCCCCTCCGGGCAGGCGTAGATGCCTTGGTGTGTCGAGAATTCGTGCACGCCCTGGAGCAAGTCCTCGTCGGTGACGCTGACGGCGGTGCCGTTTGATTCGCGGAGCACGTTGAGCATCAGGAAGTCGCCCACCGCAGCCGGGACACGAAGTCCGGAGGCGACCGTGTGGGCATTGGGGAACATGTCCGCGTGGCCGGCCCCGGCCTGAAACGCTTGGACGATGGGGGAACAGCCTTCCGCCTGCACGACGACCATGCGCGGCCGCCCCGAGCCAATCCAACCGAGTTGCTCCATCTCATCGAAGGCCTTCCACATGCCGATGAGTCCGGTGCCGCCGCCGGTGGGGTAGAAGATCACGTCGGGGAGTTCGAGCCCAAGCTCACGGGTTGCAACCCGCGGGCTTGCGAGGTCAAAGGCGAGCTCATAGCCCATGGTCTTTTTGCCCTCAATACGGAACGGCTCCTTGAGCGTGGAGAGGTCGAACCAGCCGAACCGCTCGCAGCCCTGACGCACGAGCTTGCCGCAATCGCTGATGAGGCCGTTGACCAGAAACACGTTCGCCCCGCCGACGGCCGATTCGACGATGTTGGCCGGCGGCGTGTCTTCGGGCATGAACAGGAAGCATTCGATGCCGGCGCGGGCCGAGTAGTATGTCGCGGCGCCGGCGGCGTTGCCGGCAGAGGGCAGGGCGACCGTCTTCGCCCCGAGCGCCACCGCCCGCGTGATGGCGGCCGACATGCCCCGCGCCTTGAAGCTGCCGGTCGGATTCATGGCTTCGTCCTTGACGGACAGTCGCGAGAACGGCTCGAACGGGCCCCGGCGGCTGCAGGAAAGCAACGGGGTGCAGCCCTCGCCCAGCGAGACCGCCTGCTCTGGCGCCTCCACCGGCAGGACTTCCCAGAACTTCCACATCGACCGTTCGCCCCGCGCGCGAACCGCCTGGGGGGTGAAGGTCTCGCGGAGCGAATCGAGATCGTAACCGGCCAGCAACGGTTTTCCGGTGTCGCTCAGATTCTGCAACCGATCGATGTCGTATGTCTGTCCGGTCTCGGAACAGATGAGCGTTTGATGCATGGATGTTTCCTGGCCAGTTGACGAATAAGATTTCTGTCCGCTGTGACGTCGATTCCGCGATCTTCCCGCAGGCCAAGCCCGTGTCTTGGATGGGAGCCGCTTCCGGGAGAGCGACGCTCTCGCGGCAACATGCGGCCTCAACGTCTGTTGCGGCTCGGCGGGAGCCTCGACTTCCCCTGAGAAATTCCGCCCCGTTTCAAAAGAGCAGGGTCGCCAGGTTTCCCTGTGGCGTTCTCATTCTGCGTGGGGCATAATAGCCGATGGCCTGCACAGAGGAAGCTGCCATCCCTGCGGATGGCGCGGTTGATCGTCAGATTCTGTCCGGCTCACAGAAACTCCTGCGACGCTCTTGGAGAAGGAACCGCCATGTCGGCATCTGAACCCAAATCCGAACAGCAGGCGACCGCTCCCGAACTGACCGAAACTGTCGTGACGGGCCACGACGGAGCAGCCGCACGGACCGATATTGTAAAGAACACCACGACGGCAGCTGCGAGAACGGAGATCGGACCCGCGCAGCAGCCGCAGGTCAAACCGACCCCCAACCCCAGCCGGAACGTCTCCCGGCTGGGAGATTTCGAGCTTCGCAAACAAATCGGCCAAGGCGGCATGGGGAAGGTCTATCTGGCCCATCAGATCAGCCTGGACCGCGACTGCGCTCTCAAGGTGATGTCGGGCGAATTGGCCGGGAAGCCCGGCTTCGTCGAACGCTTCATCCGCGAAGCCCGGGCGATGGCCAAGATCGACCATCCGAATGTCGTCAAATGTTATGCCGTCGACGAACAGGCGGGCAAGCACTTCGTCGCGATGGAACTGATCGACGGCCAGAGCATGCAGGATTGGCTGGACGACCTCGGCATGCTGTCCGTTGAGGATGCCTTGCATGTCGTCCTGTTGTGCGCGGATGCCTTGGAGTATGCGCACAGCCTCAAGATGATCCATCGGGACATCAAGCCCGACAACATCCTCGTGACGAAAAACGGACTGGTCAAAGTCGCCGACCTGGGACTTGCCAAGGCGCTCGACGACAACATGTCCATGACGCAAAGCGGCACCGGATTGGGGACGCCCCATTACATGCCGCCGGAACAGGCGCGGGACGCCAAGCATGCCGGCGTCCGCTGCGACATCTACGCCCTCGGCTGCACGCTGTATCACTTCGTCACAGGACAACTTCCCTTCGAAGGCAGCTCCGTGCTCGAGTTGCTCAAGAACAAGGAGCAGGGGCAGTTCCGCGCGGCGCGGCGTGTGAACTCCAAAATCCCGCAGCGACTGGACCTCATCATCGACAAGATGATGGCCAAGGACGCCAAGCATCGATTTGCCTCGTGTGCCGAGGTGATCCAGGATCTGGAATCGCTCAACATGGCGGCTGAGTCGCTGAGCTTCATCGAGTCGGACCGTAGGGCTGTCATGCGGCGGAGTACGGGCGTTTCCACGATCGGCACCGCAAGTGGCAAACCGGCGGCCAAGGTCCGCCCGTCGGGGCGGTCCTCAGGGAGCCGCCCAGACCGCCAGCCGGAACAAAAGTCGGGGCGCTCGCGCGGGAAGTCCGATCCCACCTCCGGAAAAACGAAACGACGCAAATCGGAACCGTCCGCCGACACGTGGTTCGTCCGTTACGAGGACAGCAATGGCCGGATCAAAGTCAGCAAGATGACCAAGGCTCAGATTCTTCAGGGCCTCAAAAGCGACCGGCTGAGCCTGAAGGCGCGCGTTTCACGAAACGCCAAGGACAGTTTCCGCCCGATTGCCCAGGTGCCCGTGTTCGAAGGCGAAGCCCAAAGGTCCGTCACACGGGTTCGCGCCAAACAACACAAACAGGGTATGGCCGACGCCTACGCCAAGATCGAACGCCAATACAATCGCCAGAAGTGGTGGCGGTTGCTGGCACGGTTCCGAGACGGCACCCTCGGTTTCGTGGGACTGATCGTCTGGCTCGTCGTTGTCGCCGCCGCTGTTGTGGGACTGGGATTGGCGGTGATGTATGGATACCACTCCCTGGGAGACTCGCTGAGCCTGTAATGCCTTGCAGGCGCGCCAATCCCTGGTTGATCGATACATCCTGCCGAATGGGATCGATTTGTCTCGCGTGGTGTCCGGGGAGCTGGGGCTTGTGGTGAAACTGGTCCGGTCGCACCGTTTGAGAATCACGGGAGTCTCTGCTCGATCGTCGTCGTCGTGCTCGATCATTTCCGGGTGGCTGCGGCGCTGTTGATGCGACCGAAACGGATCCACAGACCGCACACGGGGGCCGTGACGCGGTACGTTCACTGTCCACGGCCCCAGTGTTCTGCGCGGTTCGTTGATTGTTGGTTTCGGATCGCCCCAGCCACTCCCACTTGTGAGCGGCTGCACCCGCGACGGTCCCGGTCGGCAATCGCTCTGGAGTTGTTGGACGATTCTCACGATGATGAGGAGAGTGGCGGGGCACAGCGCACGGGTCTTCGCCTCGATGTTGATTCTTGCCTTGGGGGGAGCCGCCCGATGCGACCTGGAAACTGCCCGCGTTGGAGATCCATTTCTCGACTGTTCGTCACCGTTGTCGCGGCTCTCGTCAGCGGGCGGGCGGTCCGGGCGGGGGAAGTCCGCACGCAAAGCGGGTTCGTCGTCTCCGGACGTCCGGTCCGTCTGGAAGGGCTGACGACAAAGGCGGCGCGGCGGAACCGGGGGCCGGTCAACATCCGGCATGTCTGGATGGTGGACGATGGGCTCCGCCGCACGTTCGTGCCTCAGCGTCTCGTGGATGACGATGATGTGAGCACGGAAAGTCTCCTGACCACGGAGGAATTTGAGCTGAAGAGGCAGCAATCGGCCCGCACGATCGGGCCGAGCATTGTCGGCTCCTATCTTGAAAAAACCCCCTTCGACAAGGACGGCCGCCGCCGCGTGACCCTCAGTGGTGCGCGCGGTCCGATTCCGATCTACCAGGAGATCGCCAAACTCCGGCCGGACATCGTGACGGTCAACAGCACGTCTCACCGATGGACGCATGGGCTGACGACGCGCGTTCTGCCGGATGATGTGCTGCTGTCACTGCTCAAAAAGGCGACCGATCCCGACAATTCGCTGGACCGCCTGAAGATCATCGGGTTCCTGATCGACGCAGAGCGCTACACGCTGGCCCAACAGGAATTGGACGAACTGCGAAAGCAGTTTCCCGATATGCAGGCGACCGCCGATGAGACGGAAGAGCGGCTCAATCTGTTCATTGCCCTCAAGGCGATCGGTGAGATCGAACAACGGCGGCGCGCGGGGCAGCACCACTTCGCTGACGCCTATGCGCAAAAGTTTCCGGCAGACCGCGTGAGTGCGGATGTTCGCCGCCGCGCGGCGAGTATTGTCAACGACTATCGCATCCTGGAACAGAAGATCAGGACCGCCGAGGACCGGCTCGGGGAACTTCAGGCCGAACTCACCGAGGAACAGGCTCAGCAGGCCGGCCCGTTGCGGTCGATCCTGCGTGACGAACTCAATTTCTCGACCGTCGGACGACTGGAGCCGTTCCTTCGCACGGAGTCGGACGACACGCTGACCGCTGAGGAGAAGTTGGGACTCGCCTATTCCGGATGGCTGTTGGGAGACGCCCGGGCTGAAACAAGCCTGTCGTTGGCGATTCGGCTGTGGCGGGTACGGTTCCTCATGTTGGAGTCTCTGCGGTCCGAGAAGGAAGCCGACCGTCAGGCGGTCTTGCGAACGTTGCGCGGCATGGACGGAGCGTCGGTCGAGACGGTGGCGGCGATGATTCCCCTGTTGCCAATGCCCGTCGAGACAGGGCCACTCACTCGGGGCGGGCCGATCACCATCGAACTGCCCGGCCAGGAGGGAGAGCACGAGGAGCCCGCGGTCCGCTATTCGGTCGTGTTGCCACTGGAGTACACGCCGGGGCGGGCCTATCCGTTGCTGGTCGCCTTGCGGAATCAGGGCATGACGGGGGAGCAAACGCTCCGCTGGTGGGCCGGGACAGCGGAGCAGCCGGGCAGCGCCATGAAACAGGGTTACATCGTCATCGCACCGGAGTATGCGGCCCCGTCAGCCGAGCGATACACCTACGCGGCAGCGGCTCACGAGATTGTGCGGCGGGCTCTCAACGACGTGCGGCAGCGCTTTCAGGTCGATTCGGACCGTGTGTTCCTCACCGGTCACGGCATGGGAGGGGACGCGGCGTTCGACATCGGCATGTCACATCCCGATTTGTTCGCCGGCGTGTTGCCCGTCGTGGGCGTTTGTGACCAGCACTGCAAGGTGTACTGGAAAAACTGTTCCGAGCTCGCCTGGTACATTGTCGGCGGGGAGAAAGACCGCGACACGCTTGAAGTCAACGCGACCGTCCTCAACCCCATGATGATTCGCGGTTACGACGTCACCTACACGGAGTACATTGAACGAGGTTACGAGACGTACTTCGAGGAGCGCCCGCGGATGTTCGCATGGATGGGGCTGCACCGCCGCGCTGCCGAGCCGAAAGAGTTCGAGGCCGACATCCTGCGGCCGACCGATGCCCGGTTGTACTGGGTGACGGCAACTCACTTTCGGGAAAATGTCCTGCGGCCGGTCGCCTGGATCGGCGGACGGCTCCAGGCCAAGCCGCAACCGATCCACGCGAACATCACCCCCACCGGGAAGATTTCCGTTCGATCCGGCGCGCAGCAGACGATTGTCAGACTGTCACCTACTCTGATCAACTTCGACGAACGAATTCGCGTGGAATCCCGGAGCCGCAAAGTCTTCAACGGTTTCCTCAAGCCGGACTTGCAGGTGCTCCTGGACGACCTCCGCGAACGCGGCGACCGGCAACGGCTCTACTGGGCGCAGATCGAGTTTTGAGAGTCTCTCCGGCAACTGACGGCCCTTGTTACAGCTAGTCCGTTCTTCCGGCGGGTGGCTCTGGGTAACCGTTCACACCTCGAACGAGGTTGGGTGAGCAATTCGTCTTTTCACAGATGGCGTTTTCTGCGACATCTCCTCCATGTCGCAGCGACCAACAGGACCGCCGATTTCTGAACAGCAGCTGGCCGGGTTGCCGGC
>JAJDEI010000139.1 GCA_029259845.1 Planctomycetaceae bacterium | reverse complement strand
GGGCGGGGGCGCCCCGCCCCCCCAGCGTGTCAGCGTGATGTGGTCAACGGCATGAATCCCTGCATGATCGGAGCCAACAATGCAAATCATGAGTGACAAGCCACGCCCCCTTTTCGTTGCATCGGTTGTTGTGTGTACGCTTGCATCGACATGTTCCGTGACCTATGCGGTCCTCTGCTACATTGACACGATAGAAGATGCAGCTACTGCGGGGTGCCAGCAAAATCCGGCAGTTGGTCCTCTTGGGGCAGCATGTCCATCGGCCATCATAGCGGGTGCGCCTGGCGCGTGCGGGTTCTCGATTGATTCTTTACCGGTTGTGATCGGTGTCAAGGGGGTGGCCATTATAGGGCGCCAAGACTTCACCGTGATGCAACAGAACTGCTACGACTATTGGAGCTGCACGCCGGCAGTGTGGACCATCGTTCCCCCGAAATGGTTTTGCAAGCATACGGGCACCGTTGCTCAAGGTGGGAATTGGAGCGCGGCACATGCGAGTGGCGATCCCTGTGGCGGAACCTGATTATGGCGGAGTTTGTTGCATCACGTCACTTGTTGCTTATCCACGTGACCGTTCCATTGCCATCGGTCACGCCCAACGGATCTTTATTGTTGGCGTGGTGTGCCCCTGCCTTGCAGGAACCTTGCCATGAAACGAATTCGCAAATCTGTCGAGGGCGGAAGATGACTTCGGCAATCGCACAGCAGGTTCGTGCATGCCTGTCATTGGGGCTGGTCGTCGTCGTTGCTTGGACAGTTGTGCAGGACGCCTTGATTGCGGCAGAGGTTGCTGTTGACGAGAAGTTGATTGAAGCAGTGCGCTCGGGGCACGACAGGCTTGTGCACAGTGCAGAGCACGTTTCTGGCAGGATCACGAAATGGCGAGGGCCGTACAGGGAAAGCGACGGGGAGCCGTTTTCGCGGGAGGGGTTGTCGGCACAGCGCGAGACGCGTTTCTTTGTGTCGGCCGGCTCATTACGAATGGACTACCTGCGTTCGCCGTCTCCGTCGGTCTCACAAGACAAGCGCGAGGACATCGTGGAGATTCTCGTCGCCACGCAGGACAAGGCCTGGCGATATACAGGTGTGGTCACACCGGGTGACTCTGCTGCAACGTTGCACCGATATGCCGATCCGCTTGCGATTGAGGTGTACCTACGAATCAGTAGTGAACTCAGGTTCCCTATCACGTCGCTGTTTTCGTTATCCGGAGTTCCTGTCCTCGACTTCTTGCAACGACCGGGAGTGACCGCGGAAAAAAAGGTATCGCCCGATGGGACTGATTTATTGGTGATCAAGGGGACCGACTCCTCCAATGCACAGGAGACGACGTTTAGTATCTCGCTCGATGTGAAAAAAAACCACGCGATTCGACGATTCGACTCCGCCACCGACATGGGCGATGTTCAGATGCGGGTTACAGGTTTCGTCGAGAGTGCTGATTTCGACCAATCTGCCCGAATTCCAAAACAAGCTGCGATGTCTGTCTTGGTAGAGCGGGACGGGACGATGGACGTCAAAACCTCTTTTCGAGAAATTGTACAGATCAACGTCGAGTCATTGGTCCCACCCCAGGGTCATCTGTTTACTGAGGGCGCATTTTCTGATCTCGGTCGGCCTTATACGATTGTCGATGTCGACAATCGCGGCGCAACGCATATCGGGCAAACGGTCCGCCCCCCCCCGCACGGCTCGCAATTCAGGCCTGCGCCTCCGGCTCAGCGATCCCGCTGGTTGTCCCTAGTCATGATCAACACAGTTGCTCTCGCTGTGATCATTGCTCTTTTACTTCGTCGAAAGCTGAGGTCTAAGTAGGATTGAGCCGGGGCGGTGTCAGGCGCCAATGGAATGGCACCCTAATGGTTCAACACGCAGGGCATCGGGTGCCAATCACTTCACTGCGATCGGCCTCCGTAGCCTTCACGATTCATATGCCGGCATCAACCATGACGACGTCAATCGTGCCCTACCATTGGCGTTTTCGACGTGCTACGGCGTGCTTTCTCTGGCTAGTACTTGCCGGATGCCTCGCTGAACGAGGAACTCCCCCGCCAGGAGTCTACGCCTCTCCGTCTCAACAGTCATTTGGCACAGTTGTTGACAAGGAGGGTGTTGAAGCGGTGTTTAGCATCAGCAACACGTCTGATGAAGTGGTACATATCACGGGCATTGAGACGTCGTGCGGATGCACCGCAGTCGAACTGTCCAATGAGCGAATCCTGCCAGGAGAAAGCATTGACGCGCGAATGGTCGTCGAACTACAGGGGCAATATGGGAAACGCTCGTTTCAAGCGACGATTCGCACAGACAGCCGACTGGCCCCAACTATCTCGCTTCAGTTGTCGGGAGATGTCGCCGTATCAGAACTGGGCGGCGAACTCCCTTTCGATATCGGATCGTTCCCTCCCGATTCCAATATCGGTGAGGCAGTCGCAATCTCGAAAGGAAACACACCAGACGCGGTTATCTCTTCCGTCGAACGTGTGAGCGGGCAACTTCAAGTGGAGGCAGTTGACCTTGAGGATGCGGCATTTTTCAAACTGCACGTCTCAGGGCGATCACCAAAGGAAATCGGTCGGTTCACAACGACCGTTCAGTTGGCGGCCGATGGTGCCGCGTGGCGACGCCGCACAGTCTCGATCAGTGGACTTGTTTCATCGCGGTGGCGGTATCCTGAAGAAGTCTATTTGGGCTTCGTTGGAAGCGGCGAAGCCATCACAAAACGTGTGCAAATCGAGGATGCGTTTCCGGAAGGAGCTTCCACGCCAATTCTGGACGTGTCCATTCAAACATCCGAACTTGGGGAAGTCGATGTGAGTGCGAATGACAGTGACAGCAGCGGTGTCGTGCTTGTGTTCACATTGCGACATAACGACACCCCTGGAGCTATCTCCGAAGAAGCCGAAGTCTTGTTGCGAACATCAGATGGCCGCGAACATGTGATTCATATCCGCATTTTTGGCCGCCGCTTGTAAATTCAGACGCAACTCTCGACATCTGTGATCGAAGTCAATCGCCGGCGGCCTTCTTCGGCATCCAGTCGTGCTCGGGGCGGGCGAGGATGTCTTCGATGACCTTGATCACGGCATCCGCCTGCTCTTGCTGGCCTTCCTCGGCGGCATGGGCGGCGATCTCACGGGCCTGTGGGATCAGTTCCATATAGAACCGCTCGGCGACCTCGTACATGCCGTGCCAGTGGGCGTAGTCGGGAGCCATCATCGAGGCCCCGTGCCTGGCGCGGCGGCCTTCGTGATGCCAGAGGTAGAACCACGTCCACTCGATTTCCTCGTCGAACTGGACCTTGGTGAGGAGTTCCTGTTTCGACAGCTCCGCCATGATCGCCTGGCCCGGCTTGGCGAACTTCTCGTTGTACAGCACAACGAAATCATCGTACTGCTTATAGAAGGCGTTGATGTAATCGGGTGTGTGGCAGTGGGCACAAACCTGCTTCATTTCCGACCGCTTTTCTTCGGCGGTGTGAGCGACCAACGCGCGTCGCTTGTCCGGGTCGGTCTCCTTGACGAGTTTGCCGTCGGCATCGGTATCCATCACCGCGCTGACAGGGGGGCGGTTCGTCCATGAAAGACGTTCGCCCGGATCGTGCGTGACCCGGCCCTTGTTGCGGCTGTTGCCGGACATGTGACACGTTGCGCACGTGGGAGCTTGCGTGTAATCCTTGCCGAGCACCCAGGACTTGCTGTCCAGATTCATATGGTCCTTGAGGTCGCGGAAGGCGACGCCGTGCTTGGACTCTTCGTAAATCTCTTTCTGCGGATGGTCGGGGCCGAGGTGGCACTTGCCGCAGTTTTCCGGCTGACGGGCGCGGCGAGGGGAAAAGTCATGCCGGCTGTGACAAGCTGAGCAGGAGCCGAGCGACCCGTCGAGGTTGAGCCGGCCGATGCCCGTGTTGGGCCAGGACCCCGGGTGGAATTTGGGCCGTCCGTCGTCGTTCTTCACGATCTGATCGAGTATGGCCGAGTTGGTCGGCTGTCCGTTTTCATCAGGTTGCAGCTCATCAACCGTGATGCGGCTGCCATCTTTGCCCAACAGGGCGACCTTGCTGCCGTGGCATTGCTGGCAACCGACGAAGGCGCTCGACATGCCGTTCACTTCGGTGATGTCGGGCCTGCCCGGCGTGGGTGAATGCGGGTTAAAGAAGTGATGGTCCCCTTCCTCCGCGCGGAACCCTTCCACTTTCTCCGCAAGGAAGTTGTCCAGCGACGCCAGGATGTTGCCCGCCTTGGCGTGATGGCTGTGCTCAAACTCCTGGTACTCTCGGTCGTGGCAGCGGGAGCAATCCTTGGGGGTCACGATGGTCGCGATGTGAGACCCGTAGTGGTCGAAGCCGTCAACGTCCCCTTTCTTGGCCAAGTGGCACTGCACACACCCGATCCCTTTTTCGGCATGGGTGCTGCCCATCCAGTGGTCGACGATGCCGGGCGACTGTGCCGCCTGCCCGTGGCATTCAATACAGGTTTTGGACGCAGCGGGGATCGCCACATGGGCGGTGGATAAACCGGCCTCTTGCCTGCGGCGGACGACCTCCATCGCTTGGACCAGCACCAGGGAAAGCAGGAACAGGATTCCCAGCAGGCCGATGACCGTTCGTTTTGTCTGAAGTTTCATTGTCCGCTTCCGCTTTTCCGTGATTCAGTAGAACGAAGCCATGAGTGCAATGCCGTCGGCCAGCACTTCGCCCCAGGCCGCATCGACGAGATCGGTGTGTTTCGGATCAAACTGCGCGACGGTATGCCGCAACGCATCGGCCCAACCTGTGTAAAGGTCGGGTTGAATGTTGAGAAAGTCTCGGCCATGCAACTTTCCGAGCCGCGCCAACTCCTCGGCAGCAGCCGGGCCTCCCTCGGCATAGTGGATGAGTGCGTCGATGCCGTCTCGCACGAGTGCGTTCTGTCTCCGCATGTCAGTGCCGGCGAACAGGGCCCCCACTCCCGGAACACGGTCCGCCAGATCACCATAGAACGTGTCAAAAAAATCGTCTCCCGACTCGCAACACCGCTGAAAACTCGGTCGAACAACCGACTCTGCAACGATGGCCAGCAAACGGCTTTCACGGTTGTTGGTTTCCTCGCGAACCACCCTCGGCTCCCGCTCAGGAGATGCATGGTCGGCGTCAAAATCAGAAAGTTGTCAGTGCGCGATCGCTCGGTGTTTGTTCGTCAGTGCGCGACAAGTGCCTCCCAGGTCGTCAGTCCGACAAGCAGAAAGACCCCCACAATCCCAATCCAGAAACTGACGTCCTCGTTGCGAGTCACCCGGACGAGCCACGCATCGATAAACGGCCAGACAAACATGATGAACACAATAAAGCCCATGCTGAGCACGGCAACCGTGCCGGAGAATAGCTTCAACCATCGAAACGTGGCGTAAAAAAACCACTCCGGCTTGATGATCTCCGGCGTCGTCAACGGGTCCGCCTGGGGACCCATCGTGGCCGGAAAGAGCGTCGCCAGCACGCTCAACAGAATCATCAGCACCAGACCAGCGATCACCTCGGTGTAAAGATGGTCCGGGAAGAAGTCGAAGTGCTGCGGACCGTCTTCCGGTTCGTCCTCGAAGTGCAACTCCGTCACCCCTTGCAGCCGCAGGATCCCGATGTGAATCACCAACAGCATGATGAGCGTCGCCGGCAGCACGGCTGCGTGCAGAATGTAAAACCGCGACACGGTGTTTTCGTTATAGGTCTCGCCCGCCAGCAGGAGTTGCTTGGCATAAACGCCGACATAAGGCACGGTATCGCAGATGTTGGCGGCCACGGTGGCTCCCCAATAGCTCAACTGTTCGAAGACAAGGCTGTATCCCGTAAAGCCGATGACCAGCGTCGTCAGCAACAGGCACATGCCGACCATCCAGTTGATTTCGCGCGGCTTGCGATAGGCGGCCGTGAAATAGACCCGCATCTGATGCAGGATGATGGCCGCGATCATCAGCGTGGCAGCCCATTTGTGAACGCTGCGGAGATACCAGCCGAAACTGATTTCCTCGGTGATCCGCTGCACCGACTGGTAGGCGGTTTCCGGAGCCGCTTGATAATAGAAGGCGAGCAGGATCCCCGTCACAATCTGCACGACGAACAAATACGCGGGCGTGCCCCCCAGGCACCACCACCAGCGGCGCAGATGGTTGGGGACCGGCTCGTTGGTCAGTTCAGCGAGCTGCACGCCGGAAACCGGCAATCGCTCCTGAAACCAATCCGCGATTCGTGACACAATCGTCTCCTACGCCAGTTTCACCAACCGCTCAGTGGACGCATCAATGAACAACAGTCCGTTTTCAACATGCAGTTGATAGCGGGGCAACGCCTGGTTCGCCTCTTGGGGAGGACCCGCAATCGGATTTCCTTCCGGGTCGAAGGCTCCGTTATGGCAGGGGCAAAAAAAGCGGTTATTCTGCGATTCCCAGTGCACCTGGCATCCCAAATGCGGACAGACGCTCGACAGGGCGATGAAATCTTCGACCGCGCCGGTCTCCGCAACACGTGTGACCACGACCCGCTCGCCTGCCGGCGACACGTACGTCATCGACTGCCCGTGTGCGAAGGACTGCAGGTCGGCCACGTACTGGGAAGCGTGCTGCTTCTTGCGCGACGGAAACAGGAACTGCCCGATGAATGAGGCGAACATCCCATAGCCGGCCACGAGACCGAATCCCATCAGCGCCGAAGGCCATCGTTCCAGAAACGTGCGGCGGCGTTCCGTCATTCCCGAAGAGTCGGCAGGCTTTGCCTCGTGCACCACGTTGTCCGCCTCCCGTTCCATGTCCGCCTCAAGCAGATCCGCCTCAAGCATCGCAGCACCTGCGCCGGGATGTCCGGCAGTATAATTGGCAAGAAACAGATGTCAATGTCCTCTTCGACGGCATGCCGGCGCTTGCTCACGGCCATGATCCCGCTTCAAGAATCGCCCAAACATGGCATTGGGGGACGCACCGCGACCGAAGGAAAGGTTTGCGCGCATCAGCATCCTGCTGACGGAGCGTCCGCCACTCGCTCACGGGAGTCTCACGTTCGGAAACAGGCAGTGAGGGGCTTTGCTCCGGTTGGGATTCAGTAGGTCACCAACGGTCGTTGCCCGGAGTGTCTGTTCGATCACTCCCAGCGCCTCGTCCAACTGGGAGTGCATCGAACAGAGGTCGACGCCGTGCTCCACGAGATCGAGAGGACAGGAGTCCACCCGTTGAAAAGGGTCCACCGCGTTAATGATGTCGAAGACAGAAACCTGTTCCGCCGGTAACATCAAACGCACACCGCCCCCGCTCCCGCGCTGGGTCAGCACGATCTGGGCCCGGCTGAGGGCCTGAAGGACCTTGGAAAGATACGCCGGAGGCACCTGCGTGGCGGTTGCGACCTGCTCCGTGGTCAGAGACTCCCCTGCATGCCTGGCGATCACGCACACGGCCCGCAGCGCGTATTCGGCAGTCCTTGAGAACACCCGTGCCCCCGCCTCTGGCGACCGTACCACGTCATGGAAACCAATCGCAGCCGGCTGCGCTCCGACCGCGCGAACCGCAAGCCTACTGTTTTGGCGCGAAACCGGCAATCACCCCGGACCGCCCGCCAGGGCCATTCAAAGTCTCACTTTGGAAGAGACCGACCGGGACAAGCTCAATGGTCACCCAATGCGTCAGCGAGGAAGCCAACGTGAGTGAGCGATTCGTCCCTCGCTGACGCTTCGGGTGACGAGGTTGCCCAGCTTCCATCTTTGAACGGCCCTGGACCGCCCGCTCAGGTGAGCAGCCGCAGCCCTTGATTGGTGGCGGATTGAATGTTCAGATCGGCGTCCGGATCGTGGTTGAACACGAGCGAGTCGGAGAAAGGAGGCAGGAGGAGATCGGGAGACTGAGGCGAAGACCGGCGCATTGAGAGTCTCTCCGGAAACGGTTGGCGTGTTTTCCCGGGAGGGCGAGGCTCCCGCCGAGCCGCCACGTGACGATTCGGCTACGATTGTGGTAACTCGTTCGCCTGCGGGGGCCGATCCCCGCGACCCCCTGTTAACATGGCCGGACCCGCCCGCTCCGCTTGCCACGGCAATCGCACGTTCAAGCGGCTTGAAATGCTTGGTAAATGCCGTCGAGGACGGCTTCGTCCCAGCCGGCACAGAGGCGTTTGCCGCGAATGCTCTCTTTGAGGGAAGTGTCCTGCTGGAGAATGTTCAGAGAAA
>JAJDEI010000138.1 GCA_029259845.1 Planctomycetaceae bacterium | reverse complement strand
TTTCCCATGTTTGGCCTCCTTGCCAGTTGGACTGTTGTGACAATCGTCCTTCTGGCCTGAGAGGCCTTCTCTGTCTCTATCAATCGAAGACCCAATCACTTACGACACTTCAAGTGCCATTCGGGTCAGGCACCTTTTTCGGCCATCGCGTTCTCTGTGCCAGTCGCCGCTTTCAGCCGAAAAAGGTGCCTGACCCCGATCGGTTGGGATTCAAGGGACGATCGGTGAGGCGTCGTTCCCTCGAAAATGTAACGCGTGATTTCCTGATGAACTCACGATTTCACGCTACGATCTAACCGGACGACCATAAGCCTATATAGCTCAAGAGGACCACTTTGATCGCGGGAACTCTTTCGACAAGGAGATCCAGTGGTACGTAGATCGCGATAACGAATGCGTTGTCCCCGGCGATATACCCGTTTTCAGCCAGCCATACCATCGGTCCGATGCTCAGGGGGTATGCGATCAAAATGAGCGCGGCGAATGCCAACGACGGCCCCATGCGAGAGGTTTCAGGCTTTTCTCGGCGATCGCTCATGCGCTCACTCCTGCGGTCGCGGAGGGTGGCTGGGGCGAGTCTGTGGTCTCAACTGTCTCCAACTGGCAGATTCTGGGGCTGCGTGCGGTCCAGAGTAATTTTCCACGGCCCCAGACATTGAATGCTTGTGAGTATCGCGCGCGACTTCAATCACGCCCCAGCCACCCACCGCGTCGGTGATTGCCAGAGTCGGGCGAATCCGCAAGCGGAGTGGGTGCCGATTTCCAATCTCCGCAAGCTCGCCCAGTTTCGTTTGCTATTCGGCTTTGACGAGTTCGATGACCGCTTCGTGGAGCGACTTGCCGAACAGGTCGGTCGCCACGACCTTGCCGTCGCGTCCGACGAGGAAGGTTGTGGGGATGGCCGCGACGCCGTAGTAGGTCGCAAGCGGATTGTCCCAGGCCTCTTTCCCTTCGGGATCGGTGAAGATCGTCGGCCAGGGGAGTTCTTTCTGTTCGATGAAACTCTCCAGTTGCGTGCGGTTGTCGTCGAGACTGATGCCGATGATTTCCAAACCTTGGTCGTGAAGGTCTTCGTACAGTCGGATGAGTTCGGGCATCGAGGCAACGCACGGTCCGCACCACGTTGCCCAGTAATCGACGATGACCACTTTGCCCTTCCATTGGTCAATGTTGAAGTCCTCTCCGGTGATGGTCTTACCGGCGATTTGCAGCGGATTGCCCTTGAGGGTCAGCCGGCGGGCCGTGCCTTCGATCGTGTTCGCCAGTCCGGAGAGCCTGGGGTCGTCACTTGTCTTGAGATACTTGGCGAACGCTTGGGCCGCGCTGGTGATCAGCTCAGGATCGCCCGTCTGTTCGATGGCCGAAACCGCAGTATAGGCGAGGCGGCCATGATCGATGGTGAGCGGCTTGTCCTGCAGGAGCTGGGCCACCACGCCGATCATGGCTTTGACGGCGGCCTTGTCGTCGGTGTCGAGTTGCGAGATCTGTGCCTGAACATCCAGCATGCGACCGCGCGCGGCCAGTGCGGGCCGGTCACTTTTCATGAGCGTGTCGACGAACTTGAGCTTGCGATCCGCTGCTGTCTGATCACCGAACTGGTCCAGGATGTCGAGACTGCCGGCCACGATGGCAACGGCGAGCAGGCTCGTCTCGTCGTCGATGTCACGTGCGAGAACCTCCTGCGAAATGTCATGCAGTTTGCTGAAGTGCGTCCGGAACCCGGCGGGCGTTCGTTCCGCGGCAGGCGTGCGGATCAGCACACGGAGAAACTCCTGAAGGGTCTCGGCGTCGGTTCCCTCCGGAATGGCGAACACGTCTTCCGCCGCAGGTTCGGGGCTGTTGGAGGCTTTGGGGGGTTCGGCAGGAGTGACGGCTTCCTCGGCGAACGTGGGACTGCTGATCACGGTCACCACCAACAGCACCGGCGGCATGACAGCAATGAGTTGTCCGGCGAAACGTTTGAATCGCAGCATGGTTTTCTCTCCCGCTTCGTGAGGGCCAGTGCGGACGCCTCACAAACAGTGATTTCGGTTTGTTGTGGATCAGTTCGGTCGATCTCCCGACGGCCATTTCGGACCGAATATCCATCGGCTTGATTCTTCGCATGATAGACAGCCGCACAGCGGCCCGATACCCTGCGGCTGGAACGTTTTGTCCGGAGATGGAGCGAGCAAATGACTCAAAGCGAGACCACGGAACAACCTGTGTCATCCGATCATCCGCTGTTGGCGACGAGCGGACTTCCGCCGTTTGACCGGATTGAGCCGGGACACATTGGCCCTGCGGTCCGGCAGGTATTGCGGGAGGCGACGGAGCAAGTGAAGGCGTTGGAGCAAAATCTCACGCCGAGTTGGGAGGGGACCATCGCGCCGCTGGACGAGATTGGCCGCCGCTTCGAGTATGCCTGGGGCCCGGTCAGCCATTTGTTCGGCGTGAAGAACTCGCCCGAGTTGCGAGAAGCGTACGAGGCGGTCCTGCCGGAAATGGTCAACTTTGGACTGCGCGTCAAACAAAGCGAGCCACTGTATCGGGCGTTCAAGGCGATGAAGAAGGGAGACGAATGGGCACGTCTCGACGAAGCGCAACGGCGAATCCTCGACGACAAATTGCTGAGTGCCGAGTTGGCGGGCATCGGACTGGCGGGGGAACAGCGCGAGCGGTTCAACGAGATCGCGCGGGAGCTTTCCGAGTTGAGCACGCAGTTCTCCAACCATGTGCTCGATGCCACCAAAGCGTGGGCGCTCACCATTACCAACGCGAAGGACACCGAAGGCTTGCCGCAGACGCTGCTGCAGATGGCGGCGCAGTCGTTCAACGAGCACAAAGAGGAGAGCGACACGGAGGCGACACCCGCAGCGACGCCGGAAGACGGACCGTGGAGGATCACGCTCGAAGCGCCGAGCTTTGTGCCCTTCATGAAGCACTCCCGCAATCGCCAACTGCGGGAGCAGGTTTATCGAGCCTATGTCACGCGTGCCTCGGACGGCGAATTCGACAACACGGACTTGTGTCGCCGCATCCTGCAGTTGCGGAAGGAACAGGCGGAGCTGCTCGGTTTTGAGAACCATGCCGCCGTGAGCCTGTCGCAGAAGATGGCCCCCGATCCGGCGGCCGTGCAGGAGATGTTCCAGACGCTGCGCGCGGCTTCGTGGGACGCGGCGAAGGCCGATCTGCGGCAGATTCAGGAGCTTGCCGCAACCGAAGGAGAGCCGGAGCCGGTCGCGCATTGGGACATCGCCTTCTGGGCGGAGCGATTGCGAGAGCGGACCTTCGATTTCACCGAAGAGGATCTCCGGCCGTACTTTCCCCATGAGCGGGTGTTGGAGGGCCTGTTTGGTTTGGTCGAGCGGCTGTTCGGAATCACGGTCGTCGCGGCGGACGACGAGGCCCCCAAGTGGAACAAGGACGTTCGCTTCTTTCATGTGAACGACGAGGCGGGGGAAACGATTGCCGGATTCTACTACGACCCCTATTCACGGCCGGAAGACAAGCGCGGCGGGGCCTGGATGGACGACTGCCTCACGCGGCGGCGGACCGGCGAAGGGGGACAGATTCCGATCGCCCACCTCGTTTGCAACTGCACGCCGCCCGTGGGCGACAAGCCCTCGCTGATGACCTTCCGGGAGGTCGAGACGCTGTTCCATGAGTTCGGGCATGGGCTGCAACACATGCTGACAACGGTCGACTACCCGGACGCAGCCGGCATCAATGGCGTCGAGTGGGACGCCGTCGAACTGCCGAGCCAGTTCATGGAGAACTGGTGCTATCATCGGCCGACGTTGATGGGCATGACCGCCCACTTCGAGACCGGCGAGCCGCTCCCCGAGGATCTGTACGAGAAACTGTGTCAGGCGAGAACCTTCCGGGCGGGGTCCGACATGCTGCGGCAACTCAACTTCGGGATGACCGACATGTCGCTGCATTCCGAGTTTGATCCGTCGGGAGAGGAGTCGGTCTTCGATGTCCAGCGTCGGATCATGGAGCAGACGAGCGTGCTGCCCATGTTTAAAGACGACCGGTTTCTCTGCGCGTTTTCGCACATTTTCGCGGGTGGCTATGCGGCTGGCTACTACAGCTACAAGTGGGCCGAAGTCCTCAGTGCCGATGCGTTCGGCGCCTTCGAGGAGGCCGGGCTCGACAACGACACGGCCGTTCGGGAGGCCGGCCGACGGTTCCGGGACACGGTGCTTTCACTGGGCGGCAGCCGTCACCCGATGGACATTTTCCGCGCCTTCCGCGGCCGCGAGCCAAGTCCACAGGCCCTGCTGCGGCAGAACGGGCTGCTTTCCGGTGGCAGCGCCTGAGCGGGGGCGTCAGCGGCACCGCCCCCCGATCAGAGCCCAGAGCGTTAGCGACGGGTCGGTAGAGCACGGCGACACTCAGCGCAGCGGTCTCAGTGTGGCCGAACCAGCGTGGTGTTTGGACGGTTTTTGGCAACGGGAGAAACGCGGATCGGGGCGGATTGTCATGAATCGTCGGAGACCAATAAGCAGATCCGCGCGGATTTGCTCCGATCCGTCTGACCCGCGTTTCCTGCCGTGTCTTGTGAGCGGCATCGCAGGTTCGAGGTGCAAGCGACCTGTATGACCCGTCGCTGACGCGCTGGGCTCAGATGGTCCCCGTCACCCCAACACGACTGCCTGGTCGGGCTGAACAAACGCACGACCACAACTCGGCACCCACTACCGACGACCGCCAATGTCGGCGTTGACTACAGCGCGAGACGTTCGATCGGGTATAATACGTGCCGAATGTGTGAAGGGTGGCGTCGGTTGTCAGGGAATTGATTGCCGGCGGATCACCCATGTCCACGGAACGTCGCTGGACGTGCGTCGAAGACCGGCTCACGTTGGCAGGATCCCCTAAATGGGAGGGAACGCACATGTACCGCATCAATTTCGTGCTTGCGGGTCTGGGGTTGTTGATGGTCGGGTGTTCGCAGTCCGCAACACCCACGGCAGAGAACGCTTCGCCCCCGCCGACGAAGGTCACAGCGAACAAGCCCCCTGCGACGGAGCCGGTTCCGACGGACGAGGCGGCGAAAGGGGCTGAGGCAGCAGAAGAGGCCCAGAAGGGAGAAGTGACCGCCCCAACTGAACAACCCGCGCAGCCAGATGCGTCGCCGACTGCGGAGCCGCAGGGCGAGAAGCCCGAAAGTGAGGAAGCGGCAGAACGCGCCAAGCGCGAACTGGGCGAGGCCGGCGACGCCCTTGCTGACTGGGCAGCTGAGACGAAGGCGAAGCTTATCGAGAAAGCGGAGCAGCGGTTGGCCGAACTTGACGAGCAGATCGCCACACTTGACGGTCAGGCGGCGGACCTCAAGGACGATGCCAAGGTCCGTTGGGAGGAGAAGAAGCGACAGCTCGATGAGCGGCGTCAGGAGTTCTCCCAACTCGTCGACCAACTCAAGGACTCCAGTGGCGACGCTTGGGAGAAGATGCTCAAAGGAATCGCCAAGGCGTTTTCCGATCTCCAGGACGCGGCCAAGAGCGCAGCGGCCGAATTCGAGAAAGACTCCGAGTAGGCACCGCAGAGACAACGAATCGTCTCCCCTGCGGGTGGCTGGGGCGATCGAAAATCGGTGATCGACAAACCGCACAGAACCCTGGGGCCGTGGACAGTGAACGAACGGCGCCACGGCCCCAGTGTTCGGTTTGGCGTAACGATTTCGTTGCTTCAACTGCGCCCCAGCCATCCGGAAATGAGCGAGCGCCGTCATCGAACGGATGCACCGGCTTTGGAAACGGCCCCGACCGCAGCAGCAGCAGGCGAGATCATTCGGCAGAAGCCGCGAAGCGATAGACGGTCGTTGATTTGAAGGTCTGCCCCGGCTGCAGGATGACGCTGGGGAAGTTGTCGTGATGCACGGAGTCGGGGAAGTGCTGGGTTTCGAGGCAGACGGCACTGCGGTAGGCATAGGTCTTGCCATCCTTGCCGGTCTGTCCGGTGAGAAAATTGCCCGAGTAGAGCTGCACGCCCGGCTCGGTGGTAGAAATCTGGACCGACCGGCCGGAGGCAGGGTCGGAGAGGACGGCGGCGAGCTTGAGGGGACGTTTTTCGTTGCGGTTCGGCAGCAGCACATAGTTGTGGTCGTAGCCCTTGGCACCGGTGCCGGTGAGCTTGTCGATGTGGTCTCCGATCCGCGTGGGACGGTGGAAATCGAGCGGTGTCCCTTCGACCGCAGCGATCTCTCCGGTGGGGATGAGGTCCTCATCGGCAAGCGTGTATTCGTCCGCCCGGATCATCAGCATATGGTCCAACACGGTTTCGCTGCCTTGGCCGCTCAGGTTGAAGTACATGTGATTGGTCAGGTTGACCGGCGTCGGCTGGTCGGTCGTCGCCTGGTAGTCGATCCGCAGCACGTTGCGATCCTCGGGGACGCTGTAGGTGACCTGCAGCGACAGGTTGCCGGGGTAGCCCTCTTCGCCGTCCGGGCTGGCGTAGGTGAACACAACCCCCTGTCGGTCTCTGCGCTGGAAGGGGCGGGCTTCCCAAACGACCTTGTCGAGGCTGTGCTCGCCGCCGCCGTGCAGGTGATGTTTCCCGTTATCGTTTTTGGCGAGTTCGTACGTCTTGCCGCCAAGGGTGAACTCGGCACCTCCAATACGGTTGCAGACGCGGCCTGTCGTGCAGCCGAAGTATTGGTTCGCCTCAGACTCGTAACCGCTCACGTCATCGAACCCATGAATCACGTCGGCACTGTCGCCGTTGTTGTCGGGCACATGCAGTTCGACAAGCGTCGCCCCGCGCGTCATGACTCTCGCCACGAGCCCGGTGTCGTTCTTGAGGGTGTAGACCTCCACCGCCTGGCCATCTTTGGTTGTTCCAAACGGTTCGGACGTTGGGGCATCATCGGCAGCGTGTGATGGGGACATGGTCGCGATCGCCAGGAGGAGAGAGGCACAGGTGCATTTCATGGGACAGGACTCTTCGTAGGAACCAGAGACTGAGAGGACCAGGGGAGACGGCGGGCGTTTGATTATCGCGCGGAGCGGTCCGGCAGAGCAAGTCCGGCGAACAGGCCGCTGTTGCTTTCCGACAGGGAGGGACCGCGGATGACGCGGATCGGGCGGATATTCGCGGATTCATTGCCCGGTGATCATCGATGTCTGTGATCCGTGCCCATCCGTGCCCATCCGTGGTCTCTCGATAACCACGGATTTCACGGAAATCTCCTCGTCCGTCAGGGTGTGACGGCCACGTGCTGGGACTGCGTGGTGCCCATCCGCCGGGATCGGTGTTCAACCGGCGGGTGGCCCGGCCGGCACGGCTGGGTGCCGCAGGCACAGGATGCCTCACACTCCGCTCGAAACTCGCCTGGAACGTCCGGATGCTGAGTGTGCCGCATCCTGTCGCCTCGCGAGCCACCCGCCACAGTTGCTTTCTGACAAGGAGAGACCGGCGAAAACTCGCGCACGAGACAATACTTTGAAGCCTTTGTCGTACGGATTCCTCGTTCGTAGGCCATCAATGCAGGATCTTTGCGGGTCATGACGTTTGTGCGGCGCTGTCTTCTGATTGCCTCAAAGGGTTCCGTCAGGGGCGCGGAGTTGGTTGAGCTACGCTTGGGGAGAATCTCTTTGAGCCGCGACGGCTCTTTCTCATGATGCGCTGATCCCGATGTCTGAGGCCTCCATGACGTCTGTTCCCCCGACGGATGATGCTTCGACGGCCCGTCGCGGCGTGCTGCTGTTGTTTGCAGCGACGATCTTTTGCAGTGCGTTCCTACTGTTTCAGGTGCAGCCGCTGATCAGCCGCTTCATTCTGCCGTGGTTCGGCGGGAGCCCGGCGGTGTGGAGCACATGCATGCTGTTCTTTCAGGTCGTGCTGTTCGCGGGATACTTGTATGCCCATTTGACGTCGACCAAGTTGTCGCCGCGCTGGCAGGCGATCGTGCATGCCGGACTGTTGCTGGCGGCTGCCGTAATGTTGCCGATCACGCCGGATGCCTCGTGGAAGCCGGACGCTTCGACAGACCCGTCGTTGGGGATCATTCTGTTGTTGGCGGCGTGTGTGGGGCTGCCGTACTTTCTACTCTCCTCGACCGGACCGCTGCTGCAACGGTGGTTCAGTTTGCAAGCTCCGGGGGCCTCGCCGTACCGGTTGTATGCGTTGTCGAACGTCGGCTCGCTGTTGGCGTTGGTGTCGTTTCCGTTTGTGGTGGAGCCGGCGTTTTCGTCGCCCACGCAAGCGGAAATCTGGTCGTGGGGGTTTCGTGGCTTTGCCCTGTTTTGTGTGGCGTGCAGTGTCGGACTGCTGCGGCAGTCTCCCGCGGCGGTGCAGAGTGGTTCGGAAGCCGCGGCCGACGACGGTCCCGCGCCGTCGTGGGGCGACCGGCTGATGTGGTTCGGACTCGCTGCCGTCGCGTCGATTATGTTGCTGGCGACGACCAATCAGGTGTGTCTCGACGTGGCGACCGTCCCGTTCCTGTGGATCCTGCCGCTGACGATCTATCTGCTCTCGTTCATCCTCTGTTTTGACGGCGACCGCTGGTACGACCGTAAGACGTATGTCGCGCTGTTGTTTGTTTCCCTGATCGGCGTGATCAACACGCTGCTGGGCGGGGTGAACATTTCGATCGTGCTGCAGGTGCTGGTGTACCTGGTGGGGCTGTTCTTTTGCTGCATGGTTTGTCACGGAGAACTCGCTGCCCAGAGGCCGGGCACGCGGCATCTGACGTCGTTCTATCTGTTGCTCGCTGCCGGCGGGGCGATTGGCGGACTGTTCGTGGGGATGATCGCACCGCATTTGTTCCTGGGTTATTGGGAAATGCATATCGGCCTGTTGGCGTGCATGCTGATCACGCCGTTGATCTACTTCCGCGACAAGGCGAGTATTTTGTATCGCGGACAATCGCGGCCGGCCTGGACGACAATCGTGCTGACGGTTTGCTTGTTGAGCGTTGGGCTGCTGCGGCACGCGCGGGCCATGCTGGGCGAATCGATCGCCGTTTCCCGCAACTTCTACGGGGTGCTGCGAGTCGCTGAGGACTCGGAGCAGACGCGCCGCGGACTGTATCACGGCACAATTCTGCACGGCATGCAGTTTCTCGATGACGAGCGGCGATCGATCCCGACGGCCTATTACGGGGTCCGCTCTGGAGTGGGAGCCGTCCTGCAGCATCACCACAACGGCGAGCCGCGGCGGGTCGGCATTGTGGGGTTGGGCATCGGGACGTTGGCGACCTACGGGACGCCGCAGGACCTGTTCCGCTGTTACGAGATCAACCCGGAGGTCGTGCGGCTGGCGGAGGAGTATTTCACATTCCTGTCTGACACCAGAGCCGAGACGGAAGTCGTGCTCGGCGATGCCCGATTGTCGCTCGAACACGAGCCGGACCAGCAATACGACGTGTTGGTACTCGACGCCTTTTCCGGCGACGCGATTCCGACCCATCTGCTGACCCGCGAGGCGGGCAACCTCTACGCGCGGCACCTTCGCGACGACGGTATCCTGTGTGTGCACGTCTCGAACATCCACTTCGACCTGCGGCCCGTTGTGCTGGGACTGGCCGAACACCTCGGCATGCATGCGGTGAGCGTCGAGGGGGCACCGAACAAAGAGCAGGGCACACAACAGTGCCACTGGATGCTGGTCTCCCGCCGCCCGATCGACCCGGCGATCATCGCCGCGACCGACGGGCAACATCAGCTCGACAACGGCCCGATCCTGTGGACCGACTACTGGAGCAATCTGTTGTCGGTCTTGCGGTGAGTGATTTGTTCTCTCAGCGCGGTTGCGTCCATCGCTAGCGGATTCGCCCGATCGATGGGCGCTCGACGTTTTCTGGTGGTGCGAATCCGCGAGCGGTGTCGGTCAGGCTCACCGTATGAACGGCGAATCGTTCCGAGTTCACAATCCCGAAGGAAATATGGCCCGCGTGCTCCACAGATAAATTGTTACGGCAACAAACAGGCCGACCGCGAACTGGATCAACGGAAGCCGGGGGCTGAAGGCGACGCGATGATTCGTCGTACCAAAGCGATCTGCGCAGTACGAAGAGATCATGCCGGATACCCCCGCGATCAGAAAACACGGTCCAAAAACGGAAAAATAAAGAAACATGGCGCTGAGCGGCACGAGAAGCAACCGAAGAAGAGTGTCGAAGTTCGCGGTCAGAACAACCAATACATTCGCGAGAGCACCGGCAACCTCCAGGAGTATGAGGTACGAGAACACGCCCACGATCGCGGGCAGCACGCCGCGGTCTTTGCCGGAAATCGTGGCTCCGACGAGCGTCCCCGTGAGGAGTGCAACGACCGGGAGGACCACTTGGAAATGCGACATGGTCGGACCTTGTGTCGGGGCGGCCTTTCACAGGCAGAAATGCCTGCACGACGACTGCACTCTCTTTACCCGAAACAAATCCTCCTGATTAACAGACAGCAACCTCGTGATTGAATTAGCGCTTCCCTTTCCTACGGGTGCGCGCGTCGAGATACTGGCCGAGCGCGATGTGGTACGGCTCGTTGGTTGTCAGTTTGAGATAGTCGACGCCGGCGTTGGCGCAGGTGCGGGTCAGACGCTCGATGAACTTGTGGTACTGTTCGAGGTACGTTTGCCGCAGGCGGTGCGGGTCGACGAGGACGCGGTGCCGGTCGCGTTCCAGACTGCGAAACTGCGTGGGCTTCGTGAACGGGAAATCCTCCTCCTCCGGGGCGACGATCTGGAACAGGATGACCTCGTGCCGCGCGTGCTGAAACTGTTTGAGCGCTTCGGTCAGCGGTTTGAGGGAATCGAAAAAGTCGCTGATGAGGATCACCAGAGAGCGGCGCTTGAGCAACGGGATCATCTGAGAGAAGACCGAGGCGAGGCTTGTTTCGTCTCCCGGCAGCCAATCGGTGAGCGAGCGGGTGATCTGCTGAAAGTTCATCGCGCTGGCGGCGGGGTCGATTTGCTTGCGGACTTTGGTGTCGAAGGTCATCAGTCCGACGGCGTCGCGCTGAGCGATGAGCAGATAGCCGAGGGCGGCTGCCAGTTGCCGCGCGTAGTCGAACTTGCTGAGCGTTGATTGCCCATACGCCATGCTGCCGGAGCCGTCGACGAGCAGGTAACAGCGGAGGTTTGTCTCTTCCTCATACTCCTTGATGTAGTACTTGCCAGTTTTGCCGAACGCGCGCCAGTCGATGTGGCGGATTTCGTCGCCGGGGTAATACTGGCGGTGCTCGACGAACTCGACGCTCGATCCCTTGAACGGGCTTTGGTGCTGCCCGACCATGTAACCTTCGACGATCAGCCTGGCGACAACGTCCAAACCGCCGAAGCGGGCCAGCGCGGTCGGATCGTCGGGCGGTGCGGCGGCGGATGATTCTTGCCAGAATTGGGACATCGGTTTGGGAGAATGGGGCTTGTGGTCGGATGAAACTGCCTCACGGGGCCGCAAGGGGAGTGTGTGGAATTTGAGACAGTTCTGACAGTCTGCTATCATACCATGATGACTCCCAAACTCACTGATGCGATGCGTGAGGCCCTCGGACGCGACCCGGAGGGTGCCATCGAGGTCGAAGACGAGCTGACGCAGCGTCGCTATGTGCTGCTGCCGAAAGAGTCGCTGCAGGCGGTCGCGCAGAGGGAGTTGGTGCGCGAATTGCAGATCGGATTCGATCAGGCGGATGTGGGACGGTTCGTCGACTGGGACGCCGCGGAAATCAAGTCGGAGGGCCGCAGGCGTCTGCAGAATGAGCCGGAAACCGCATGACACCTCGATACCGGCTGACGGAGCAGGCGCGCGAAGACGTTCTGAACATCTGGCAGTACATCGCGGCAGACAATCTCGATGCTGCCGACCGGATGGTCGATCAATTCACGGCAACCTATGAGCGGTTAGCCCGATCCCCTAATGTGGGGGCCGACCTATCGCTGCTGCAGTCGAGATTGCGGGCGTTTCCGGTTCGCAAGTACGTGATCTTCTTCTCGCGGACGTTGGAGGGGATCGACATCTATCGGGTTCTGCACGGCGCGCGTGACTGGCAATCGATGATCGGACAAGGAGATTGGCCGGAGACGCCTTCTTCCTGAGGACCGTTGTCCTGTGGGCTTGTTCGTATTGGCGTTCGATGGCCCGTTTTCCAGGGGAATTCAGGGTAGCACCGGTTGTCCCAACCGGCGCCGCGCAGCGGCAGAAAGCCTGTCCTTCACCGGACGTTCACACAAAGGCTTCTTGTCGCGAGGCGACACGGGTTGAGGCAACCCGTGCTACCCTTGCTGAATGTCGAAACGACCTAGTGTCCTGAGTGTGGCCGTCAATCTTGTCCGGAAACTTTAGAGTTGGGGAAACGATGCAGCCGGAAATTCGCAATGCTATTGATCTCGTGATTGCGCGTCAGACGGTTCCTGCAGACGATTTGCAGGCGGCGATCGATGTGGTCATGCGCGGCGAGTGCGGCGAGGTAGAGACGGCGGCACTGCTCACGGCGTTGACGGTGAAGGGCGAAACGGTCGAAGAGGTCGTGGGGGCGGCCCGTGCGATGCGGGAGCATTGCACACGCGTCAGGCCGAAGACGGCCGAGTTGCTCGACACGTGCGGCACCGGCGGGGACGCGCTGCACACCTTTAACATCAGCACGGCGGTGGCGTTTGTGGTGGCCGCGTGTGACGTGCCGGTGGCCAAACATGGTAACCGCAGCGTTTCCAGTTCGAGCGGGTCGGCCGACGTGCTGGAACAGTTGGGCGTCAATCTGGAGATCACACCGGAAGAGGTCGGGGAGTGCATCGACGAAATCGGCATCGGATTCTGTTATGCCCGCGCCCTGCATGGGGCGATGAAACATGTGGCCCCGGTCCGGGCGGCACTCGGTTTTCGGACGATCTTCAACCTGCTGGGGCCGTTGACGAATCCGGCCGGCGCGCCGCGCCAATTGATCGGTGCCAATCGGACCGAGACGGCCGAACTCATCGCCGAGGCGATCATGCGGCTGGGCACGGAACGGACGATCGTGGTTTGCGGCAATAACGAACTCGATGAAGTCTCGCTGTGGGGGGAAACGGTCGCATTCGGCGTCGGTCCGGATCGTGTGCAGCGGGGGACCTGGACAGCCGCGTCGTTCGGCCTCGAAGAGTGTTCCGCCGACGATTTTCGGGTGGAAACGCCCGAAGAGAGCGCCGAACGCATTCGTGCGATCCTTGACGGCGAAACCGGCCCCTCGCGAGACATCGTCCTCGCCAATGCGGCCGCCGCGCTGATCGCGGTCGGTCGAGTCGCGTCGCCGAAGGACGGGGTCGCCGAGGCGAGTGCGGCTATCGATGAAGGACGGGCGAAGAGTGTCCTCGGCGAGTTGGCCCAACGGACCAGCGAGCAGTGACTCCGGTCGAGTTCCACGTTTCTCACCCATCAGGGCGATCGAGCCAGAAGCCGATTGAGCAACGGAGCTTGCTCCGCTCACTTCGATGCACCTTTACCGTAGCGCGGCGAGCAAGCTCGGCGGCTAAGTTGCCGTTGCGTCGCGGAGATTGGTCGCCGGGACGAATGGTCGAATGGCGGCCTGCAGTTCCTTCATTCGCACCGGTTTGGAGACGTAACCGTCCATTCCGGCAGCGAGGCATTCTTCCCGGTCCCCCCGCATGGCGTGGGCAGTCATGGCGATGATGGGGGTGTGGGTGCCGGTGGTTTTCTCGCGTTCGCGAATTTCAGCGGTCGCCTGGAGGCCGTCCATTTCCGGCATCTGGATGTCCATCAGGATCAGGTCGAATCGCTGAGACGCCCACGAATGGACCGCTTCGACGCCGTTGTTGGCGACGGTGACCGCATGCCCCCATTTTTTCAGAACGCCCATCGCCAACTTTTGGTTGGCGATGCTGTCTTCGACCAGCAGAATCCGCAACGCCGGCAGCGTCAGCTCGGTTTCGGTTTCAGTCGCGACGGACCGGTCCGTCGCTCCGTCCGCAGTGACAACACGGAGCACGCGGATCAGGATGTCGAACAGCTCGGACTGCTTGACCGGCTTGAGCAGATGCGCGGCAACGTTCAGCTCTTTGCACTGCGTGATGTCCTCGGGACGGTCGCCGGAGGTGAGCATGACGATCGTCGTTTCGGCGAGGGAAACATCCTCCCGAACGTATTTCACCAGTTCGAACCCGTCCCGTCCGGGCATGTTGACATCACTGACGGCCAGGGGGATCGGCTCTCCGTCCGCCTGCGCCTGACGCAGCGTGGAGAGGGCTTCGCCCACGTTGGCGGCGGCGACCGGCCGCATGCCCCAGTTCTTCAGCATCTCCGTCAGAATCAGACGATTCGTGGCGTTGTCATCGACGACGAGGACGCGTGACCCTTGGATCGTAGCGGTCCGACGCGCGGGTGATGCCTGCGGTGCGTCGTCGGAGACTCCCAAGTCGACGGAAAATCGGAATTCGCTTCCGCGTCCGACTTCACTCTCCAAGGTGATGTGTCCCCCCATGAGTTCCACAAGCCGCTGGGAGATGGCGAGTCCGAGTCCGGTGCCGCCGTACTTGCGTGTCATCGAGGTGTCGGCCTGCTCGAACTTCTCGAAGACGGCCCGTTGTTTTTCGGGAGGGATGCCAATGCCCGTGTCTCGGACGGCGAACTTCAGCCGGGTTGCTTCGGCGGTTCGCGACTCGCAGGCCACATGGAGCACGACCTCTCCCTGGTCGGTAAACTTGATGGCGTTACCGACCAGATTGGTGATGACCTGTCGCAGCCGACCGATGTCACCGATGACGATATCCGGGACGTCCGGGCCGATGTGGCAGACGAGTTCGAGCTGCTTTCGATGGGCCCGCAGCGCCAGCGACCGGGCCGTGTCTTCAAGGCTGTCGCGGAGCGCGAACACGACGGGTGAAAGGGCAAACTTGCCGGCTTCGATCTTCGAGAAGTCCAGCAGGTCGTTGAGCAAGGAAAGCAGCGACTCGCTCGACTCCCTGACGATCGAGAGATATTCGGCCTGGGTGGCTTCCAGGGGCGTGTCGAGAACGAGTTCCGTCATGCCGATCACCGCGTTGAGCGGCGTGCGGATTTCGTGGCTCATGTTGGCGAGGAAGTCGCTTTTCGCGCGGCTCGCCGCTTCGGCCGCTTCTTTGGCCTCGCGGAGTCTCTCTTCGAGTTCTTTCCGCTGGGTGATGTCGATGGCCGTCCCCAGCACGGCGGGACGTCCGTCGTACTCGATGGCGGCGGCGGCAAAGTCCATCCAGCGATCCTCGCCCTGCTTGGTGACAAACCGGATCTCGTAACGTTCCGGGACGCTTTCGCCGCGTTGCCGGGCAAGGCTGCGTTGCTTGACCATCTCCTGGAATTCGGGGTGGATGTACGTCAGGTAGCTGAGGTCGGCGAGTTCTTCGACGGTGTATCCGGAGATTCGCTCAAACGTCCGGTTGACGTACCGATGCCCCAGTCCCTGAATGATGGCGACCCCCACGGGCAGCATCTCCGACATCGTGCGAAACCGTTTTTCGCTCTGCGTCAGCGAATCCTGGGCGTGCCGGCGAATGGCGATCTCCTGCTCCAGTGCTTCGTACCGATGCCGCAGGTCAAGATTGCTCTTTTCGAGCGCTTCGTTCGCCTGCTGCAACTGCTGGACGGTCTCCGCCAGTTTTTCCTCGGCCGCTTCGGCGCGGCGCTTGGCATGGCTGGCATCGTCAGCCAGACGGACGACCGAGCTTTGCTGATCGTTAAGCTGTTGCGTCCGTCGCTGCAGTTGCTGGTGGACGGATTGTAACTCCAGCAGGGGCGAGGCGAGCCGCGCAAGACGTCGGAGCTGCCCCAGGTCTTGGTCGTCGAATTCCCCCTCGTGCTTGTCGGTGGCCTGCAGCACGCCGACGAACTCCTGATTCTTACTCAGAACGGGGACCGCCAACCATCCCCGCATGGGGGGATGCTCCAGCCCCCGGGCGTCTTTCAGGTCGCTGAAGTTCTTCCAATGCGGGTGCGCGATCATTTGCTCCTGCGTGAGGCAGAAGCTCTCCTTCTCCGTGGCAACGATACTCCAGATTCCTTCTCCGGTCGGGGTGACGTCGTAGGTGCGGTACTTTTCGTACTTGTCGGAGAGCGAGACGGCATGGACCGCGTTCCGAAACCGCCCCTGCGGGACATAGCTGAGCGCAGTCTGGTGGGCGCCGATCATCAGCCGCGCCTGGTCGACGAACATCTGCAGCGCATGCTCGAAATTCTCCGCCTCGTACGCCGCGGCGACGACCCGGCCGAGTTCTTGAGCAGGCAATGGGCGGTCCGTCATGAGAGCTCGGTTGCGGACGGAAGTCGGATGGACAGACGAGAAAGGCGGCCCTCATCTTACCATAAGCATTGAAAGCCCGTGGGCGTAGTCTGGCGTTCGACAGGGTGTCCTGTTTTTTCACATGGGGAAAGGGGTGGCGGGGGCGCTGTTGAAGCGTTCTGTGGCCTTGCTGTGCCGACCACGGGGGCCGTGTCGCCATTGGGATCATCGTTTGCGGCCCCCGAATCGGAGGGGATGTGGTCGTTCCACGTTCCAACGCGCTGCCGCCACCCGTCGTCCCGGGAAGTCTTCACTGGACCGTTCTCACTATTGAGACCGGTTTGCCGGCGATGACTGCAATGCAGGCCGCCCAATCTCAGAACCGAGAGCGATTTCGCCGAGCCGTTCGCTGCGCGGCGGTTTGCTTGCCGTGTGCCTTGCGACAGGGCCGAGTCCCCATATAATTCAGCACGGAAGCGCGCATCGGCCGATTCATTGAGGTGACGGACCTCGACGGGGGGTTGTGTGCGATTTTGGGGGCCGATGATCGTCGGCCGCCGGCTGTTCTGGTCCGTCGATCAGAACGGTTTTCAAGACAGCCGCGATGGGAAACAGCATGCGCGAGTGGTTTCGGAATCTGTGGGTCGCCGTCTCGACGGTGGTGAAAGGGCTCTGGGTCACGTTGCGGATCTTCCGGAACACCTACAAGCGGAAGGCGTTCACGGAGATTTACGAGTACCCGGAGACGCCGGTCCCGGTGAAGGCGCGGTATCGCGGGTTTCATCGCTTCGACCTGACGACTTGCATCGGCTGTGAGAAATGTGCCGCCGCCTGTCCGGTCGACTGCATCTATATCGAAAAAGAGAAAAGCCCCGTCGGCAAGGGCTTCCGCATCGACAACTTCACCATCGATTACACCAAGTGCATGTTCTGTGCCCTGTGTGTCGAGCCGTGCCCGGTCGATTGCATCTTCATGGGATCCAATCACGACCTCAGCTGCTATAGCCGCGACGGCTGCATTGTCGATTACGCCAAGCTGCCGCTGCAAACCGCCTGGGGACAGGCGACCCTCAACCCGACGGCTGTTGCCGAATCCAAGGTGTTATACGAACCGGTGTGGATCAAAGGCGAGCCGAGCCCATTCGAGTTCGTAGAAGAGTAGTTGGCGAATCGCTGTTGGCTGTTGGCCAGTGGCGATTGGCTGTTCGCGGTCGACCGGGTCAGAAGAAGCGGGCAGCCATCAGCTAACAAGCAACCATGAGGGGACACGATGACGGCGACTGTTGATGATCAGCGGTGGTTTTCGGTCGATGAGGCGAACCGCATGTTGCCTTTGGTCAAGCGGATTGTTGCCGACATCGTCTCGCTGTCGAAGGAGCTGGGCCATTGTCATGCCCGCATCGACGCGCTCGAAGGCGAATCGATGTCCGGAGCGAGCGACTCGCTCGACATCGATGAGTGGGACCAGGCCGAGTGGGACCGGATACAGCGGGAGATCGTGGAGGGCGAGAACCGTCTCGAAGAGTTCGTCCGCGAATTGACGCAGTTGGGAGTCGAGTTCCGTCAGGCGAACATCGGCGAGGTCGACTTTCAAACGCGAATCGACGGACGGCCTGCCTTTCTCTGCTGGCGGCTGGGAGAGCCCGAAGTGGCCTTCTGGCATCCGGAGGACGCGGGCTTCGAGGAGCGGCAGGCGCTGCTTGAGGGGGTCACCTTCCCCGGCGATTCCCCGCAACCGGAAGCATCGCATCATTAGCCGCCGGCCGTTTCACCCGAATCGTTTTCTCCCCCAATCCCTTTGCAAGCCCGCCCGAATCCCTTCCAAGAGTATCAGACGCCACCATGACGGATCTGGGAATTCATCTGCTGTTGTTCATTGCTGTTGCGATCACGTTCCCCCTCGCGCCGCTGATTCTCGGCTACTTCCTGCGGCCCGATCTGCCGACACCGGAGAAGGACGCCGTTTACGAATGTGGCGAGCCGACGATCGGTTCCAGCTACATTCAGTTCGACCTGCGGTTTTACGTGGTCGCGTTGCTGTTCATCATTTTCGATGTCGAAGTGGCGTTCTTCTTTCCTTGGGCGCTCGTCTTCGGCGGAGCGACCCAACTGGCGGACCCGACGCTCTCGGAAGGCACCCGCATGGTGCTCAGCGACCGCCTGCTCGACGTTCCCGCCGGGACGATGACTGCACAGACCGCCCTTACACCAGAAACGGCCCAGACGCTCGCACTGACCGGTTTTTTTGACATCCTGGTGTTCTTCGGCGTGCTGCTTGTCGGCTTCGCCTACGTCTGGAAGCGAGGCGACCTCGACTGGGTCCGGGCGATGGCCAGCCCAGCGAAGAAGGCCGCCGCGGTTCCGCCCACGACTCCCGTGATCGAACAAATCCATCAGGAACCGCAGCCGGTTCAGGCGGGCTGAAGGCTCGGATTTCAGATTTCAAATCTCAACTGACAAATATCAAACAAGCAACAACGACCAAGCGACAAGCCGTACATTGCGTGACACCGGACGACGGTTGATCGTTTGAGACTTGAGATTGGCTTGGGATTTGTCACTTGAAACTTGCCGCAGGCTCATCAATGACGTTCAACGAAATCCACCAGCAACTGCTCGACCGCTTCGGGGCGGACGTGATCACCGGTTCGAATGCCGAGGCAATCGATCCCTGGGTCGAAGTCGCTGCAGATTCGATCGCCGAGGTTTCCGCGTACCTCAAGGAGCAGGCGGACCTTGCCTTCGACGCCCTCAATAACCTGACCGGTGTCGATTATCTCGAGCCCGACGCAAAGCGGGCCAAGAAGTTTCCCTATGAGCCGCACGTTGAGGTCGTCTATCACCTCTACAGCTACACGCACAAGCATTGGCTCAACGTGAAGATCAAGCTGTCGCGCTGGAAAAACGACGCCGAGGGGCAGTTGCCGGAGGTCCCGTCG
Organism: Planctomycetaceae bacterium; assembly: GCA_029259845.1. Lineage (GTDB taxonomy): Bacteria > Planctomycetota > Planctomycetia > Planctomycetales > Planctomycetaceae > JAHBXU01. The sequence continues at coordinate 47,678 of JAJDEI010000138.1, read as the reverse complement.
GTTGCACACGTCTGGGCGATTGCCGACTGGCACGAGCGGGAAGCGTACGACCTCGTCGGCATCAAATTCCTCGGCCACCCCAACCTCGTCCGCATCCTCTGCACCGAAGACTGGGTCGGCCACCCCCTCCGCAAAGATTACGAGTTCCCGCTGGAGTACCACGGCATCCGCGGGAGGTGACCATGCAGGAGCCAACCCGCAAACGTTGGCCGACGATCGCCTTGGTCGGTTGCCTCGTTGCCACAATGCTGGCGATAGCCTTTACGATCAGACCGATTACAATCCAATTCCATCTGCTCATGCGTAGCGGCTCAAACTCTGTTTGCGACAGACTCCGCGACACCGCGCTACCCAGGAGCATCTATGGCTGGCTACGAAACTCCGCCAAGTGGCATCAGGATCGCCTCGTTGGCTTAGGGTATTTGGAGCATGGAGTCCATAGATTCCACTCGGTGACCTATCCGTCAGCGGCGACAAGAGATTTGTATTGGAAGCTTGTAGGCATGAGGAGCCAGGATTGCGGAAGCTCGATCAGCCGAGATCGGGTTGAAATATGGGCATCGCAGCCGGAGTTGGATCGCCTGATGGCATTTGTTGAGGCCCACGATATCGAGCCGGTTGACGACGGTTCCGGTGAGATATCTTCCGAATGAGGTGCCGTTATGCTGGTTTACCAGGCGACGTGCAGAATTGACGACGAAGGAGGGGGGACCCTTAGATGCTGACGTACAAAGCGGCTTATTTTGTGAATGACGATGGGGTTCACGTGGAAGCGTTGGACTTTCCGGGGGTGCTTTCGTGTGGAAAGGATATCCCGGAAGCTCGCGAGATGATCCGATCGGCATTGATTGATGTCGCCGAATATTTGCTCGATGTCGGCAAACCTCTTCCCACACCGAACCCGGAAGCCACGAACCCTGACGCAGATCTGGAAGAGCCGTTGTACCTGCTACTTCAGGCCGCGTCGCAGATTGAGGTTGTCGCGAGAGACGTCCCGGCATGAACCGCACCCGGCTGATCAAGCACCTCAAGGCACATGGGTGTCATTTCGTGCGAGAAGGCAAGAAACACTCGCTGTGGTTGAGTCCTGCGGCCGAGTACCCGATTGCCGTTCCGCGACACCGGCAGATCGACTCCCGCACTGCTTTGAGCATCTGTAAGCAACTCGGCGTTCCAGAACCAACCGGCGACAAGTGATGACACTTATTGGATTGACGAAATAACGATGTCCACCACGCTTGAAGACCCCCGCGTTGTTGAATTTGATGTCCGGACTGACGAGATGCTCGTCAATATGGGGCCGCAGCATCCATCCACGCATGGTGTGCTGCGGCTGCTGTTGCGGACCGACGGCGAGGTCATCCATGAATGCACGCCGCACATCGGGTATCTGCATCGCTCAGCCGAAAAAATCGGCGAGAACCTGACCGGTCCGCAGTGGATTCCCTATACGGACCGCATGGACTATCTCGCCGGGATGAACATGAACCTCGGCATGGCGCTCGCCTTCGAGAAGCTCCTCGGCATGGAGGTCCCTGAGAAGGCGATGACGCTGCGGCTGATCATCTCCGAACTGGGCCGCATCGCCTCGCACTTGGTCGGCATGGGGGCTTACGGACTGGACCTCGGCAGCTTCTCCCCGTTCCTGTACGCCTTCCGGGAACGGGAGATTGTCCTTGACCTGTTCGAGGAAGCGTGCGGGGCGCGGCTGACCTACAGCTATCTGACCATCGGTGGGGCGACCCATGACCTGCCCGGCACGATCCCCATCCCCCCCGGTCTCGCAGCGCTGACCGGCCGGAGTCCTGACACCCACATGGCATGGACCGATGCGGTCCGCCTGTTTCTCGACTGGCTGGAACCCCGCATCCAGGAGTATCACACGCTACTTACGCGGAACGCGATCTTCATCAAACGGACGGCGGCCATCGGCGTGATGTCAGGCGCTATGGCGATCGACTACGGTTGCACCGGCCCGGTGTTGCGCGGGAGCGGCATCGATCACGACCTCCGCCGCGACGGCGACCCGATCTTCACACGAATGTACGAGGGGTACGACTGGGACGTCTGCGTGGCTCCGTTTGAGGGAGTGGACGGCGTCCCGCCGGATGTCGTGCTGGGTGACAACTGGTCCCGCTTTTTCGTCCGCATGCTGGAGGTGGTCCAGGCGATCCGGCTTGTCCGGCAGGGGCTCGATAAGTACCCGTCCGCTGAGGGCGAATACCGGGTTCCCTTCAAGATGAGCACCAAGCTGCCGGCCGACGAGTGTTATCTGGAGACCGAGTGCCCGCGTGGCCAGATGGGCTTTTACATCGTCGGCGACGGACAGGCGGAGCCGCTGCGGGCGCGGGCCAAGAGCAGTTGCTTCTGCAACCTGTCAGTCACCGGTCCCCTGTGCGAGGGCATTCTCATCGCTGATATTCCTTCGATCGTCGGGTCGTTGGACGTCGTGATGGGCGAAATTGACCGATAGGCCAGGCGGTTCCGACTGATGCTTCTGGAGGTGTGGCGATGTTTCCGACAAATGCTTCTTCCGAGCCGGTTGCGGCCACTTTGTCGCGTCGCCAAATCCTGGCGGGGACGGTCTCGCTGATGACCGCACCCTGGTGGGCGCAAAGCCGACTCTTCGCCCAGGGCGGCTCCGCGTCCGGGCAGGTGGCAACAGCCGTCGAGAAAAAGCTGATCGTCTATACCAAGACGCCGCACAATGCGGAGCCGGCGCTCTCGGATTTGGCCGGCAGTTGGATTACCCCGCTCGAACATTTCTTTGTCCGCTCTCATGCGCCGGTCCCGGAGGTGGATGTGGCGGCGCATCGCGTGTCAGTTGAAGGCTTGGTCGAGCGGCCGCTGTCGTTGTCGGTCTCGGACCTTGAGGCGTTGCCGCGGTCCGAAACGCTGGCGACGCTGACCTGTGCGGGAAACCGGCGGTCCGAGCACAGCGCCAGGCGAACCGTTGCCGGAGTGCAGTGGAAAGAGGGAGCGATCGGCAACGCGCGTTGGGGGGGCGTGCGGCTGGCGGAAGTGCTCAAGCGAGCCGGAATCAAGCCCGGTGCGAAACATGTCTGGTTCGAGAGCGTCGACCGGGTGAAGGGCAAGGACGGCCGGACGTTCAGTTTCGGCGGGTCGATTCCGATCCAAAAGGCAATGGCGGATCACGACGGGACACCCGGTGCGCTGGTGACGCTGCGGATGAACGATGCGCTGTTGGCGGCCGATCATGGATTCCCGGTGCGGATGGTCGTGCCGGGGTATGTCGGCGCGCGGAGCGTGAAGTGGCTGGGACGCATCGTCGTCAGCGATCAGCCGTCTCCCAACCACTATCTGGCCGATGCGTATCGGCTGGTCACCGAGAGCACACCGCTGGCGTGGGCCGAATCGGGACCGATCTACAAGTACCGGCTCAACTCGGCGATCTGCCAGCCGGCGGCCTCGTCATCGGTCCGGGCGGGGCGTGTGACGGTTCGGGGGTATGCCCTGCCGCCCGGCAATGGAGAAACGGTCGCGCGTGTTGAAGTCTCCGCCGACGGCGGCCAAACGTGGCAGGCGGCGAAGGTCACAGGCCGCAACGTCCCCTACTGCTGGGTGCTGTGGGAGGCGTCCGTGCCGGTGGCCGGGGCGACGTCCGAGCTCATCGTGCGGGCGACCGATTCCGCGGGACTCGCGCAGCCTCAGGCCGTGCCGTGGAATCTCAAAGGCTATCTGTTCAACGCGTGGCATCACGTGCCGGTGAACGTGTCGTGACAACAAAGCCGTTTCGCCGCACAACTCGAATGCGCGGCGAAACGGTGTTGCGTGGCTTCAGTTTTGTGGTGACGTGAACTGCTTGCGGACGGCTTGTTCGCGGATCGCCTGGAGGACAGCCGCGTCGAGAGTGTTGTGGGGGGGATAATCGCCCGCTTTCTCGGCTGCTTCGGCGAGGAATTCCTGCCGTTGGCGTGAGAGCGTTTTGATCTCTTGTTGAATGCGGGCGCGCTCCTTGCGTCTCGACTCGATCAGCCTCTGTCGTTTCTCCTTGCTCAACTGGCGCAGCTCAGCGGGGAGCTCTTCGTCCTTGAGGTCCTTAAGTTTGACGCGGCCGTTGGCCAAGGCGTTTAACAGATCGCCGCTTGCGCGATCGTACTGGCGGGAGGCTTTGAACAACGCCCGGTCGGCGGCTGCAGCCGGCGTCGAATTGGCTGCGTTCGTGTCCTGGGCTTCCTGACGTAATGCCTGTTCACGTGCTTTCTTTTGGTCGCCGAAGTAGAGGTAGGTGGCATTGACCTGGATGCTCAGCTGGGACAACTTGTCGTCGAATGGCGTGGGGACCGTGACGATCGGCTCGTTCTGATTGATACACAGGTACGAGCCTTCGGCAATCGCGGCTCCCTCTTTCCATCCGGTCTCGATGCCGTCCTCCTCTGAGCCACAGTGAATGGTGGTGATCGTGATTCCTTTGGCGATCGACGAGCGACACGATTCCCGAAAATCGACCGGCCCCTGGGAGAACGGCTCGTTACCGGCAATGACGATCATCTTCAGGTCGGCGGTCGAATCGCTCCAATCGAGGTCGTCGACAGCCCGGCGGATGACAGCACCGCAGTACTCCTGCCCGCCGTTGGTGGTGAGGGCGTACAGTTCTTCCGAAACGCAATCGAGGTTGTCCGTAAACCCAATCACTTGCCGAACGTGCAATGTCGCAGCCGAAAGGGAGTCGTTGCCGTATTCGTACAGGGCAACTTCGAGGTGCGGCTCGCGGTCCTTGCACTTGGTCGTCGCCAGTTCGTTGACGATTTTCCATAGTTGTGTCCGGGCTTGATTGATCAGTCCGTCCATGCTGTTGCTGGTGTCGAGCAGGATGGCCAGTTGGATTCGTGGTGGGGTTTGTTGGGGCCGCGAATCGGCAACCTTGGGGGCAGAGGCGATTTCTGCGGCGTTGATGGCGGACCCAAGCAGCAGGCTCGCCGTCAGAAGTAGGGTGAGCGTTTTCATCGTTCGACTCCGAATCGGACGTGGTTAGCGTTCGAATTCGCCCACCAAACCGGCCCAAGATCGAAGGCCGAGCGAGCGATTCACACGCCTCTACGACGTGGGAGCCACCGGGAGGATTCCCGGAATCTGTGAAAGTCGCGAGTTTTTTTGCGAAGGATCGTCGGCCGTCCGCACTCAGGGTTGGAGTTCAGCCTTCAGGCTGCGAGAACAAGCGACAGCTTAAACGCCACCCCTCACAGGCAAGTGCCGGTGGCACCCAGAAGACCGCTGTTTACTTGCCGGCGTCCTCTTCACCGGAGGCGAATTTCACCGCGGACCGTCCTGGCGAGAGCAATTTGGGGCTTTCAAAGGAGACCTGTCGCGGCATCGAAATGTCCTTGGAGGCCGCCGCTCCAGTGGTGGAGCGGGAGATTTCCCGTTTGACGCTGCCCTGCTGGATCGGGCCGATGCCGGCGACAAACCAGTTGTTGTCGTTCGACTTGGACAACGACGTGCCGCCCGGTCCCAGAACCTGTTTGGTTTTGGCATCGTAGGCGACGAGCCCGATCTTCGCGGTTCCGGACTGGCTGGTCCGCTGGAGGAACCGGACCTCCGGCAGGGTCAGCATGCCGGGGAGGGCGATTTCTGGGACCCCGACGAAGGACTCGGAGGTATCGGTGCCGATGCCGCCGCTGCGGAGTTCGACGATGATTTCGGCATCCTCCGGTTTGTCGACCAGGCGCGTTCCGGTGGCGAGCATCCGGTGCCGGACCGAGCCGACGAGATAGGCCTTGTCGACCGAGTCGGCATATTTTTCTTCCAGATAGACGGTATGGCCGCCAAAGGGGCGAAAATTGACCTTCTCCAAAGACTGGTCGATGGCATTGGAGATCAACAGTTGCTCCATGCCGGTGCGGGCCGTGTTCGACCGCTGGCTATGCGTGCATCCGGCGATCAACATCACAAGTGCCGGGACGATGAGAAGCTGCGAACGAGGTGGGAACATGGGTGTCCTCATCGGTGAATGTGGCGAATCTTCGGTGTGGGATCGGGTTGTGAAGACGCCGTCAAAGCAATACAGGGGGGGCAGTCGGGGAGAGCGAGGAGGGCGGGCGTGGTGTAGCGGATTGACGATTCCGGGTCAACGTGATTTTCGGGGGTCATGATTGATCGATTGATCGATTGATCGCCCGTCCCTCGTTCCCAAACTCCGGTTTGGGAACACGCATTCCCGAAGCTCTGCTTCGCGGACCGGCACATCGGGTCGGCCATGGGAACAGGGACGAGAAACGGTGTTTCTCGAAAGTGCGTTCCCAAGCCGGAGCTTGGGAACGAGGATTGAAACACCCGGTGTCTCCCTTCGTAGCTCGTGCCTTGAACGGGCTCCGGTGTCGATTTCACCGAGAATGATCGAACCTGATTCGAGACACCGAGTGTTTGGCCCCACTGTCACATCGTGAACCCATCGGTCGCCGATCCGTCGGATTCGGCGTGATCGCGATCGGCGGGCGGGCGGCAGCATTCGATCGGGGCGGGAGGCTCGGTACAATCGCTCTGACTCGGAGCCAAGTTTTTCCCATCCGGTGGGCCATGCGATGACGGACGAAGAGCGACTCGACATGCTGCGGCTGAATCTCGTGCCGGGCGTCGGTCCGCGAATGCAGTCGCTGCTGCTCGAGCGGTTTGATTCTGCCTCCGGCGTGTTCCAAGCGGCCGGCAATGAATTGCTGCAGGTGGAGGGCGTCGGGCCCAAGTTGTCAGCCGCGATCACGTCCGCACGGGCTTCCGATGAGGCGAGCCGCGAGTGGGAGCGGTGTCAGCAGGCGTCGATCGACCTGCGATTTCGCGGCACGCCCGAGTATCCGAGCATGCTGGCGGAAACCTGCGACCCGCCGCCCGTGCTGTATTGCCGGGGGGAGTTGCTGCCGCAGGATGAACTCGCGGTTGGGATCGTCGGGTCCCGTCGATGCACATTGTACGGGCGGCAGACGGCGGAGCGATTGGCCGGGGCGCTGGCGCGGGCCGGGATGACGGTGATCAGTGGATTGGCGCGGGGCATCGACGCAGCAGCTCACCGGGGAGCCTTGGCGGCGGGAGGGAGGACGTTGGCGGTCTGTGCGACCGGTTTGGCGAGCCTGTATCCGCCCGAGCATCGGGACCTGGCTAAAGAAATCGTGGCTGCCGGCGCGGTGCTGAGCGAGTCGCCGCTGGACCGTGGTCCGTCACGGGGCATCTTCCCCCAGCGAAACCGCATCATCAGCGGCTTGTCACTGGGGGTGATCATCGTGGAGGCGTCGCGAAAAAGCGGGGCGCTGCACACGGCCCGTCACGCGATGGAGCAGGGGCGTGAGGTGTTCGCGGTCCCGGGACGGATTGACAGCTTGGCCAGCATCGGCTGTCACGACCTGCTGCGTGACGGAGCGACGCTCGTCCGAGATCCGGACGACGTGTTGCAGGAATTGGGGCCGCTGCTGGAGCCGGTCTCACGAGGCGAACAGGATGTCGTGCGGTCACCGCGGGAACTGTCGCTCAGCGATCAGGAGCGCGAGGTGCTCAACCTGCTGTCGAATGATCCGCAGCACATCGACGAGGTGATTGCCGCCGGCTCACTGGAAGCGTCGCGTGTGCTGTCGACAGTGACCGTGCTCGAAATGCGGCGTCTCGTACAGCGCCTGCCGGGCGGACTGCTCGTGCGGGTGACGTATTAGGGGATGGGAGATGGGGTTGGAGTTCAGCCTTTAGGCTGCTTGAATCTGAAAAATGATAGGAACTGCAGAAACAAGCTCAAGCTTGAACTCCCACTCTGCGTTTCAGGTTTGACAAAGCCCTATCGCCGCATCTCATACTTGGAAAACGAGGCGGAGGTGAGATCGCGGCGTTGTTGGAGGGTTTGGTCGAAGGCGGAGGCCTGCTGGCGGATGCGTTGCAGGCCGGCTTCGTACGCGGCTTTCTGGCGGACGTTCATCGCGCGCATCGCGAAGGTTTCCGCTCGTGTGAAGTCCTGCCGGTTGGCGTGGGCGATCGACAGATTGAACAGTGCCGCGTCGTTCTCGGGGTTGCGGGCAATGGCATGTTCCCAGGCGGTGATCGCCTCCTCCCAGCGGCCGCGAACGGCGAATTCGTTCCCGTTCAGGACCAGCGTGCAACCGGCCTGGAACGGTGCCGGGACGGCGAGTTTCACGCGCTCGGCCGACTGATGCGGCGCGAGCGTGGTGACGAATTCGTCAACACATTGGCGGGCCAGCGTCTCGAGGATTTCCGAGGAGGTGGGCGTACCGTTGGGGCGATCGGTGATCTCATGCGAAGCGGAACGCGAAATCTGCCTGGACGCGCGGATTTTGCCGGTTTGCACATCCAGCAAGCGAAACGCAACCGTCACCGTTGCCTGTCGCTGTCTTTTGTGACCGGCGCTGCCGGGCGGGGATTCGTCGTTGCGTTCTTTCGACGGTTGTGCGTCAGCCTTGGAAGCCCGCCCCCAAGTGCGTCCCTTTTGGGGGACCGGTTGCTCTTTACAACGGTATTCGATGACATCGCCCACGAGGAGGCCGTCAATGCCTGCGGCTCGGGCCGCGCTGATATCGTCCAGGGAGAGCAGGCCGCGGGTGTTGTCGGTCGCGGAAGCCCATTGGATCGAGTTGAGTTCGCGGCGATCGACGAGCGTGTAGAATTCGCTGTCCCGAAGCCGGGAATTGAGGGCAGAGACGACGGTTTGGCCATGCTCGCCGGAGAAGCCGATCACGGCCAGTTTCTGCATGCCGGACACTTCGATCTGAGCGGGTGTCCAGGCGGACACCGTGGCCCGATGCGCACAGCCGGACACGAGCACCGCGGTCAAGAGACAAGCGGCCCCCAATCGCAAGACGTGCGATTTCGAGACAGTCTTAGGCATGTCGGAGTGTTGGGCGGTCAGGGTGCCTTGAGCAGAATCACCCTTCCCCTTGAGAGGAGCCGGGCTTATAGAAGAAGGAAGTGGTTCACACAACGTCAGTCATTGTTTTCGTGGTCTGAAGGCCTGTCATTCATGCCGGAGCAATCCGTCTCGGTTAACCGAACGCTCGTGGGCGTGATCGCCGTGGCCTGCCTGTGCGCCGGATTGGCAATTGGGCTTGTCGACTCGTTCGCCAACCTGTGGTGTGCGGCTTTCGTCAGGGTCGGTTTGGTGACAGGGGCTTTGTGGATTGCGCTGCCGAGCCGCGGCCGTGATGCCGCGTGGGCCAATATCTCTCCGCTGACGTTGGCCGCCGTCGTTTTGGGAGCACTGGTCTTTGCACGGCGTCCGAGAGTCTTTTTTCCCCTGTTGGTTGTGTTTGCGATTCTCGGACTGTTTCTGCGTCCTCGCGGGCGGCCGCGAAGCCGGTTGCCCCGTGAACGAGGAACGTCGCGACAGGCGGGCAACACGAGCGATTGACGCCATCTGGACCCGTCTTGTTCCGTGAATCATCGTGTGACGTCGATGGGACGCGTGGCGGTTGTGCGAGTGGGGCGTTCGGTTGGTGGGCCGTTCCTTTCGAGCGGAACTTGGACGCCCGCCCGCTTGTGGAGGTTCGTCTGGGCCGTCACGTAAACGTCGGCGGTGAGCCTGCGCAGTTCGTCCTTGCGAGCCTCGGGGACGCCGTCGAGCCGCTCGGCGATTTGCTCGACCCAGCCGGGCTGTTTGGTCATCGCCTGCCACATGACGTGAATGAACAGGCTGATTTCCTGGAAGTTGCGGTCGATGATGGCATTGCTGACGGGGGAGATCAGTTTGGCGATCGTGCCGATCTTTTGAGAAGGAAAGGAGACGAACAGGTCCGCCTGGTGCGTCGCGTAGGCCCGTCCCTCCCGGTCGGTGCCGAAGCGAGTTTTCAGATGTATGACCGACTTCGCGTGAATGGCGTTTTTGAGGTAGGGGCTTTTGAACATCCCGTCACAGTGAATGACGCAGCTCTCGCGGGTTTGGTGCAGCACGGTCACAACGCCGGTCGTGCCGTCGCGCGTGTCGATGCTGTAATGGAGCGGATCCGTCTGGGTCATCTCTAACTGTGAGATGGCCATCGCCCGCCAGATGCTGACGGCGACGTCCGGGTGCTGGGTGAAATACTCGTGGACGCGGGGATCGAGTTCGCATTGAAACACCGGCAGCCGCCGAAACACACTGATCGAATCGAGCACATCGTCCACAATCTGTCGTTCCTGCGATGTCATCGACTGTTGCGGCAGGTCGTGAATGGCCGACTTGCGAAGTCTTCGGGAGGAGGATCCCTTTTCGACCCGCGAGACTTGCGGTTGTTTCGCTTGGGCGTCGATTTCTGCACTGACGAGCACCAGTTTTTGATTGGTGGGTGAGTGCGGAAGCAGGAAGGGGATGATCTCTGTCTCGACACGTGCGGCTTCGGCGTCCTCGGGAACCGGCTGGAGCACCGGTTCGGAGGCGAGACGGAGCGCCGGCTGTGAGACGGGACGCAACACCGGCTCGTCTGCGGCAGTCATCTGGACGACATTGCCCCAGGTCAGCAGGACTCCACCGACCAGCACTCGTCGCGCAGCAGGCGACATCAGCACGCACTTCATGCAGTCCCCCCCCTCACTGTGTGGCCGCTGTTCAGTCGGCCATCTCGCCCGGATCCCCACTGACGCCGCACGTTTGCGACGAACCGATAACAGGCCGGATCTCTTGCCCGGTCCCGTCGTTGCCGAAGAAACTCTCCAAGACTGAGAGCCCGGCCGGTGCAAGAAATGTCGCCGCGAGCCATATAGCCCGCGGCGACATTCTCGTCGCCCCCGTAGTTAGAATCGGCACGACCGGATCAATCGCGCCACTCGAATTCCCACAAGATGCCGCGAAATCCGAGGCGCGGAGCCTGTGCCGAAAGATGAAGCAGGCCGCGGGGCTGTCTCTAAAGCGTTTACGTCAAACGGTGAACGGGGTGTTGGAGTTCAGCCTTCAGGCTGTGAAGCCAAGCGAAAGCTTGAACTCCAACCTGAAGTCTTAGCTGTGACAGAGCCTCAAGCATTTACGTCAAATGGAGATCGGCCAGCAAAGCGCGGGTGGCGGCCAGTTCTTCGGTGAGACCGTCGACGAGTGACGGCTGCCGGCTCCCGGGAAGAACGTCCCAGGTGTAGGTTTCGACTTCGAGATGCGGGGCATACTCGAGCCGGGCAACAGCGGCGAGGGCCCGTTTGAGATCCTCCCGGGTGGTCGCCAACGGGCCGAGCGTCTCGGCGTTCACCGGGACGTGAAAGTGGATCCGCCACTCGGCGGCATCCGCGTAGTCCGGAGGAGGCGCGAGGGCCAGCGGCTTGCTCAGGTCGATGGCCGCAAAGATGTCGCCGCGATGCGTGCGGGCGAATGTCTGATGCAGATACCGTGGCTCGACGTAACGCGCGAGCGCCTCGCGTCCTTCGCGGTTGTTCGCGGGGTCGACGAGCCGGATCGCGCAGGTGATGTGCACTTTATTAATACGAATGTCGGCCGCCTGCAATTTGGCGATCGAGTCGGCGACGTCCTCGAATTCCACCGACTGATGGCAGACGTCGTAGCAAATCCCCAAATGGCGTCGGACGGCATCCTGCAGCCCGACGACGTCCGCCCGTGCTCTCAATTGAGAGAAGAACGTGAGGGTCTCGTCCGTCGTTTCGAGGACAGAGAGTGGCTCCGGTTCGATCGCCAGACGAATAACGCGGCCCGTGTCGTCGTGCAGTTCATCGAGTGCCCGCGCCAGCGAGAGCAGATTGTCCAGGCATCGGTCGAGGAAGTCGTCCTCCCGCGGCAGCTGCTTGAAACCGAGCGGGACGGTCGAAATGCTCCCTTCCGTCCCCTCGGGCATGAGGCGGGCCAAGACGTCCGCACAGTTCTTTGTGTAGCCCAGCCGTTCCGGCGTCGTCCAATCGGGGAGATAGACCTGTTCCTTGACCCGGACCGAGTGAAAGTCGCCGTAGGGAAAGGCGTTCAGCGTGTAGCAGACGAGATCGTCCTTCGCCAGCAGAGCGGAGAGACGGTCGAGACGCCGCGGGTCTTCGGATAGTTCGCGAATGACCGACTGGGCAAGCCAAAGCCCGGCTGCGAGCGGCGACCCGAATTCCCGGCGGGTGGGGGCCGTAAACTGGTGGATGCCCTCGCACACTTCATCGAGTGAGCGGCCGGGATGGACGTTGGTGCAGTAACTGAGCGGGAGTGAACTGAGTGACATCGGCCGGGCGTGCGTTGGTCGAAGGATGTTTTGCTGGTTATGATAGCGACCGAGGGCATTCGAGTGAGCCGGTGTCTGGGCGGTTTTCAGAGAATCGCCTCGATTGTGCTTGATCAACAGAATCTGGCGGCGACGGCCGGGGTTCACTTTCCACCGGCCATCATCGGCAGGATAACCAGAAAACTGAGTTACGCGGTGTCGACCACTTCCCTGGAAAGCCGGTTCCTGATTGACCCGGACGTGCAGCTCATGCTGCGCGTCAAGGAGGGGGAGGAGGCGGCGTTCGGCGAGTTGGTGATGCGGTATCAGAACCGTCTGATCAGCATCTTCGTCCATCTGGTCGGCGACCGGTCTGCTGCGGAGGACCTTGCGCAGGATGTGTTTCTGCGAATCTACCGGGCCCGCAACGGCTACGAACCGACCGCCAAGTTTTCGACATGGGTGTTTCGGATTGCTCAGAATCTGGCCAGTAACACCCGGCGGTCGAAAGGACGCCGCAAGGAGGTTCAGCTCAAGACCACCGAGTCCGGTCCGCTGGGAGCGCGGCCGCACGAACAGTTGCTCAAGGAAAAGTCGGCCTTGATGCCGACCCGGCAAGCGGACCGCGGCGAACTCCAGGTGTGCGTCCGAGCCGCGATGGACACGCTCAACGAGCGGCAGCGGATGGCTCTGCTGCTCCACAAGTTTGAGGAGATGAGCTACGAAGACATCGCCCAGACGATGGAGATGACTCCCTCCGCCGTCAAATCGTTGCTATCCCGCGCGCGGGAGAACCTGCGCGCGAAACTTGAAACCTATATGAAGAAGTAGTCCGGCGAGAAACCGAGGCAACTTGCGGAAGAGGGATGTCCCTCAATCGACTATGGACAAACTCATTCGACTCACCCCTGAAATTCGGTCGGACTTTGTCGCCTATCTCGACGGAGAACTGGACGAACAGGCGACGGAGCGGATCGAAGCGGTGCTCGCACAGAGCAATGTCGCCCGCAACGACGTCGAAGGGCTTGCACAGACGTACGAACTGCTCGACGCGCTCCCCCGCTATGAAGCATCGGCCGAATTCGCCGAGCAGACGGTCGCGTCGATTCGCATCAGCGAGCTGCGGCCCGACTATCGCGAATCAAAGTGGTATCACATGGCCGGCAGTGGCCTGCGGGTGCTCGGTTGGATGGCGGGGCTGGTGGCCGTCGTCGCGGTTTCGTTCCTCATCACACGTCGCTGGGTGCCGACCGAAGAGGACGTGCTCCTCGAAGACTTGCCCGTCATCGAGCAGTTGGACACGTACTCCGAGGTCGGCAGCATCGAGTTCCTCAAACTTCTCGACCGGCAACCGACGTTGCTGAACGAGATGGCACCGGGTCGCCCGGCGGCGGGAGGCGGCTCATGAGCGGTGACCGGCGGTTCTTTCTGGCCCTGCTGGCCGTCGCTGCCGTCGGCGTGGCGGTGATGCCGTTTCTGCTGGGCGCTGAGGACCCGCAACTCGAGCGACGGCGGCAGCAGATTGCGGCGATGACTCAACCCGAGCGGGAGCGTCTGCAACGAAACTTCGTGCAGTTCGCCAAGCTGTCGGAGGCGGACCGTGCGCATTTCCGTGATCTCCATGCGAAGTTGGAGGCCGACCGCGCGAGCCAGCAGGGCCGCGCGGTTGCCACATTGGAGACCTACTCGCAGTGGCTGCAAACAATTCCCCCCTACGAACGGGATGCGCTGCAGCAGGAGCGGGATGCAGCCGCCAAGCTGACCCTTGTCCGCAAGGTGCTTGACCGGCAGCAGGAGGAGCGTGTCGAGCTCCGCATTGGTTCGACGATGGAGACGAGGCTCGGGCCGATCCCGACGCTCAGCGAAGAAGACTTACAGAGCATGCTTGCGGTCATCCAGGAGGCGGCCGAGCCGGTTCTGCACAATACGTCTCTCGAAAAAGAGCTGGAAGGCTACAAGGGGCTCGCGCTGACGCTCAAAACGTTCGAACTGCTGGGGCGAAAGGATAAGCGGCTGCTTCCCCTGCTGACCGAAACCCGCGTGCAACGTCTCGTGGACGTGATCTCGGATGACGAGACCCGGCAGATGCTGTCTGCAGAAGCGGGCGATCGGTCCGCTGGATTCAACGCTCGCAAGCACAAGGTCGTGATGACATTGTGGAAGAATCTTGCGATCGCCATCGAAAAGGAAATGCGGCAGCGAGTCGTTACATCGCAAAAGATGGAAGCGATGTTTGCCGAGCTCCCGGTGGCCGAACAGGAGGCCCTTTTGGATCTCTCGCCGGACGAGTTCCATCACGAGTTGCGGCAACGGGTGTTGGACGCGGAGTCGACCGGCCCGATCAACCGGCGTTTCGTTCAGAAATTCGTGGTTCCCAGCGACCGGCCCTTCCGGGGCAACAGACGCTTCTTCCCCAACGGTAACCGCCCGGCACCCCGCGACCGGCCACGCCGCGGTGATGCCAAACCATCAACTTTGTAGTGAACGCTCCCATTCGTTCCGGAGTGTCATCCATTTCAAGAGGAATCAATCATGCGTGATGTCGTCGAGTTTTTCATGATCGGTTGTCTGCTGCTGGTCTGTGGGGCTGCCGGTGTTTTGGCAGCGACGGACCCGGAGTTGCCGGTGTTGGCCGAGGAACAATTCGATGGGGACTCGCTAAATCGTTGGGCGGCAACCGATCCGGCTGCCTGGAAGCTCGAAGAGCGAGAGGGGGGGCATGTGCTGCATCAGTTTCAGCAGAGCCGCGTGCAGACGCCCGTTCGTTCTCCCTTTAACCGTTGCCTGCTCCGCGGCGTGACGGTCGGCGATTTTCAGTTCGACGTCGACCTGCAATCGACCACGCGGGACTATCCGCACCGCAGCCTGTGTCTGTTCTTCGGCTATCAGGACCCCGCACACTTCTACTACGTGCATCTGGGGCAGCGGGCCGACGACCATGCGAATCAGATTTTCATCGTCAACGACGCCCCCCGGACGAAAATCTCGACGAGCACAACAGACGGTACGCCCTGGGACGACGCGTGGCATCACGTCCGCATCAAACGCAACGTCGAGAGCGGTCTGATCGAAATCTTTTTCGATGACATGGAGACGCCGGTGATGACCGCGACCGATTCCACATTCACGCGGGGCGAAGTGGGCATCGGCTCGTTCGACGACACGGGACGGTTCGACAATATCGTGCTCCGCGGCCGGGCCGTCGAGACCCCGTCCGCGTTGTGATATCTTCGCAGCCAGGCCGTAAAGCGAAGTAGTAGGGTGGGCTTTGCCCACCACAACAGCCAGGTAGCGCAGGCTGTGCCCGCCGCGACAGTGAGTGAGCCTCAACTCCCGCGCGGTGGGCAAAGCCCACCCTACTTGGCTGGTTCATGAGTTCGTGCAGGAATTCAAGAGATCCGTTTTTCAGAGGGACGTCGGGGTAGCACGGGTTGTCCCAACCCGTGTCGCCCCGCGACAAGAAGCCTTTACGTAAGCCGTCCGGCGAAAGACAAGCTTCCTGCCACAGAGTGGCCCAACCGGACCCACGGATCAGACGAAAACTATTCCCATTCAGAAGGGTCCTTGGACATGCGTCGTCCGCAATGGAATCTGATGTTTTTGATGGGAGCGTGCGTGCTCTTGCTTGGGGCAGAGTGCATCGCGGCCGATCGTGACTGGCCCGGTCAATTGGCGGGGACCGGACGGTTGGAACTGGCCGAACCGCTCGACGCGGTCATGGTGCGTGGGATCAGCCGCTTTGCGGAACAGGAACTGGCGCGGTCCCGCGATCGGCGTCAGGACAAATGGCACAGGGATTACGGGAGTGCGGCAGCCTATGCGGAGAGTGTGTCACCCCACCGGGAGCGGCTGCGGACAATCATCGGAGCGGTCGATGAACGGGTCGCTCCCCGTCTGGCGATTGGGCGTGACGATGTGACGGCTGCGTCTCCCGCACGCCCCGCCGCGGTACCGGTCACGTGGTCTGTGCTGGAAGGGGTCACTGCGGAAGGAGTCCTGGTGCTGCCGCGGGGGGCTCCGCGAGCGGCGGTTGTGCTGTTGCCGGACGCTGCGTGGGAGCCGGAGCAGCTTGTCGAACAAAGCTCGCGGATCGGCTCACCCCGGTCCTTCGCCCGGCAGTTGGCGGCGAATGGCTGTCTCGTGCTGATTCCGTGTCTCGTCAACCGGGAGCATCAGTTCTCCGGCCATCCGGACATCCGCTCGACGAATCTGTCGCATCGGGAGTTCGTGTACCGGATGGCGTTTGAGATGGGCCGGCACATCATCGGCTACGAGGTGCAAAAAGTGCTGGCGGCTGCGGACTATTTCAAGATGCAGTATCCGTCGCTCCCGGTCGCCGTGGGCGGGGCAGGGGAGGGCGGTCTGCTGGCGATGTACGCCGCCGCGGTCGATGAGCGGTTCGATGCGTGCCTGGTCAGCGGCTATTTTCAGCAGCGGGAAGAGCTGTGGCGCGAACCGATCGAGCGCAACGTCTGGAGCCTGCTGAGCGAATTTGGCGACGCGGACATTGCCAGTTTGATCGCCCCCCGGCGGCTGATCATCGAAGCCTGCCGCGTGCCGGAGGTCGACATTCCGACCCAGAATCGGCAGCAGGGAACGAAATCCGCCGCCCCCGGACGAATTACAACGGCCTCACTGGATTCGGTTCAAGCCGAGTATTCCCGAGCGGCCGCGCATTTCGGCCGGCTGGGCGTCCCCGGTCACATTCGGCTTGTCGATTCGCAGGATGACAACGGACGAGCAGGGCGCGGCGATGCGTTCAGCGAAGAGGCGAGCGTGCGACTCCTCGAATCGCTTGGCATGCAGGGCCCTTTCGCCGCTGAGTCCAAGCCGGTGACGTTGTCGACGACTGCGGACGCCGCGACGCGCCGGCAGCGCCAAGAACGACAGATCCGCGAGCTTGTTTTCTTCACGCAGCGACTGATGCATTCCAGTGACAAAGCGCGCGACAAGTTCTGGAATCAGGCCGACCGCAGCAGCGTTGAGAAATGGGCCGAGACAGCCGAGCGTTACCGGACGATTGTCCACGAACGGATGATCGGCAAACTTCCCCCGCCGACAGTCCCGCCGTGCCCCCGCAGCCGCAAGGTGCTCGACGAGCCAACGCACGTCGGCTACGAAATCCTTCTGGACGTCTATCCCGACACGGCCAACTCCCAAGCTTCACCCCGCAACTCTCGACCCTCAACCTGCAACTCTCAACCTCCTCCCTCTGCCGAAGTGATTGCGGGAGGGATTCTGCTGTTGCCGAAGGACCTGCAAGCGGGTGAGCGGCGTCCGGTCGTCGTCTTCCAGCATGGGTTGGAGGGGACGCCAATGGACACGATCACGACGGACGAGTCGGTGCGCGCCTGGCGGGCGTACAAGGGAGTCAGCACGCGACTCGTCGAGCGGGGGTTCATTGTGTACGCCCCTCAAAACCCGTACCGGGGCGAGGACGCGTTTCGTGTCATTCAGCGAAAGAGCAATTCCCTGGGGCGATCGCTGTTCAGCTATATCATCGAACAACATCGTCAGACGCTGCGCTGGCTCGCGTCGTTGCCGTGGGTGGACGCGGACCGCATCGCGTTTTACGGCCTCTCCTACGGCGGCAAGACAGCCGTTCGCGTGCCGCCGTTACTGCCGCCGAAGCAGGGGACCAGTATCTCGTCTCCGGGACGAACGGACACCGACGGATCACTCGACACTGGACACTCGACAGCCAACGACCCCGGCTACTGTCTCTCAATCTGCTCGGCCGATTTCGACGCATGGATTCGCAAATGTGTCTCTCACGAAGACCGCTACACGTATGTCTTCACGAGGGAGTACGAAATGTTCGAGTGGAACATGGGGCACGTGGCGGGATATGCGGAGCTGGCGACGCTGATGACGCCGCGGCCGTTTATGGTCGAACGGGGACACAACGACGGCGTGGCTCCGGACGAATGGGTCGCCTGGGAATTCGCCAAGGTTCGCCGGCACTATGTGCAGTTGGGCTTGGGCGACCGGGCGGAGATCGAGTTTTTCAGCGGCCCCCACACCATCAACGGCGAAGGGACGTTCGCATTCCTGCATCGGCACCTCGATTGGCCCTCGCGAGGCTCGGATTGACGACCGGGAAGGTATGAGGAATCGTGCAGCGGGCGACCCGACTCGAATCTCCGACTGTGACTCGGCAGCGGTTCCGGAAGATTCCCGCATTGTCAGATGGTTTCCCAATCCCGTTTGCGGTACGCTGAATGGCCGATGGCGCGCGTCAATCGTGCGATCCAGATATCAGGGTCTGGGTGTTGGTCGGGGTGAGGTCTCCGATCGCAAGCCGGCCCCACAACAGGGCCCCGAAACAGGGCCAAACGGCGACGGAAACAGGGGAGACGACTGATGTCAGGCTACTCCAGGGGGCGTGTTGCATCCGACCGAAGCGGTGCTGAGTTGAAAGCGACGACGCTGTGTCTGTTGATTCTGATGGGCGGGGTGCTGCAGCTTGCCGGCTGCGGGAGTGGCGAACAGGACACGTCTTCCGCCCCGCCGTCTCCTCAAGGGGCTGCGCCGCAGGGAGCCGCATCCCAACCAGGGGCGGATCCGGACGACGGGGACGAGCAGGAATCGGCCGCAAACGAGCCCGTACCGGATGCGCCGTTCGACCTGTCCTACCTGGACGCCGAGACAGAGTTGTTCATCTTTGCCAGGCCGGCAGCGATTGTCGCATCCCCCTTCGTGCAGGCGCTCACCGGCGGCAGTTTGGGCCCGATCGATCAAATGATGGGCGGGATCGGGATCAGCATCGAGCAGATCGACACGGTGACGGTCGGCGTGCGGCATCTCAAAGACATGGCCGAGCAGAGCCAACAGCGGTTCGCACACCTGCAGAAACGGTTCCCCGGCGCAGCGATGGCGGGAATGCGTACGCCGGACGGGGCCGCGGACGAGACGATCGTCGTCGTCCGGACCGTCGACCCGACCAGCGCGGAAGCCCTGGGGCTCGTGGAGCCGGGCGGGGATACGGCGGCGATCAGTCATCAGTCGCAGATGTATTACCCGCTTCCGGCCGCCCGGGCTCCCAAGCCCTATCTGTACCTTGCCGACGAGAAGACGTTGGTGATCGCCTCTCAGAGCACAATCAAGCAGGTGATCGAGCAGCGGGACGAGGTGTCGCAGCCGCAAGTTGATTTGAGTTTTGTCTCGGAGGCGGCGGATGTCGTCGTTGCTCTCGTTCCCAAAGATCGAGATGCGCTGTTCAACACGGCTCATCAAATGGGCCTGGGGTCCGGCGATTCCCAACCAGGTACGATCGGCTCCGGATCGGGAAAAGCTCCCACTCCGTTGCGGTTCGGCGTTGGGGCGGGAGAGGACGATGAGGATTTGGATGAGGACGACGAAGATGACCGGCGGTCCCGCCGGGACCGGGACCGGGACCAAGACCGCCGCGGGGCTCTGGAAACGCCCCCTGAGGGTCTCGACTCGCTCCTCACGGCTCACGCGGAAGCAGTCGCCCTGCTGGCCAACGTCGATGCCGGCTTGAGAGTCGAGGTTGCAGTCCGCTGCGACGACCAGGTTTCGGCGGTCAAGGTCAGGGCCATGCTGGCCAAGACGGTGAAGTCGGCCCAGCAATCGTTCGAGGATGTCCGGGAAACGCTGCCCGGCGTGATTCAACAGATCGCCGACGCCGTGATGGGGACGGTGAAGACGGTGGCCGACAAGCAAGTCGTCACGTTATCGCTGGAAATCCCGGAATCACAACAGGCCAACTTGACGGTGCTGCCGATGGCAGTCATGGGGATGATGATGGGCGGGTCGGCTATGCCGGCGGGAAGCATGGAAGCGATGGTCGATTGGCAGGCGCGGGCGCACGAGGTGATTGATCAGGGACAACCGCCAGTCGCCGCTGAGGAACTGCCCGCCGGACTGGAACTGCGGGCGCTGGCCCGGTGGGGCGTCGCGCCGCCGGGAGGCGGCCCGTCAGCCGCCCCGCTCGAAATCGCCGTCGTCGCGACGGGAGAACTGGCCGTCCGAACCGTCGCGTTCGGCCAACTGGAGCTCACCGAGCTGAACGTTGGCGGCGGACCCCGGCTTAAATGGCTCGGTGCTGCCCAGGCCGAGGGAGGCCACAGCCCGGTGCGAGAGTTCGTGCCAATCGACCGCAGCGAGATCTTTTCCCGGCACCCGGAAGGAGGAATCGCGACTGGTTACACGTTTGGCCTGACAGGCGAGCTGCCGGCGACGCTGCCGGCGATTGCCGGCACGCTCACACTGAAGGCAGCGAAAAATGTCCGAGACGTGACTGTCAACCGACTGCCGCCTGCGGGCAGGGCGACCGATGACGAGGCGCTGCGTGCAGCCGGGTTCGGCGTCGAGACCGAGGGCGGGAACGGGTTCGCGTCGATCGTCTTCACCTACGAGGACTCGCCGTCGATCGGGAAGATCGAAGTTCTTGATCCCCAGGGGAATCCGATCACGGCAAGCAGTTGGGAGAAGAGCTCCGTTGGACAGCAGGTGCGGCAAACCATTCACCTGCCGGACGATGCCGATCCGGCGGAACTCGGGTATCGGGTGACCGTATTCGACGATGTCCAGGAGATTCCGGTCGCCTTCCGGTTCGAGGAGTTGCCCCTGCCGGATCCTCCGGAAAACTCCGGTGAGCCGCAGGAGTTCGCCATGTGGACACCGGTTGAGCGTCTGTCCGATGCGATTCCCGATGCGCTCGTGATCGAAGCGCAGGCTCGCTGGAATGCCCCGCCGGCCAATTCGTTCGGCAGTCCGTTCGGGGACTCGGCCGGCAACGCGTTTGGAGGACCGGGCGAACCACCCCCAGCTTCGGGAGGGGCGGGTAAGTCGTCCGGCGGGGGGCTGTTGGGGCGAGGATTCGGATTCGGTAGCGACGAGGATGACGAGAACGACCGCGAATCACTCAACGACCGCAAGGAAGAAAAGCGACGACGACGCGAACAGGACGGCCGAAGCCGACACGGCGATGACGACGACGATGACATCCCGCCGGCCCGCAGCCGGAATCGTTCGCGGACATCGCCCGCGGGGCGAGCCGGTTCGAAGTTTTCCGACGAAGAGGACGATGATACATCCGGGTCGGGGGGGGCATTCCGATCGGCAACTTTCTCCGACAATGGCGAGGCGTCGCTGCAACTGGCAATCGATTTGACCGGCCCGGTCGCCAAGTCAATCACCGGTTTGGGGGAACTCTCCGTCGGTGCGGCCATGTCCGCAGAAGGCGACAACCTGGACTACGAAGCCGGTTTGTTTCTGGGGAACGATATCACGGAAGACTGGGCCGACGTTGACGCGCTGGCCGTCGCATCGGGTGATCAGCCTCCCGACGGACTGCGGGTGCTCGTTTTGTTCACTCCCCCGGATCCACCGATTGCGAATCTCTCCCAGTTCCGCGGCACCCTGCGCATCCGGACGGCCCGCGAGCAAATCGAATCCGTCGTCAAGAATCTGAATGATCGGACGGAACGCCGGATCAAGGATCGGAACTTGGGAAAATTCGGCATCGTGATTGCCGTTGCGATCGAGGACAATCAACTGATGCTTCGAGTGCTCGAAGGTGATGAGGACCGGATCGCAGAAATGTCCCCGGTCGACCGCAGCGGAAATCCGATTAGCTACGTCTCCCATTCCACCGGCCTCGACAACGGAAACTTGGTGCATTACTTCGAGTTTTCGAGGAGGGTTCCCTCGAAAGTCGGGCTGAAGTTCTCCATGAATCTGGGAGTCAAGGAGATCGAAATCCCATTGCGGCTTCGCAACGTGCCCGTTCCGCCCCGGCCTGCGGTGATCGTTCCCATTCAACAGGCCACACCGGGCCCCAATCGGCGCGGCAGCCCTGGTCCCAAGAAACAGGACGGCGCTGCAGGCCGCGGCACATCCGCCACGGAAAGCTGAGCAGGGGCGCACCCAGCGCGTCTTGTGTCCCCTGGCCACGGCTTATTGCGATGACCAGCCATCCCGCGGGGAGAGTCATGGAGAACTCGATGAGGATCATTCTCGGACGTTGTCTGCTTCTTTGCTGCCTGTGCATTCCGGCTCTGGGGGCCGAACCGCCGCCCTCCAACGCGCGGCGTCCCTCGGATGACGTGGCGCTTCGTCGGTGGCTGGAGAACATGGTCTGGTTCCATCGTTTCTCCGATGAGGAGATCACCGCGGCGATAGGACTGACGACCGATGAAATTGCTGCGGCCAAGTCCCGTTGGAAGATCAGGCCGGACAACGCACCCCCGCTCCCGGGCGACAAACTGTTCGTGCTCCCTTATCCGGGCGGGCGTCATCCGCGGATCGGGTTCCTGGAGGGGGCCATCGACCCGCAGCGCGAAACCAAAGTCAGCGTGTTCACCCCCTGGCACGATCCGCACGCCGCCCGTGCCGACTACGTGGTCGTCGATGTGCCGGAGGCGATCTGGTCCAACCTGGGGCTGACCTATCTGGCCCATACGCACGTTCCCACGATCTGGTCCAAACAGGGGATTACGCTCGAGCCGCTTGAATGGCAGGTGGGGAAGGACGGCCATCTCACCCTCCAGCGGCGTTTGCCCAACGGCATCGAATACCGCAGCGTCGTCGTTCCGATGCAAGACCACGTCCGAATGCAGATGACATTGGCCAACGGCACCGACGAGACGCTGACGGATTTGCGTGTGCAGAACTGCGTGATGCTCAAGGGAGCCGCCGGGTTTACCGAACAGTCCAATGTGAACAACATCAATCGCTTGCCGTATGCGGCGAGGCACGACCCGTCCGGAAAACGGTGGATCATCACCGCCTGGAAGCCGGAGCACAGGGCGTGGGCCAACAAACGCTGTCCCTGCCTGCATTCGGACCCGAAGTTCGACGATTGCCTCCCGGGCGAATCGCGCACAATTGAAGGATGGCTTTCCTTTTACGATGGCATAGACATCGACGCGGAATTCGACCGCATTGACGCAACACGCTGGTGGCTGCCAACCGACGAGTGAATGGGTCGTCAGTCGTAGGGTGGGCTTTGCCCACCGACACCGTCCCATTGGGAACCGAATCGCGAATGGTGGGCAAAGCCCACCCTACGTTCTTCTGGGGCGCAGGCGATGTCAGCCGAGGAGGCCGAGGATCACCGGGTCGTCCAGCCGCCGGGCGATGGCGGTGGCCATGCTGAAGTCGTGGGAATCGCTTTGTTCGTGAGGGACGGAGATGATGTGGGCGCCGGCCGCCGCAGCCGCGCGTGTGCCCGCTTCGCTGTCTTCCAGGACCATCATCGTCTGAGGTTCGATCTCCAAGTGCTTCGCCGCGGTGAGGTAGATTTCCGGATGCGGTTTGCCGTGCGTCACGTCCTCCGCCCCGAGGGTCATTTGAAAGCGGTCCGAAAGGTCGAACCGGTCCAGCATGCCCTTCAGGTAGTTGCGGCTCGACGAAGTCGCCACGCCCTTGGGGATTCCCGCCGCCTCAATCCGGTCGAGCAGCGTGAACAGGCCCGGCATGGGGGCCAGAATGTCGTCGAGGAGCTCGGCAAAGATCGCCTCCGATTCCTCCTGCAGCTCGTCGAAACTCTCGGTCAACTCCATCAGTTCGATCATGACGGCGAATGCATCGGGGGCGCGGCGTCCCATCATCCGGGAAAACAGTTGCGGATGCGGCACCTTGCCGCGACGCCGGAGAAGCTCTGTTCCCGAGGCATTGAAGACGAGTTCGGTATTGAACATCAGGCCGTCCATGTCAAAGACGACGGCACGAACGGGTGGCGGTGTCTGTTCAGTCATATCCTGCGATCGATGAGAGGAGGGCGGCGCGGTGCTGCGTGCGAGCGGTGTTGATCCCAAGACGTGGGTTGCGCTCAATCCACTCCGTGTGATCATACTTCAGCGCTCTGAAGTCGTGAACCAGTAGGAATAGACGCGATCACGCAAGAACTCAGAGCCTACGAACGAATCACCGCAGAGGACGCGGAGGGTCGCAGAGAGTCTTGCCGGGGGATTTTTTCTCTGCGCTTCTCCGCGTTCTCTGCGGTAAGAGCATCACCAGTTTGCGTTTCTCGGGGTCCGTCGGATTTAGTCGGCCGCTGTGTTACGCCGTTCGGAATAGGCGTGTCGGGTTGAGCAAGCAGCTGAAGCTGCAAGCGTCCGACGTGCCACATGTACCGGGGTCCGTATCCGGCGGACGGTGCCCACGTATTGTCGACGCTTTTTTCGAGATGCCCGCGGGCCTGCCGGGGCCGGTCGTGCACGGTGTGCCACAGCCCGATGTACAGGTGAGCGTAAAACAACCGTTTTTCGCGTTGGGGTTTGTCGATTGCGGCTGTTTCGATCCGCTTGAGGACCTGCTCCGGTGGAATCTCTCCTGCGAACAGGCGGTAGACATCAGGGAACGGCTCACGGTCGTCCTTTTCGTACTTGAGCAATCCTGCCCGGGCCTTTTCGGCGCCGTCTGCCTTGAATTGGCAGAGATACCGCCAGATGCCGTTCTCGCGGTCGACGTCGTCGAACGAATGGTACCGCTCGAATTGCCGGGCGGCTTTTTCGTATTCGCCTCGATAGAACCAGGCGATCCCTCGGCGCCAATGCGATGCGTCCAGGGCCGGATTCAACTGCACCATTCGGTCGTAATCGTGAGCCGCTGCCTGAAATTCGCCCAGAAAAAACAAGGCATCGCCGCGTGCTGAGAGCAAATCGGCATCGTCGGGTTGTTGGGCGATGCGGTCGTCGAGGTCGCTCCGCTGTTGCCGAATATCCCGTAGGAGATCCGAGGTTTCGTCTCCGCAAAGCGTCGTGACCCGACTTGGGACGGCGCATGCGCAGACGATCAGCAGGGCGATTCGGCCGGAATGCATGGCGGGGAGACCTGACGGAGGAGCCTGATGTTGGGGCAGCGGCAAGCTCGCAGAGACCGCATCCCCATTGTACCGACTCGCGTCGCGCAACAAAAACGCCGCCTCCCGATCGAGGCGGCGTATGGAGCAGGTCGCCGCCCTTGCCCCGGAGATTACGCCGATTGGCGGTTGCGGTCTCGACGAAGGCGATAGCCACAACCACAGATCGCGAGGGTCCCCAGCAGCAGCAGCGACGAAGGTTCCGGTGCGCTCGTTACCCCGGTGACGGTAATGTCGTCAAAAGCGATGTCCTTGCCGGCCGTGTTGAGAAGATCGAACGTGATGCGGAGGTCGAGCAGGTTGCCCGCACCGGCAATCGCCGCTGTGAATGCCGTAAAGGAGTCGGTGATGACGGTCCCATCCCCCGTCCCGTCGAGATTCGTGTCTACGGCAGGAGCCGAGTTATCACCGGCCGAAGATTCAATCCCGAAGATCTGGAAAAAACCTCCTCCGTCGATCTGGGCGTCCACTCTCAGCGAGGTGTTCGCATCCCAATCTTCCGTACCCGTGTCGTCTTCCGAGAACAGCCCGGAAAACTCCAGACCGAGGTTGGCCATTGAGATATCGATGCCGCTAAACATCATCGTGGCCGTGTCAAAGGAAAGCCCGGTTTGTCCGATATTGGTCTCCTGCGCGGCGAAATAGCCTCCGCTGGCATTCGGAGTTCCACCGGATCCGTTGGGAGTCCCGTAATTGATCGTACCGGGAAGCGTCGCGCCGCCCGTCCCGCCTGCTCGCGTGAAGTAAGCGTCGCCGTCAAACACTTCAGGTTCACTCAGCGTGTATCCAACAGCCCCGTCCTCAAAGTCTTCGAGAAGCAGCGTTAGAATCTCCGAAGCGTCAGCGCGGCCCGCACCGATGGCGAGGCAGAGCGCCGCAAGCAGCAGCAGCAATCGAGTCGGTTTCATAGATACTTCCTGAACTGGCATCGGCGGCGCAACACACCCCGTGCGCGTTGCCGAAGAACCGCTCCAGACTACAGCAAACGAAAAGGATCGTCAAACCCTAAAATTCGCAACAACCGTAAACACCCGAACGCTCTACACGTTCTCAGTCTTCCTATTCACTATTTTCACTTCAGAGCCGCTTGCCGTTGCCAGCGGTGAAAAATCGGGTGACGGCAGCGCCAGCGTCGCGGGGGGGAGGCGACGATTTGGCCCGTAAAGCGTTATTTCATAAACTGTTATGTTCGCTGTGGAATCTTGTGGGTCACCATGCGGTCGGTTCCCGGACCGGACCTGTTTGTGCCTGAGGGCTCGTCAAGACGGAACATGCCCTCGGGATTCAGGCAACTCGCTTCCTCTCGCTCTGATGCGGGGACTGACAGGCCATTCGTGTGGTCTCGCCTCCGGCGGTGGTGGTGGCGGGCAACACGGCGGATCGGCTGGCTACTTGGACGCAGTGGCCAATTCGGGTTGCGTCGGTCGGACGATTGGCGACTGCTGTCTCCGGACGAGACGGCTCAGCAGCATTTGGATGTCGAAGAAGATCAGGTTGAGCGACGGCACGATGATCAGCGTCAGGGCGGTTGCGAACATCAGCCCGAAGGTGAGCGTGACCGCCATCGGGATCAGGAACTTGGCCTGAAAGCTCTTCTCGAACATCAGCGGGGTGAGACCGGCGACGGTCGTCAGCGTTGTCAACAGGATGGGGCGCAACCGCAGCTTGGCACCCTGGACACTCGCTTCGAAATGCGACAGGCCGCTGCGAATTCGTGTGTTGATAAAGTCCACCAGCACGAGAGAGTCGTTCACGAGAATCCCGGTGAGGGCGACCAGTCCGATGACGCTCAGGACGGTCATGGGATTGTTCGTCAGCCAGTGGCCGACAATGGCTCCCTGGACGCCGAAGGGGATCGCCGCCATCACCACCAGCGGTTGAAAATAGGAGCGAAACAGCCCGGCCAGCAGCATATAGACCAGCAGCAGGGCGACCGGAAAGGCGACTTTCAGGCTGCCGAAGGCTTTGGCCTGCTCTTCGGTGCTGCCGAGGAATTCGACCTTGATGCCAGGATGGGCCTTGACCAACTGGGGGATGTATTCGCTGCGGACCTTGGCGACGACGTCACTGGCACTGGTGGCCGCGTCGTCGATATCGCCGAACACCGTGATCGCTCGCCGCTGCTCGGCTCGGTGGATGGTCGTGTAGCCGACGGTCTCGGTGAGTTGGGCGACTTCTCGCATGGGCACCCATTGCCGCTTGCCGCCGCCTTCGGGGATAGCGGTCGGAATCCACATCGACTCCAGATTGGCCATTTCCTGGCGGAAGGCTTCGGGATAGCGAACCATGATCTTGACGTCTTCGCGATTCCGGCTGATGCGGCGTGCTTCGGCTCCGTAGGTCGCCGCGCGGACGTGACGGCCGAGGGTGGCAACAGTAATGCCGGTCGGCCGGGCCGACTCCCGCAGCACAAGTTGGGCCTCGCGCTTTCCATCATCGGCGTTGTCATCGAGATCGACGACGCCGGCATAGTAGGCGAGCTCTGCGATCAGCTCGTCGGCGGCCACTTTCACATCGTCGAGGTCGTCGCTGGACAGGCGGATCTCGATGTCCTTGCCGCCCGGTCCGCCGTTCATCACGTTCCAGGTGACCGCGTTGACGCCGGTCAGCCGGTCGGACACTTCGCGAAGTTCGGCGAGGACTTCATCGCTCGATCGGAGGCCAGCTGCTTCGCGGGCATCGGCCGCTTTTAGTTCGATCCAGATTTGCCCGAGATGCGATTGGAACTGCGCGCCGGTGGCACCCACGTCGGCAACGTCCAACGCCTGCGCAACGTCCATTTGGGCGGTCTCGATTTCCGGCAGTTCGAGTGCTGCGTCGCTGATGATCCGCAGGCGCTCCAGCACGCTGTCCGCACTGGAGCCGACCGGCATTTCGATCGTGACGATCATCGATTCGGCATCCATTTCCTGCACAAACTCCCAGGGCACGATGTTGCCCAGGGCATAACCGCCCTTCGTTTTTCCCAGGAACAGCCCGATCGCCACGATGCAGGTTGAGATGGCGACGGTGACCGTCACGTAACGCCAGCGGAGAGTCAGCCGCAGAAATCGCTCGTAGATGGGCAGCAACACGTCGTTCATCAGCCCGTGCTGAAGGCCCCCCAGCCGCACCCACATGCGGCGGAGCCCCGAACGCGGAACCGCAGGGGCGTTCCCACGGAGTTTGTGAGCGGGCAAATGAGACAAATGCGACGGCAGGATGACGAGTGCTTCGACCAGCGACACGCTCAGTGCGGCGATGACCACGATCGGCAATTGGCGCATGAAGTCGCCGATCTGTCCGGCGATGAACAACAGCGGGCTGAAGGCGGCGACCGTCGTCGTGACGGCGATGGTCACCGGCCAGAAAACCTCCTCGGCTCCCGCAATCGCCGCTTCGCGCGCCGGCAGGCCATCCTCGACGTGACGGTAGATGTTCTCACCGATCACGATCGCATCGTCGACAATAATCCCCAGAACGATAATCAGCCCGAACATCGAGAGCAGGTTGATCGACGAGCCGACCGCCCACATGACGATAAACGTTCCCAGGAAAGCCACGGGCAACCCGACGGCTGTCCACAGGGCGACCCGCCAGTTGAGAAACAGGTTCAGCGAAATGAGCACGAGCAGCAATCCCACGCGGCCGTTTCGCAGCATCAGGTCGAGCCGCCCTTCCACGAACCGGGCGAGATCGGTGTGCAGCGCGACATCGAAGTTGTGGTCGAATGGATCGAGGCGGCTTTGCTCGTAGACCTCCATTGGGTCCGGACGCCCGGAAACACGGCCGATGGCTTTTGAGGCATAGGCTGCCATCATCGAAAACGGCCGCACGTACCATGGTCTCTGTCGGGCCGCATCGATTCCGAACGGGTCGAACGGCTGCTGCTGTTTGCCCGCGACGAAGGCTTTGATGAGCGTCGAGATTTCGATGGCGTCTTGTGACGGCGTTTTCTGGACGAGCAGGTTGGCCGCGGGCTTGCCGTTGAAGTAGCTGGCGAGGTCCGAGTCGACGAAGTGGTCACGGACGACGGCGACGTCGGCGAGGCGGACCGTGGTTCCGTCCGGCAGGCTGCGGACTTCCAGGTCCTCCAGGTCGACACCGCGCTGTTCTTCTCCCAACGTGCGGACGGCGATGTTGCCGTGGTCTCCCTTGAGGTTGCCGGCGGAGATGTCGATGTTTTGGGCGCGGATGGCGGCGGCGATCTCCTCGAAGGTGATGTCGTACTCCAGCAGCCGTTCCGGACGAACTTCGACGCTGATTTCGTCCTTCCGAATGCCCAGTTCCTGCACGTCGCTGATACCGGGCAGTCCGAGGATTTCATCCTTGAGGCCGCGCGCAGCACGCTTGAGCTCGACTTCGCTGCCGTCGCCATAGACGGCGACCATGATGACGGGCAGCATCGGTTCGACTTTGGTGACGGTGATTTTCTCAAGATCGTCCGGCAGGTCCTCCAGCGAGTCGACCTCGTTTTTCACCTCCTGCAGGACAACGTCGACGTCCTCGACGTTGTTGTACAGCTTGAGCACCGTGCTGCTGAAACCTTCGGTGACGGTCGAGTTGACCTTCTCGACCCCCTCGACGTTGCGGACCGCCTCCTCGAGCTTGATTGTGATCGCCTTCTCCAGTTCTTCCGGCTGGGTTGCCGGGTAGAAGGCGGAGATGGCGATGGCACTCGCGCGGCTCTCGGGGAACATCTCCCGCACCAGCGAGCAGTACAACGCCCCCCCGGCGACCAGAGTCACGATCATCATCATGTTGACGAGGACCGGGTTTTCGACGCTGAAACGCGGCAGAGACATAATCAGGGGCCGGGGGTCAGGGATCGGGGAACAGGTCTTCGCCGGCGTGGGTGAACGCTTGCGGCTTAACACCACCAAACCTCGCCGTCATCACCCCAAGCGTCCGCGACAGCAACACCATTGCAAATTGCAAAATGCCAATTGAAAATGGCCAATCAGCGGTGCCGTGCGCCGCTGTATTGTAGTCAACCACTCGAGAACAACCAGATGGCCAAGTGCGACCAAGGGTATCTTTGCGAAGTCTGTGGCGAGGAAGTCCCCAATATCACGGTCAGCGACCTGTACCTGCGGTACGTCATCGGAGAGATCGGCTCGCAAGCCCTGATGTCGTCACCGGAGCGGCATCTTCGCTGCAACCCCACCTTGGCCCAATTTATCGTCGACGATGCCTTCGAGCCGGTGACCGTCGACGGCCCGTTCGCAAAAGAGCATCTGGCGTCGGAAGACGTGGAACAACGCGAACACCTCGTCACCCGCGGCTGGCGACGACTGCAAGAGGTCCGCCGGCTGGGTTTGCCAATCAGCGACTACCCGCTGGATGTCTGATCGCGATTGCAAGATACTGCCCGCGGCGGCTGTTCGTGCACGTGTTGAGCCAGATATGAGATTTGAGATACGAGATTTCAAGAACCATATCTGAGACTTCAAATGTCAGGTTTCAGATCTGTTGCCAGAACTCGTCCCTGCGTCCCCACTGATCGAACGTAACCCATGTGGCCCGACTCTGAAACGACGCAGCGGTTGCTCCTGCAGGCAGGGGAGGGGGAATCGCGGGCGGTCAACGATTTGATTGAGCGGCATCGGGAGGCGCTCCTGCGGATGGTCGCGGCCCGCATGGACCGCGGCATGGCCCAACGGGTCGATGCCAGTGACATCGTGCAGGAGACACTGATTGAGGCCCACCGGCGGCTGAGCGACTACATCAAAAAAGGGCCCATGCCGTTTCATTTGTGGTTACGGCAGATCGCCAAGGATCGGCTGATCGACGCCCATCGCCGTCACCGCGCCCAGCGGCGGGATGTCGGTCGCGAACAGCCGCTCGCTGTCGCCGGCCGCGCCGACCAGTCGTCGCTCGACCTCGCCGCGCAGCTGTGCGACATGGAGCTGACGCCCGCCGCCCACGCGCTCCGCAAAGAGTTGGAAGGCCGCTTCTGGTCCGCGCTCGACACGCTCGATGAATCGGACCGAGAAATCGTGCTGTTGCGTCATCAGGAACAGCTCGGCAACGGCGAAGTCGCCGAACTGTTGGGGCTCAGCCCGGCGGCCGCCGGCATGCGCTATCTGCGGGCTCTCCGCCGCCTGCGGACCGCGCTGGGGGAAACGCCCTCGCCGCTGGAATGACCGACCAGCGATCGCTCATCCCGCGCGGCGTTTTTCGACGGCGGCTGAGTTGACCGGCAGCCAGGCGGGGTCGACGCCCTTGGCTTCGAACATGTGGGCGAGGTGCAGGTGGCAGGTGAATAGCAGAATCTGCTGT
The DNA here is from genome assembly GCA_029259845.1 of Planctomycetaceae bacterium. GTDB lineage: Bacteria > Planctomycetota > Planctomycetia > Planctomycetales > Planctomycetaceae > JAHBXU01. Next base: position 16,490 of record JAJDEI010000138.1, on the reverse strand, counting down.
CCCTGGTCGGCGAAGTCGAGAATGGTGTCGACGGCCGCTTCGGTGCGGATTTGGTCGAAGTTCACGAACACGTCGTCGAGGACCATCGGCAGTTCGATCCCCTCGTTGGCGAACCGGCGGATCATGGCGAGCCGGATCGCCAGGAAAAGTTGCTCGCGCGTGCCGGTGCTGAGTTGCTCGATTCGGAGCGTTCGCTCGGCGTCATCGTCGATACACAGGTGACGCTCGCCCAGCGGCGCCCAGACGTTGGGATACTTGCCGCACGTCAGCCGGTCGAGGAACTGGGAGGCGAGTTGCAACGTATCCGATTGGGCGTATCGTTCGAGGCGATGGCGGATGTGATCGACCGCCTCAATCGACAGGTCGAGCGAGCACCATGCATCCATTTGCCGCGCCAAGTCGGCGGCGATCTGTTCCCGCTCGAACCGCAGGCTGACGGCCCGGCGGTCGGCAGCCAGTTCCTGGAGCTCGCTCTTTGTCCGTCCGAGTTGTTCGTGAGCCGCTTGCAGCTTGTGGTCGATCTGTGCCAACTCTGCTTCGATCCGCCGGACCGACTCAGTGTTCTCGGCCGGGTCGAAGGCAACCAGGTCCTCCTCGACGACGGCCAATTCTGGTTCAGTTTCGGCGACGGTGCGGAGTTCGGACTGCGCCTCGTCGAGCAACCGAGTGAGTTCCTGGAGCCGGGACAGGGTTTGCATCTGCGCGGCCAACTCATCCCGAGAGGAGACGCCCGCCTGGAGGAGCAGGGCGCTGCGACGGTTGTTGAGTTCGCGGATCGCCTCGTCGATCGATTCCGCTTCGCGTTGCTTTTCGCGGGCCAGTTTGCGGAGCGTGGCACGTTCGTCTTGTGAGCCATTCCGCTTGTGCGTCTGACTCCGCCAACGGGAGACGATCTGATCCGGGTCCGCGTGGAGTCCGGCGACCGCATCTTCCGGCAGTTCGCCGATGAGATTGTCGACTTGCCGTTGCCGATTTTCGATCGCGTTTTGCTCGGCACGGACCTCGTCCTGCATGAGGCCGAGCGCGCGTTGAACATGTTGGGCGTCGCCGACGGCATGCCACTGATGGAGCGCTTCGTTGGCTTTGAGGGTCTCGCCGAGTCCCAGTTCGCGGAGCGTGTCACACCACTCGCGGCGGCGGCGGCTGACGAGCCGCTGCCGGTCGCGGAGGATCTCCCGGTAGCGGCTCAATCGATGCCGCCGCTGCTGAATGAGCTGTTCTTCCCGCTGGAGCGCCCGCAGGTCCGCCAGCCGCTGGACCGTGCGGAGGAGGACGTCCGACTCGTCGAGTTTTTCCGCCGGTTCGTCAGCCGATTCACCGTGAGATTCGTCGGGCGATTCACCGGCAGGTTTGCCGGGGATCTCCATTAGTCGGGGTTGGGGCAGGGCGTCTGCCGTTCCGACGATGTCTCGGATCGCCTGCTGCACACGGGCGAGGTTTTGTCCAACGCGCGGGTCGGCACGCTGCGGCGCGGGTGAGCCGGGAGAGGCGTCCGGATGCGGCACCGGCGGGGGCTCGAAGTATTGTTCGAGGTGCTGCTTGACGGTCCATGATGCGCCCGCCATAAACAGCCCGAAGCAGAAATAGATCAGTCCGACGATCCCGGCGGTGCTCCCGCCGGCGACGCGATTGGACCATCCGCCCCACAAACCGAGGAGGGCCAGGACGAGTCCCGCGCCGGCGAAGAACCACATCAGCACGCTGAACAGGTGCGGCAGTTCTCGTATTTCCGACCGGATCGCCACGCGACCGCAGGCGGCGACTGCCTGGGCGGTCAGTCGCATTTCCTCGACGCGAAGGCTGTTCAATTGCCGAATATCGCCCAGCCGCCCTTCGGCCTCGCGAACCGCATCCGATAACGAACGACCGCCCAGCGATTTGATCCGTTCGTTGAATTCGGCCTGACGTCGTTGTGTGGAGGAGACGGCCGTTTTGTATCGCCGAACGGTCCGCCGCCGTTGGGAGACAGCCGTTCGAAAATAGCGAGCCGCCTCCCACAAGCGGTTGAGTCCATTGGCAGGGAGCGGGTTCTTGGTGAGGCGATCGGCGGTCCAGCCGCTGCCGCATGTCGTCAATTTCGCGCTGAGTTTCTGCTGAAGGGCTTCGGCACGCGACTGTTTCTCGTAGAGACGCCGCTCCCGGTGTCCCAGTTCATCGCAGTGGTCTGAGAGTCTCCGGATGGTGCATTCGTGCTGAAAGAACTCCGTGTCGATCGCCGCTTCGTCCGCCTCGTGATCGTGTTGCTCCGACTCCTGCATCAGGCAGTCGCGTTGGGTTTGACGGTTCTTGAGATCTTGTTCGACTTGATCGAGCTGCGTCAGCCCGTCTGCGGGGAAGTCGCGCGGCAACGACAGACGGTCCCGTTCCGACTGGAGTTGTCGGGCGCGATTCCACGGTGCGTGGACGCGGTCCAGGAGCCGATGGCCGCGCAGCTCGTGGGCCAGTTCCGACTGCAGTTTCTGGGCGGCTTCGATCTCGGACGTGAAGCGTTGTGTCTCGGCCCTCAGAAGCTGGTGTTTCTGGCTCGCGTCGCCGAGATCGGCCAGTTCGCGGTCGAGTTCTTCCAATCGCCCGGCGAGCCGGACGAGTTCGCCCGCTTTACGATCGTCCGAAAGCAGCCGCTGCCGCTGCTTCTCGAATGCACCGCGCGCGCGGAGGATTCGTTCGCCGTCCGGCCCAAGGGACATGCCATAAATGTGCCGGGCGACGTCTTCGGCATCGAGCACCGCCAGTTCCTGGAGTTCGCACAGGCCGATGGCGAAGATGTTTTCGTACAGCGACTCCGGCGTGTCGCCCACGACCTGCCGGATGCGGGCCTCGCTGGCGGTGCCCCAGTCGAGTTCATCGAAGCGGGCACGTCCCCGTTCGCCGCCGCGCGCTTCCCGGCGGATGATGTGCTCGCGGCCATCGTGAATGATCCGCAGCGACCCCTGGGCCTGACCCGGTGCGTCACTTTGCGAATCGGCGGCGTGACCGTTGCTGCCGGACTGCGGCGGGAAGCCGTACAGCACGCCGCGTACGAATCGCATGAGCGTCGACTTGCCGGCCTCGTTGGGGCCGTAGAAGACGTTCACGCCCGACTCGTTCAGGGGCACGTCGAGGTCACGCCAGACGCCGAAGCGGTCAATGTTGACTTCTGTCAGTCTCATCGGAGGAATCCTCTTCCGGGATGAGCGGGGTCCGCGGGATATGTGCGGAGTGTTGGGAGCTTATGGGTCGTTTCTTGGCCGTGCGAAACTGCAAGCGGGAGTTGTTTGGTTCGACGGGTCGTGTTTGATTCAAAATCAGTCAGGTGACAACAGGTGGCGTCGGGCCAGGTTGTGGGCGTGGGTGGCGACGGCCGAGGGGGTGATGCGTTCTCCGGCGTCAATGACGTGCTTGACCCAGCCGGCTTCGGGCCAGTCGATCGCGGGCAATTGCCGCCGAAACTGGCTGATTCGCTCGGGGAGCTGTTCGTCGATGAGGTCTGCGAATTCCGTGAAGACGGAGCCGTTCAGGTCGATGCCATTCGACGGGGACCAATCACGGCGGACCTCCATCTCGTGCTGACGGATGATCCCGCGGTCGTCGGCCAGTTCCTGTTCGACAAGGTCGCAGAGTTCCCGCTGCGTTGACGGGTCGGCGAGTGATTCGGCCAGCGTGGCATCGGCGTCGATGATCCAGCGGACGAGCCACAGTTTCTCGGTCGGCAGCGGGTCGCGGTCGAGCAGGGCGATTTGCATCTGCTCGGCCAACTCGTCCCAGGAGTCGCCTTCGGACAGTGAGATGGGAATCTCTTCCCGGCGGACGACGGCGGTCGGCAGTTGCTTGATCTGCAACTGTCCCGACTTGTCGACGTCGATGAGCGAACAGCCGCTCGCGGGAGTCCGACGTCCGTCGAGTGGTTGCGGACAGCCGGGATCGTGGGCGAGCCCCTGCGGAAGCCCGACGGTGAGCCGCTCGCGACCGTTGCCCAGAGCGAGGTATCCGAATTCCGCTGCCGCAGGAAACTCGTTGGTGAATTGCTGTTCGCTGATGCACTTTGAATCGGCGGCGAGCGTCTCCTGGAGCGCAGCGTGCTGTCCGGCACCGGCCAATCCGATTCGCAGCGCCGACGAGCGTCCGTCCCGTTCCGCGCGGTGATGCCGGTCGTCGTACGGTTCGACGGTCGCCAGCACTTCGCTGTTGCGGACGATGGCGACCGGCTCGGAACCGCGGCTGACGAAGGTGGTGACGTTGGGCGGCAGCGCGATCCCGTTGGCCCAGACGTGTGACGGATCAGTTTCTCCGGGGACGATGAGGACCTCGATGGCGTGCTCGGCGAGCCGTTCACAAGCGGTTTCGAGGCACATTCGGGCGCGGGAAGCGTGGGCCGCGTCGAAGCAGTTGCCCGTCAGCAGCAGGCAGGCGGCTTGATGATCGACGCAGGCGCCGACAATGTGCTCCAACGCCGACAGCGTGGCATCTTCCGCGATGCGGCGGGCATCGGGAGTGACGGAGCCGATCCCCCACAGCGGCTGATCGAGCCGGAGATTGGTCGCATGAACGAAACGAAACGGCCTCACCGACATCACGGACTCCTTTCCTGCGCGGAGCATCCCCCCCTGGCCTGCGGAGAGATAGGCCGCCGCGTTGCGACCGTCTTCGCCCCCGCTGTCGCGCCCCTCACACGCCGGACGCTGCTGGCAAGTTTAGCCGGTCGGGAAATCTGCGCAAAGGCTGGATCCGACCTGTGTCAGAGCAGACGTTTTGCTGAAGTTGGGGCGTTTCACCGACGTCGGCCGTCGCCGTCGCCTCCGGGCGAACGGCAATCCGTGATACCTGTTAGCCCGGAGGCATCGCCGACGGCGAACCTCCGACACCCCGCGCGGTGATGCGGAACCGCAAGCGGCGTTGGTTATGTGTATACTGGCCGATCATTTCTTGACAGGAGCCATTTCGATGCAGTTTGAGGCGCGGCGGTATGACAGCGGCGAACCGGTCCGGGTGACGGTCGAAGAGGGCCGCATTGAGAGCGTGGAGCCGGCTTGGCCGCGGGGTGAAGTCGCGGACTGGCCATTTGTGGCCCCCGGGCTGTTCGACCTGCAAATCAACGGGTTTGGCGGGGTGTGGTTCAGCGACGGGGGACTCACCCCGGAGCAGGTCCTGTCGGTGCTGGAGTCTCATTTTCAGTTTGGCATCACGGGGCTTTGTCCAACGCTGATTACGAACAGCTTCGATGCCCTGCAGGCGGGGTTTGCGGCGATTCGCGAAGCGTGCGAGCGGGAACCGTGGGCGGACCGGATGGTGGCCGGTTGCCATTTGGAGGGGCCGTATATTTCCGCAGAGGACGGGCCGCGCGGGGCACATCCGGCAGAGCATGTTCGCCCGGCGGACTGGCAAGAGTTCACGCAGTTGCAGGCCGCGTCCGGGAACCGTATCCGGTTGGTCACACTGGCACCGGAAGTCGACGGAGCGGTTGAATTCATCCGCCGCGCGGTCGCCGCAGGGATCACCATCGCCATCGCACATACGGCGGCCAGTGGCGAGCAGATCGCCGCGGCCGTTGACGCCGGCGCGAGGCTGAGCACACATTTGGGGAATGGGGCTCACGGGACCTTGCGGAGGCACCCGAACTACATCTGGGAGCAGCTCGGCGACCGGAGGCTCAAGACGAGCATCATCGCGGACGGCCACCACCTGCCGGCGAGCGTGGTCCGCTCGATCATCGATGCGAAGGGGACGCGCAACGTGATCCTCACCTGCGATGCGTCCGGATTGGCCGGGTGCCCTCCGGGCGAGTATGACTATCACGAGGGTCGGTTCGAAGTGTTGGAGGACGGCCCGATCGTGATCGCCGGGCAACGCCAGTATCTGGCCGGTTCCGGCGTTCAGACGGACGGTTGCGTGGCGGTTGCCGCGTCGATGACAGGCATTTCGCTGGCGGAGGCGTGCGATATGGCGAGCCGGCAACCGGCCCTGCTGCTGGGTTGCGAAGAGTCCAGCCTTCAACGGGGTTCGCGGGCCGATCTGGTGGTTTTTCGCTGGTCGCCGGGAGACCGCCGGCTGCGCGTGCGGGCGACGATCGCCGATGGTGTTGTACGTCATGGGACCCTCGACGCTGCCTCATGACGTTTGCCGGAGTGCCGGCCAAACGTTTTCGTGGGAGAGACTGTCAGGAATCGGGCTCGATCTGCGGTCGGCCGCTAACCGCTGCTGCGTTTTCATGGATGCGGGCTGGATTGTTGTGCAACCGGGGGAGTGTAATCGTTTTCACTGAAACCGCGTGGCTGGTTGCGAGGCCGCAATCCGCCACGTTCCTACGGTCATATGTGATTTAGGGGACCGAATTGACGCGCGTGCGGTCCCTGTTACGATAATCAAATCGGTCGTTATTTCTTGCGGGGTGTTGAGATTGTGGCAGTTGTCGTCTGCGAGGCTTGGCCGGTGGCCAAGATCGGCAGATGGCAGCACATAAGGGGGCTGCGCCGTCGGGGGACGGTGCCCTGATCGCATGTCCGAATCGAGCATGGATGAACTGGAGTCCCGCCTACTGGGACTGCGGCTGGTCGACCTGCAAGCATTGCGCGAATGCCGCGATGAATTTCCCGCGACTGCCGACGCCCAGGAACTGTTGGAGGTTCTTGAGCGAAAGCACTATCTGACGACGTTTCAGATCGACCGGATCTGCAGGGGCGGCATCGAGAGTCTGGTCCTGGGCGACTACAAGCTGATGTACCGCAACGCCTCCGGCAGCTTCGCCCGTGTCTATCGGGCTTGTTCGGTCGTCGATGGAAAGATGATCGGCGTGAAGGTCCTCCGCGAACGGTGGACCGCCGACCGTGACACCGTCGAGCTTTTTCGGCGGGAGGGGGAAATCGGGAAACGGCTCAAGCATCCGAATATCGTGCCGATTTACGGCTATGCGCGCCAGGGGAATATTCATTACATCACGATGGAGTTCGTGGAAGGGGGCAACCTTCGCGATTTCCTGAAGATTCGCGGCGGCTCGCAGCAGGATTGCGGCGGGCTGCAGCCTGGCGAGGCGTGCCGGTACGCGATGCACATTTGCGAGGCGCTCGCTTATGCGCTGAGTCTGGGGGTGACCCACCGCGATATGAAGATGACCAACGTCCTTATGAGCAGCCAGGGAACGGCGCGGCTGATCGATTTCGGACTGGCGGTGGATGACCATGTGCTGAGCCGGGTTGGTGTGGCCGGCTTTGCACAGGCGCTGGAATACTCCACGTTGGAGAAGCACACCGGAGCACCGTCGAACGATCCGCGAAGTGATCTGTTTTTCCTGGGGGGCATCCTTTACGAGTTGGTGACGGGGCAGCCCCCCTACCCGAGAACCCGCAGCCGGGACGAACGTCGCGACATCACCCGTTATCGGAAGATCCCACCGATTGCTGAGGTGAACCCGCAGCTTCCTCCCGGAGTGATTGCCACGGTCAATCGATTGCTGGAGATCGACCCGGCCCGACGCTACCAGTCTCCGACGCAGGTGATCGGCGATTTGCGTCCGATGATCGGCCACGACGGCGGCGATTCCTCAGCGAACATCGCTTCTGCTGAAAACGGCGTCGATTTGCCGACGGTGCTGTGTGTGGAGCGACGGCTGCAACAACAGAATTGGCTTCGCGAATACCTTTCGCGGCACAACTATCGCGTGCTGTTACTCAGCGACGTGGAGCGGGCCCTGGCCCGAATGAAGAGCAATCCGCCGGACTGCGTGGTCTTGATGGGAGGGTCGATCGGCGACCGTGTGGCTGAGGATGTGAGGCGTGCCATGCTGCTGGCGGAGACGGCGTCGATCGTGCTGTTGGTGGTGCTCTCGGAGCGGCAGGGCGATGTTGCTCAGGAACTCGAATCGAGCAACGGCCTGGTCCGCGTGCTCAGGCAGCCGATCCGGCTCCGCGATCTGCGCGAGGCGTTGTCCGACGGATTGGACGCACGAGGCGGCTCCGGCGGGGCGACCGGCTAGCGACCTGCGCAACCGGGAGGTTGTGTTGAAGTTCAGCCTTCAGGCTGCGGGAACAAACATCAGCCTGAAGGCCATCGCCTGAATGCCATCCTCCGAAACATAGCCAGGCAATCCGCCCGATGTCACTGAGCGAAGAATCGGAAGTGAAGCCGTCTCTGCCTGGCGATCAGGCTTACGGGCCGACCGCGTCGCTGTCCGTTCTTCGCCTGCGGGCGGACATGCTCAACTGGGTGCGAGGGTTCTTCCGCGAACAAGGGTACTGGGAAGTGGAGACCCCCCTTCTGTCGCGGGATGTCTGCATCGACGCCTGGCTGGAGCCGTATTGTGTGCCGGGCAGCGACGGCGGGCCGTGTGATGACGCGACCGGTGACAGTGCACGCGTCGGTCCGTTGTACTTGCAGACATCGCCCGAGTTCGGCATGAAGCGGCTGCTCGCAGCCGGTGCGAAATCGATCGTCCAGATCACGCGCGCGTTCCGGCAGGAAGAGTGCGGCCCCCTGCACAATCCGGAATTCACAATCATCGAGTGGTATCAGGCGGGCGGCACGTACCCGCAACAAATGCAGTTCGTCGAGAGACTGACGGTTGGTTTTCAATCCGCGTTGCGGAGATTCCGGACTGCGCCACGGGCGTCTGGGGATGCGGCCGACCTTTCGTTGCCGGAAGGGCGTTCGTTGCCGGATGGGACGTCCTGCCGCGGGCGAGACAAGCCTGTCCCGGCCGTGTCATCGCCGTTTGGCCGATTGACATACGAGGAAGCGTTTGTGACCGCCATGGGCGAGGCGGTGCTGTCGCTTTCGGCGGACCAACTCGCGCGATTGGCAGTCGCGCGGGGGATCGTTTCGCCCCGCTCGCTGGGCGCCGACGACCGTGACGGATGGCTCGACCTGCTGTTTCTCGAATTCGTCGAGCCGATGCTGGCGGAACGGGAGGCGGTGTTCGTCTGCGACTATCCGGACACGCAGGCGGCGCTGGCGCGGATTCGGCCCGGGGACCCTCCTGTCGCGGAGCGGTTCGAGTTGTATCTGCAGGGGGTCGAAATCTGTAACGGCTATCAGGAACTGACCGATCCGGGCGAACTGAGGCGTCGGTTCGCTGGACAGTCTGAGAAACGTCGCCGCGAGGGGCGCCCGCCGCTGCCGCGCGAAAGCCGGCTGCTGAAGGCAATGGACTCCGGCATGCCTGAAAGCGCCGGGGTCGCGTTGGGGTTCGACCGTCTGCTGATGATTCTGCTGGGCGCGGAGAGGTTGGACGAGGTCCTTGCCTTTCCCTTTCACCGCGCCTGACAGGCTCTCAGAATTCACCCGGCATGCGCTCCTGACCATTGCGCGTGCATAGAGCGCGAAACAGCAGCGTATCGATGGATTTGTCGATTGACCGGGCGGAGCCGTCGGCGAGCGCGAAATTACAGACCTCTCCGTGGTCGCTGCCGAAACCGAAGAACTGGGGACCGATCAGAGGTTCGCCCAATTCGTTGCCCGGGCAAGTGCCCATGGGGCCCGGTGCGATTTGCCAGTAGGCGTCGAAATTGGGCTGATCCTCGCGGGCTCTTGCGCAACAGGCGTAATTGTCTCCCCAGAATCCGCCAAAGAGAGTCTCTCCGAACATCAGCGTGTTTGATGCGCCGTCGGACAGGTCGCTGAAGTTGATCGTACTGTTGTCGAAGAAGATGCCGTTGTTCAGCGGGACATACGGATCGGCATTGGGGTCGACGTAGAACGGATCATTGGGGAGGGTGGTCTGCCAGTAGCCCATCACCCCGCGATAGGTCGTGTACCCGAGGCCATGCCAGCGCGTTGACGGCAAGCCCTGGGCACTCGGACAAACATACGATGCAATCGGGATCTGAATGCCGCGCCAGTTATCGAGCTGACGGGTGGAATCGACAGCGTACTTGTCGTAGTCGAAATCGAGGTTGATGGTGAGCTGCTCCATTTCCGGCAGCAGCATCGCGTGCCAACTCCAGTAGGAGCCCATGTCCCAGTGACTGATCACGACCTGCTGCCGGTCGGCGAGATGGATCGTCGCGGGGCTGCCGGCGGTCACCGCATCGTGCAGGTGATAGTCACAAATGGGCTCCCCCTGGACCCAGCCGGGGGGAAACACGCGGTGAGCGCTCTGGTAGTTATGCGTCGCCAGCGCGATTTGCTTGAGCCCGTTGATGCACTGCGTCCTCCTGGCCGCTTCGCGGGCCCGCTGGACGGCCGGCATCAGCAGGGCGATCAGCAGGGCAATGATGGCGATCACCACAAGCAGTTCGATCAGCGTGAAGCCGGATCGGCCCGAAAACTGACGGCGGGGATTTTGGAGCATGGTTTAACAGTCAACTTTCGTTCGCAGGGTTTCCCCCGTGAAGGGGTGGCAACCGGCCAATCCACGCGGCCTAAGCTATCCGCTTGCGGCGGCCGACACAATCTCACGTGGCACTCGCGGCTCGTTCGTCAAGTCGTTCGATTCAATCCGGCAATCCGGCCTCATTCAGGGAGAAACGAAAACGTCCCGGTGTTCTCAACAGGGCAGAGGGGTCATTCGTGGATCCGGATGAATTTCCCCCAGGATTCGTACTTTGGCTGCGTCATTTGCCGGCTGATCAGCGGGCTTCGCTTCGGCTTGACCGGCGGTTTCTTGAGCGTCATGCCCGCTTCCTGAGGCGTGCGTCCTCCCTTGCGGACGTTGCACGACAGGCAGGCACACACGATGTTTTCCCAGGAGTCGCCCCCGCCCCGGCTGCGGGGCATCACGTGGTCAAGACTGAGCTGCTGCCGCGGGAACCGCTTCCGGCAATACTGGCAGCAATGCTCGTCCCGAAGAAAAACATTGCGACGGTTGAACTTGACCGAATTCCGGGGCACGCGGTCGTAGAGCAGCAGGCGGATGATCTTCGGCACCTGAATTTCAAACTGCACCGAGCGTATCCAATCGTCGGTGTCGTCGCGGTCTTCGAGTTCGGCTTTCAGTTCGCTGTTCTCGCGCCAACCATCGAAGTCGTAAGAAAGATACTGGTCCTGCTCCACGTTGACCACTTCGGCTGTTCCCTTCCACAGCAGGGAGAACGCGCGGGGGACCGTCAGCACATGGACGGCGACGTAGTTGCGGTTAAGCGCCAGCACGTTGAGTTGCATCACCGGCGAGCGGCGCCGGCCTTGCGTTACGTGCCCTTGCGGCGTGTGTCCGTTCCGGTTTCCCGCCGGGGTGCACCGGGAGCCTTTTTTGCGAGATTTGTTACGCCGGACGCCCGAAATCATGAGCCGTCCCTCGGGACTGTCTGCAAGCCGCGTCGAAGCGGCCAATGGCGACAACGACCCGTCGCCGCATTCTAAGCCAGCACCCGGCCCGCGACAACAGGCAGCACACTTTCCCATCCGCGCAGATCGTGGTAATTCATTCCATCAATTGAGGATACGCGAAATCGTGCCGGCATGGCTCAAGAGGGATTCAACCCCACGGGCCGCGCCCCGTGGGCGCGCGCTGCACACGCTCACATCGCATTCCGACAGCCCCAACCAGAGGCAGCGGAGGGTGGCTGGAACGCTCGGACGCATGGATGGTTTCTCATGGTCGTTCTCTGGGGCTGTGTGCGGTCCAGAGAACTCGCCCATCGCCCCAGACGCGAAACGCTCTCGACAACTGCGCGACCAGAATCTCGCCCCAGCCACCCTGAGAGCGGGGCGCGAATTCAGATACGTTCTTACAACCCCAACCACGGCAGCGGCGCACCGGTCGGTGGCAGTCGCACGAGTTGCACGCCGGTGACATCTGGGTGCGACAACACATCGTCGAGCGCTTCCGCAGACGGTTCGCTGTCCAGATTGAGCACGGCGACGGCATCCCCGCCCGGCTCGTTTTTCTCCCTCCCCAGCGCCATGTGCGAAATGTTGACCTGATACCGACCGAAGGTCGTCCCGATCGCGCCGATCAGTCCCGGCACGTCCAGGTGACGGTAAATCAACATCAGCCCGTCAAGGTAGGCGTCCAACTGGTACTCGCCCAGCCGCACAAGCCGCAGGTAGTCGTTGCCGAACATCGTGCCCGCGGCTCGCAATTCCCCATCCTCGTTCTCCACCGTTGCCGAGACGACGGTCGAAAACGCGCCGACTTCCGACGAGCCGGACTCAGTGATTTCGATGCCCCGTTCACGGGCCATCATTTCGGCGTTGATGATATTCACGCCCTCTTCGAGGGCTGTCGACAGCAGGCCCGACGTAAACGCGGAGCCGATCAATTTCATCGGCTTGGAGGCCGCCTCTCCCCGCAGATTGAGATGGGCCGCCTTAATTGCCTTCGCCCCGTTGAGCTGCGCGAGCAACAAGCCGAGCCGATACGACAAATCGAGGTACGGCTTGAGACCGGGCACTTCATGGGCCGTGATCGGTGCCATGTTGATCGCATACCGGACTTCGTTCCGCAGCAGGAAGGCGGTGATGATGTCCGCCGCTTCGACCGCCACCTGCTCCTGGGCCTCCTCCGTCGATGCTCCCAGATGGGGCGTGCACAGCACATGGGGCGACGTCCGCAACCGGCTGTCTTCTGCCGGCGGCTCTCCGACAAACACATCGAGCGCCGCCCCGGCGACGTGTCCCGATTCAATCGCCTCCACGAGCGCGTCCTCATCCACAATCCCTCCCCGGGCGCAGTTGATGATCCGCACGCCCTGCTTGCAGTTTCGCAAACGTTCGCTGTTGATCAGCCCCCGCGTTTCATCCGTCAGCGGCGTATGCACGGTGAGATAGTCGCACCGCGGAATGAGTTCATCCACATCACGGAACAGTTCAATCCCATGCTCGGCTGCTTTCTCCGCAGACAGGAACGGGTCGAATCCGACAACCGTCATCTGCAGTCCGCAGCACCGCTTGGCGACCGACAGCCCGATCCGCCCCAGTCCGATCACGCCGATCGTCTTGCCTGCCAGTTGGGTTCCGGTGAACTTCTTTCGGTCCCAACGGCCTTCCCGCATGCTCTGCGACGCCGGGCCGATGTTCCGCGAGAGTGCCATCAGCATGGCGATCGTGTGTTCCGCCGTGCTGGTGGTGTTGCCGGCGGGCGTGTTCATCACCACGATGCCCGCCCGCGTCGCCGCCGGCAGGTCGATGTTGTCCACGCCGACCCCTGCCCGCACGATCACCTTCAGCCGCTCCTGTCCATCGAGCAATTCGGGCGTGAGCTTCGTTCCGCTGCGGATGATGATGCCGTCCGCCTCCTGAAGCGCCTCCCGTACTTCCTCCGGCGACAGCCCGGAGCGGACGTCGACCTCGATCTCCGGCTCGTTTTCCAGCAGTTTCAGGCCGGCGGGGGACAGGTTGTCAGTAATCAGCACGCGGAACATCGGACGGCTCAGTCAATCGAACAGAAACGGGCAATCAGCACAGCCCGTAGCATAGGTCACATTAGCCCGGAGGCAACGCCGACGCAGATCACGTTAGCCCGGAGGCAACGCCGACGCAGATCACGTTAGCCCGGAGGCAACGCCGACGGTTGCAAACTGCTCGACCGCAAACTCCAGGTCCGCCCGCGTGTGAGCCGCCGACATTTGACACCGAATCCGGGCCTTTCCCTGCGGCACGACCGGGAACGAAAAGCCGATCACATACACGCCGCGCTCCAACAGGGCGTCCGCCAACTGCGTCGCCTTCGCCGCATCGCCGATCATCACCGGCACGATCGGGTGCTCCCCCGGCAGGATGTCAAAGCCGAGCCGCGTTATCTCGCTGCGGAAAAACGCCGTGTTCTCACGGAGTCGGTCTCGCAGGTCGGACGTCTTCCCGATGAGCTCGAGCGCCTTCAGCGACGCGGCGACGATCGGCGGGGCGACCGAGTTGGAAAACAGATACGGCCGCGACCGCTGGCGCAGCAGGTCGATAATCTCCTGCCGTCCACTCGTGTACCCGCCGCTCGCTCCGCCGAGTGCCTTGCCCAGCGTGCCGGTGAGGATGTCCACGCGGCCCATCACGCGGAAATGCTCGTGCGTCCCGCGGCCGCGCTCGCCGATAAACCCCACCGCGTGCGAATCGTCCACCATCACCAGGGCATCATACCGGTCGGCCAGATCGCAGATACCGGGCAGGTTGGCAAGGTAACCGTCCATCGAGAACACGCCATCGGTCGCGATCAGCCGGAACCGGGCCGATTGGGCCGCTCGCAGTTGCGCCTCCAGATCGGCCATGTCGCTGTTCTTGTAGCGAAACCGCTGCGCCTTACACAGCCGCACACCGTCGATGATGCTCGCATGGTTCAACTCGTCCGAGATGATCGCGTCCTCATCACTCAGCAGCGTCTCAAACAGCCCGCCGTTCGCATCAAAGCAGGACGAGTACAGGATCGTATCTTCCGTCCCCAGAAACTCGCTCAGCTTGCGTTCCAACTCTTTGTGCACCGCCTGCGTCCCACAAATGAACCGCACCGACGACATTCCGTATCCCCAGCGGTCCAACCCCTCATGGGCCGCTTGCACAATCTCCGGATGATCCGACAGTCCCAGATAGTTGTTCGCACACAGGTTGAGCACCCGCCGGTCCGCCCCATCCGCGACCCCAATCCGCGCCTCCTGCGGCGACGTAATCACCCGCTCCGCCTTAAACGTGCCGGCGTCGCAGATGTCATCAAGTTGAGATCGAAGATGATCGAGAAAACAGTCCTGCATGTTGCGTACTCCAAAAAGCCGCGATCATGGATCTCCGTTGAGCCGCACATTTCCAATGTGCGGCGAGTGGTCCGGCCACCTGGCTGGATCGCGCCGCGACAAGATGCCTCTCACTCAGCATCCAAACAATCGATCAGCATCGCAAGCCGTGTACGAGACATCTTGTGCCAACGGCACCCAGCTGATCCCGGCTGGGCCACCCGCGATGTCTCCCCCCTGTGAACGCCGCTGCCAAGACGAACGGTATCGTGTTAGACCGGTTCAGCGTCAGAGAATTCGTTGACGGCCGAATGGCACGGCGTTACCCTGCCCAAAGCTGGACTATTCCAGTCCAGCAGTGATGCCTTCAAAGTTCTGTCGCCAGTAACTCAGTTTGCTTGCAAGCATGGTCCCAGACGCTTTTGGCTGCAGCTTTTGCGCTCGCTCTACCTTGACCGGCAATTCAGTCCGCGGGCAACGTGGCGGCAGCGGCTTAACGGACATACTTCATGGGCAGAAAGAACAAGATTAAAAACAAGAATACTAGTGAGAACGTCGAGTCGCGAACGCTGGTTCACGCAGCCTTCGACGTGGCTCGGTCACTGCAAATTGCGACCCTCATAGTTCAAGCCGACGAACTGCGAGATATTCGCCTTGTCGGTAGATTGCGTGAGTCCGAACACGTGATTTGGCTCACGCGCCACGAAGCCGACCTGCCCATCGCGATTTCTTCAAACGACGCCGTGCTGCGCCTTCCGGAGGCGACTTTAACAAGAATGAGCCAACTCAAGGTAGGTCTGCTACTGGCGGTGATGAACAGCCTCGTGGATTTGGATGAGAGTGTGGTCTGCCTTTCCGGCGTTGCCGGTTCCGAGCGGCTTGACACACTCCTCATTGCAAATGCAGGACGCGACTACCCTTGGTTTCGTAACGGCAATATTGCGGACATTCAGGGCCTATTCTCCTCTCGCGAAGTGGCTCGACTTCTTGAAATCGCTCTTCGACTGGCCGCAGAAGGCCGCGAAGGAAAACCCATTGGAACGGTACTCGTGCTTGGCGACGAATCGAAGCTGGAACCATATTGTCGCCAGCTTGTATTGAACCCCTTCAAAGGGCACCCGCAACGAGAACGGAGCATTCACCACCAAGAGTTCTTTGAAACGATTCGGGAATTCTCCGGACTCGATGGAGGGTTCATCGTTAGCCGTAAGGGAACGGTCCTTTCGGCTGGCACCTATTTCGATGCGGGCGTCAAGAAAGTAAGGCTCCGACCCGGCCTAGGTGCACGCCATGCGGCCGCTCAATCTATCACTTCCGTTACAGACGCCATCGCATTTGCAATATCCGCCTCGTCGGGAACCGTTACTGTATTCCACGAAGGGCGCCCAATTCTTGAATTGGAACGTCCCGAACGCACATCACATACTTGACAATCCGAGTACCGCGTTGAAAGTCGTTGCTCCTGAAAAGGACGACTGCGTGAACTTTGCTCTTTGCGATATAACTAGAGTAATGTTTCCGACACTCTACGTAAGACGCATATCGCGGCAGAACGAATCGGTGAACCGGAGTTGGCTCGCCTTTCGGTTTTCCAACGTTGTTTCCTTGGTTGACAAAGCTGGGTGCGCCAACGTCACCTTCGTCGGTCCGCCAAGCCGGTTACCTCAGACGTTAGCCAACTTGAGCGAGGCTAGCCCTGCTGTTCACGTTTGCAGCGATCCAGCCCAGAATCACCTTCCCGCGCTCACGGAAACGCAGGACCTTAAGCCCCTGCTCAATCTCGTCAGTGGACATGCGATGGGGGGATGACTCAGTGTCGACCCAGTCGTCCCCGCTGGGCCGCCTTCTAGCAGCCCGTTGAAAAACTCATTCTGACTGCAAGCGGTCAAAACTCGTCAGCTCGGCGTCGCCACATCTCGACGTATCTAG
>JAJDEI010000137.1 GCA_029259845.1 Planctomycetaceae bacterium | reverse complement strand
CGTGGAGACGCTGCTGAGCGTGATCGAAACCTGTCGCCAGCAGAACCGTAACGTCTTCACCTTCGTCACCGACGCCGTCAAAGCCCACTTCGCCAGCCAACCACCCCCCACCCTGCTATCCGGGGTGTGAACGGTTACCCGAACCGGACTCGACCAGATGAGTTGCAAACGAATGACGGAACGTATGTGCAGTTACGCGTTTCGTGATATCGCTCCGTTTGGTTGCGCCGCGAATTGCCTTCGAGACCGATGATTCATGCAGGTGATGACGACGATGAATTCCGCTGCGTGGGTCTCGGCTGATCCCGGCCGCCGGGAAGACATACTTCCAGCGAAACTCGAATGCCGCCTGAGGGCACTTTCGTGCAAAGGCATACGGCAATTCGACCGAACCAACGCCGTGTGCCAGATCCTCCACGTGGAATCGGCGGGAGACTTCGATCTGGTGACGCAGGCCGTCGACCGCCGCCTGAGGGAGCATCGTCCGGCGATCCTTGTTTCCTTTGGCTTCGCGAATTGTCAGTTCCGACCGACCGAAGTCGACGTCCTTCACACGCGATCGCAATGCTTCGAGCAGACGCAGGCCGGAACCATACAAAAGCAGAGCAACCAGACGGTGTACGCCTTCCAGTTCGTTGAGAATACGGCGTGTCTCGCCACGGGTCAGCACGACAGGGAGACGCTTGGGGCGTTTGGCGCGAACAACCCCCTCGATGCGGTCCAACGGTTCTTTCAGCACATGCTCATACAGGAACAGCAAGGCGGCGAGCGCCTGGTTCTGTGTCGATGAAGTGACGTCTCCTTCAACTGCAAGGTGCGTCAGAAATGCGTTGACCCCTTGCTCCCGAACGCTACGAGGATGTTGTCCCCGATGGAAGCGTACGAATCGGCCGATCCAGTGAAGGTAAGCCTTCTCCGTACGACGAGCGTAATGGGCTGTCCGCAAAACCTCGACAGCGCGGTCGTAGAGACGCGGCTGAGACTGATTCGGAAACAGTCCGAGAGGAGCGGCGGACGAGGAAGTCGCGTGCATCACATACCCGTTGGATGATCCGATCCGGCCATGCGTTTATTGGAGGCGTCGTGACTCCGTTTGTCAACGATGACTACGGCGGATGGCCCTGCGGAGTGTGCCCCGAGTTGAGAGTCCACTGAATTCGATCACTGGACTCTGGACGCTCAACACTGGACGGACCGTAGTCCCGGCCAGCGGCAGTAACATCCCAATGGTCAGACCTGGCGACAACGACGGGGGGTTTCGAAACGGCTTCCTCGGCGATCCGCTCCCGTCCGTCAAGTGGAAACAACTTTTCGGAAACCATGCCAGTGGGACCATTCGCCTCACTTGGCCGACTGTCTACAATGACGAGACTTCAACAAGACTTCGAGCCCGAACATGACCGACCGACCCCGCACCCTTGGACAACTTCGCGAATCCGGCTATCGGCCGGTCTCCGTCAAGCAGGAGATGCGGCGGAACCTGCTCGCCATGCTCCAACGGGGCGACGAGCTGTTCCCCGGCATCCTGGGGTTCGAGCAGACCGTCATTCCCCAGATCGTCAATGGGATTCTCTCCCGCCACGATCTGCTGTTTCTCGGCCTGCGCGGACAGGGCAAAACGCGCATGCTGCGGATGCTGACCCTGTTGCTCGACGAGGCGACCCCGGTCGTCGCCGGCAGCGAGATCAACGACGACCCGCTCGCGCCGCTCTCCAAGTACGCCCGCGACCTCATCGAAGAGAAGGGAGACGACACGCCCGTCGAATGGATTGGCCGCGATCAACGGTATCACGAAAAACTGGCGACACCCGACGTGACCATTGCCGACCTGATCGGCGAGGTCGATCTCATCAAGCATGCCGAGGGACGACACCTCGCCAACGAAGACGTGATGCACTTCGGGCTGATCCCCCGCTCCCATCGCGGCATCTTCTGCATGAACGAGTTGCCCGACCTGTCGCCGAAGATTCAGGTCGGCCTGTTCAACGTGCTGGAGGAACGGGACATCCAAATCCGCGGCTTCACCGTGCGGCTGCCGCTCGATCTGTGCCTCGTCTTCTCCGCCAACCCGGAAGACTACACCAACCGCGGCCGCATCGTGACGCCGCTCAAGGACCGCATTGGCTCGGTGATCCGCACACACTACCCGCTCACCCGCGAGCTGGGCATGCAAATCACCGACGAGAACGCCTGGACCGACCGCGACAGCCCGACCCCGGTGCATGTGCCGCCGTTCATGAAACAGCTCGTCGAAGAGATTTCGCGACTGGCCCGCACCAGCCCACACGTCAACCAGGCGAGCGGCGTGAGCGTGCGGATGTCGATCGCCAACTATGAGAACATGCTCTCCAACGCCGAACGCCGCGCCGTGCTGTTGGGCGAACCGGTCGCAGTCGCCCGCCCCAGCGACCTCACACACATTGCCGCTTCCGCCCGCGGCAAGGTCGAACTGGCCATGACCGAAGAAACTGGCGAGGAAGACCGCCTGCTACACCGGCTCGTCGAAGAAGCGGTCCGAAACATCTTCGACCAGCACTTCTCGGCCAAACAGTTCCGCGGCATCGTCGAGTTTTTCGAGAACGGCGGCCACCTCACCCTCAGCGACGCCGCCCCCACCGAAGAGTTCCTCAGTTCACTCGACGGCATCCGCGGCTTCCGAACACAGCTCGCCTCCGCCGCCACCGACCTTGCCGGCGACCTCGCAACCGGCGAAACCGCCAGCGGCACCCAAGCCGCCCTCGCCGAACTCATCCTCGACGGCCTCTACGCCCACAACCGCTTGAACAAGACGGCGAAAGGCGCGGGAAGGCAGTACGGGATGTGATTCGTCGAGAGTCGTCCGCAAGGCCCATGAGGCTCTTGTGGAATGCGGCATCGATCGGCTTCCCTGGTGGAAAAGGCCGCAGGTGAAAATCACAATCGTCAGCTTCCTCGTCGTCTCGGCGATGGCTGCTCCTGATCTCGCTCCTGTTGTTGCATTCGGCAATGCAACCGTCGAAACCGTGATCTGTTGGGCTGGCCTGCTGGTTTTTGCCGATCTGGCACTCCTCCGATACGGAATGGGGTGGAGTGAACATCGTCTCTGACGAGATCAGTCGAATTCTTTCGCCAGCCCCACGACCGGCTGGCTCCAGGCCTGTTGGAAGTCGCCGGGTTCGGACGGGTTGGGGTGCTGGGCATTGGAGGTGATACGGGCCCGGATGTAGAGTTCGTGGCCGGTGAAGGTGTAGGACGCTTGGGTGCCGTGCACGGTGGCGAACACCTGGCCGATGTCGTTCGAGTAATTCTGGGTCGCATGGATCTCTTGGCCGTTGGCATCGGTGACCGGGTGGCTGCTGCGGTCGAAGTTGCTGCGGGTGCCGATGAATTCGATCGTGTAGGACTCATCCGCAACCGGTTCGACTTCCACGGTTAATCCGCTCGTCGAGGAGACGACGCTTCGCAACTCGACGCCGCTGGAGGCGTAGAAGCGGCCCGCTTCGAGGGCTTCGATCAGCGACGCGGGGTTCAGGTCATCGGCCAGCACCTGGACCCAGCCGCGGCCCGGTTCGCTCGCGCGGCTGGGAATGTTGTGGTAGCTGTGCCCGTCGTCGACGGCGAGGCCGTACATCACCGGCAGGCCGAGTTCGGCCAGGCGAAAGGCGAGCACGATGTCCCACATGCGCTCGGTGGAGGCGTGCTGATGGTCACCGTGATTGTGGACCGAAGGGTGCCCGTTGTAGACCTCGAAGAACCGGTCCCCCTCAATCGGGATGATGTCCTCCGCCCGCACCGCGTAGCCGAAGTTCGGATGGTTGAGGTGCGCGATCATCGGCCGGCCGGTTCGCTCCCGCTGGGCGATGACCGCGTTGACATTGTTCTGGATCACCTCGCGAACGCTGCCCCCTTTCATGGGCGGGATCAGTTCCTCGACATTGCCGGCGTTGACATGAATCGGGAAGCGCCCGAACGAGTCGCTGATCTCCTCGCCCTGCACGAGCAAAAACTCGCCCGGCTTGTTGAGCTTCTCGGCGACCTCATCGAACATGCGTAGCCGGACTTCGACCGTCTCGCCATCGATTCGTTCTTCGATCCAATCCGGGAAGCGGGCCTTCAGTTTGTCGTACGCGTTGCGGCCTCCTTTGGTCCGGTCCACGTCGACCCACCATTCGGTGTCGGCGAGTGCGTTATGGTCTGTGAAGACGAGGAAATCGTATCCGTGCTTTTCGTACCAGTCGGCGATCATCTCCAGGTAGTCGTCGCCGTCGCTCCAGAGAGAGTGCGTGTGCATGTTGCCGCGATACCACTGTTTGCCGCCGCCGGCACGAAGTTCCCGGGCGGCAGATTGGGGGGAGACAGCGACCACCGCTGCCGCGACGGTGACAACCACAAGGGTAATTAGGACCGAAAGAGGGTGACGCATTCTTGCATCCTTGGATCGTTGGGCGGTTTGAGAACGAGAGGCCATTCTACTGATTTCCGTCTGCGGCGAGAGTATCGAGTCATAGCAGCCCGTTAAGATACTCGAATCGGGCGTGCCACTGCCGTCACGGCAGTGCGAGAAACCAGTCCGTTCTCGAACTTCGGCACGGCTGACACAGCCGTGGCAGACGTTCTTCAACGGGCTGACCGGTTCATCGCGACTTCACCGTAACGGCCTGCGCGTGGCGGTTCGCGCGGTCCCGGTCGAGGCGGGCGGGGAGGAGTTGACCGACGTTATCTGCGGCGGCCCCCAATCCGAACCGCACGGCATCGGCCATGTCGGCCCCCTCGGAAATCGCGACGGCGATCCCAGCCGCCAGGCAGTCGCCGCAGCCAATGGGATTCACCACCGGCACCCGCGGGGGCACGAACGTCCAGGCCGCCGTTTGGGACGACAGAAAAACCTCACCCGCACCGGCGGTGACCAACACCCACTCGGCCCCCGCTGCATTCAATTCTCTCATCGCGCCCCACACGGCTGCATCATCAGGAAGGGGCCGGCCGACCGTTGACGCGAGTTCATGCCGATTGGGTTTCACCAGCAGCGGACGTTCTTGCAATGCCTCGTGGAGTTCCGGGCCGCGAACATCGAGGATCGCACGCGGGCCGTCGGCTAACAGTCGCCGATAGAGACCGACCGGTTTCCCCTGCCCCTCAATCTCGGGGAGCGACCCGGTGAGCACGGCAACGCTCGCTGCCGCTGACTCCTCCCCAGAGACCTCCCTGAGCGCCTCTGCGTAGGCCGCCTCGAACGCGGACAGTTCATCAGCCGAGATGGCGGTCGCGTTCTCGACGAACTCGGTCACGCAGCCGGACGCCCGTTCGACAACCGTCGTGCAGACGCGTGTGGGGACATCGGTTGAGATCCAGCACGCCGCAATGCCGTCGGCAAGAAACTCATCACGAATGGCGTCCCCCGGCCGACCACCGATGGGACAGACCGTCTGCCCGTCTGCCCCCAGCAACAGGATGGCTCGCGAGACATTGAGCACTTTCCCGGACGCGCACCACACCGCCTCAGCCGCACGGTTGACTTCGCCAACCGCGATCTCGTCGAACACCAGAACCTGCTGCCAGGCAGGGCTCAGGCCAGCCGCGATGATCACAGCTTCCTACCTTCCACGTCCAGGAAATTCCCAGATCGCTCTCGGTTTTATTCGCGGAGCCCAACGCAGTACAGCATCTCCTGTCGCTTGCCGTCTTGCTGTTCGGCAATGCGGAGGTAGATGCGGTTTCCGCAGATGGCGGGCGTTGCGAAGACTTCGCCCGGGATTGCGTTCTTGGCGAGCAGGCCGAAGTTATCCGGACTTGCCCGGAACAGGAAGGTCGTGCCGGCTTCGTTGGTGGCGTAGATGGTCTCTCCGACGAGCACGGGTGAGGCGTTGAACGTGCCGCCGAGCCGCCCCTTCCAGAGTTCTTCACCCGTGTCGGACTTCCAGCAGATGGCGACGCCCGCGTCGGTGACGGCGTAGAGGTGCCCTTTGTGAATGAGCATGGAGGGGACGTACACGCGGACGTCGTTGTCCCAGGCGACCTCACCGGTGCCGTCCACGCGGACGGCGGCAACGTGATTGCGCGGATAGCCGCCGCTGGTGAAGACATGCGTGCCGTCGGTCACCGTCGATGTGACACACTCGGTGGTCGCCCCTGCAGTCTCCCAAAGCACCTCACCGGTGAGCGGCTCGAAACAGGAAACCATGTTGCAGCCGGTGAGCAGCAGGCGGTCGCGACCGTTGATCGGCAGGAGGATGGGCGAGGGGTAATTCGGTTTCTCCGGCCGGTCATGACGCCACACGGTCTCGCCCGTCGCCCGGTCAAATGCGGCGATCGCTCCGCCCCCTTTGTTGTCGGCCGTGACGATGACCAGCGAGCCATAAAGGAGCGGCGAGGACCCATACCCCTGATGCACGACATAGCCGGTGATCTTCTGCTGCCAAAGCTGCTCGCCCTCCCGGCTCAGTGCGGTTGTGTCGACCGCATCCCGATTGAGGAAGTTGATGAAGACCCGTTCCCCATCACACGCGACCGTGCCGGAGGCCTGCGTTGCACGCTTGTTGCCTTTGTCACTCAGCCCACCACTGTGCACTTCGGTCGTCCAGAGCCGTTCTCCGGTCTTGCGGTCGAAACAGAGCACCGACTGCGTCTGCTGTTGCTCATCGGCCGTCGCGAGGAAAACCTGCTCGCCCACCACCGTCGGCGAGCCATGCCCCCGCCCGGGGACCGGCGTCTTCCAAAGGACGTTCTCCAAGGCACTCCATGCTGCCGGGAGTGTCTGACCGGCGACAGCAACCCCGTTGTGGGTTGGCCCGCGCCACCACGGCCAGTCGTCCGCAGCAACGTCGATCGGTTCGACAATCGAAACAGGGTCCGAGGCGGCGCCGGTACAGGCGAGATCACAGCAGAACAGCGGCAGCAGGAGCACAGAGGATCGCAGGAATCGCAGCAGCATACCGGTAGGCTTTCTGAGGATGTCTGGGAAAGGATGATGATCGATTCGGGAGGGCGAGGCTCCCGCCGAGCCGCAATCGGAGTGGGCCGCGTCCGGCCTCGCCAGGGGATCGCGGGGACTCGGTACCCGCAGGAAAGCGGATTTCAATAACTGTGGCGGAGTCGTCACGTCGCGGGTCGGCGGGAGCCTCGCCCTCCCAGAAAACCAAGCGTTCAGTTTCCGGAGAGACTCTCAGTGAGTCAAGGCACGAACAAAGGGATTGGCAATCTCCAACGGTCCGTCCGGAAGGACCATCAGCGGGCCTTTATCGGGGGCCGCCGAAAGTGATTTGCCCTCGAACAGAGTCGCACCATTGAGACGCAGCGTCAACGACTTGCCGTTCAGCGTTCCTTCAAACCGGTTCCACCGTCCCGTCGGAGCGAGGTGCTGTGAGGTCAGTTCGTCATCGGGATCAATGGCAATCTCCGTCGCCTCCGTTCCCCGCAGTTGCACCCGCGGCGTGCCGGACGCATCGTTCAGCTTGATGTCAAAGACGAAGCCGAAGTCGCCGAATCGCTCCTCAGTTGAGATCGCATCGGTTGAGGCCGCCTCGTTCGCCCCGGACGCTTGGCCCTCGTGAGCGAGAATCCAGTCCTTCGACCGCCAGCCGCTTGCGTCGCCGTTGGCCACAGTCCATCCGGAAAGGTCGACTCCCGTATAGAGACAGCGGTACCCCCGGTCGGCGATCGCGATGTCGTCCTCAGCGACTGGTGTGTCGGGCAATTCTTTGATGCGCAGGTTTCGGTAATGGACGATGCCCCCTTCGGATTCCAAACAGAGGTAACCTTTACGGGGGCTGCAGCCGGTTCCGTGCGTGACTACCTTGCCGTTGACGGCGAGCGAAATGCTTCCGTCCTGACAGATGATGCGGTAATGGTTCCACAGCGGGCTCGGATGGGACCGCCGCTCCGTCGGAAAGGCGCGGCTGCCGCCCCGTCCATTGACCGGCGTCATCACCGCGCCATGAATGGGGAAGATGTCGCCGTGCGTGGTGTACGACTGCGTGTTTCCATAGGCGTTCTCCAACACCTGGACCTCGATACCGCGGTGGAACGGCACGCCGCGCGCTGTGATGTCGTCCGCCCAGATAAAAACTCCCGCGTTCCCCTTGGGCTTCATATGCCGCCATTCCAGTTCGAGGATGAAGTTCTGATACATGCGGTCTGTGCGGAGTTCGCCAATCGGCTTGCCCGAACAGATGAGCATGTCGTCCCGCACCGACCACGTCGTCGGCGCCGTGTTCACCGGCACCCAACCGGACAGGTCCTGTCCGTTAAACAGCGGGCGAAACTCAGCCGAGTCGTCGGCTCTGACGCCGCCCGGACACAACAGCAACGCCGCGACGAGTGTGAAACGAATCATGACGGGGCTCTTCGAAGGAACGTTATCAGGCGGGTACACCAGTCAAAGGACGAAGGCGTTCCGTGATTGGGGCCAGACCCTCTGACGGGGAAGACACCCGGTGTCTCGAACTGATTCGACACGAAACGTTCGTCGGCAGCACGATCAATTCGCACGCCCCTTGCCCGACTGAGACGCCGGGTGTCTGCCGGAGAAGTCCGGGTTATTTCGCGGCGGTTGGGCTTCCATCTCTTCGCGCCAGTGATTGAGCAAGGACATCAGTTCCCGCGTTTTCTCTGGATGCGTCTCCGACAAATCGGCCGTTTCGCCAATGTCGTCCGCCAGGTTGTACAGCTCGCGACGGCCGTCTTCGTAGAACTCAACGAGCCGCCAGTCCCGGGCGCGAACCGCCGAATAGGGCGTCGCTCCCGAACTGTGATAGTGCGGATAATGCCAATAGAGCGCGTCACGGCCCAGAGTCGCTGCCTGGTCCTTCAGCAGCGGCATCAGGGAGAGACCATCCACGTTGTTGTTGTGCGTTGCGTCGCCGGTGGTGTGGGTCATCGCCAGAATGGTGGGATAGAAGTCGCAGGTGATGATCGGCTCATCCGAAACGCTCCCCGCGGGCGTCACACCGGGCCAGGAAACGATCGTCGGAATCCTTACGCCTCCTTCATAAGCGGAACCTTTGCCGTCGCGGAGCGGCGCGTTGTCGGTCGGATTGCCGGAATCATGACTGTCCAGTCCGCCGTTGTCGGACGTGTAGATGATGATCGTGTTGTCCGCGATCCCCAGTTCATCCAACGCCGCCCGAATCCGTCCGACGCTGTGGTCCACGCTCTCCACCATCGCCGCGTATCCGGCGTTGCGATGCCGATGGTCGGGAGCGATCTTGTCTTCGTACTTTTGCGTCAGATCCTTCCGTCCCTGAATGGGCGTATGCACCGCATAGTGAGCGAAGTACAGAAAGAATGGTCCGTCCTTCAGGTCGTGCAGCAGCGAGACCGTTCGGTCGGCCAGCATGTCAGTGAGATACTTGCCGCGCGTCTCCTCCTCCGGCGGAAAGTTTTCGACGCGGGCATCGATGCCGGTTCGCTTGGGGTGCCGGTAAGGCCAATAGTACGTGCCCGGCGCTCCCCACTGATTGCCGGCAATGTTGACGTTGAACCCCTGATGCTCCGGATAGAACGGCTCGACGACCGACCGGTCACTCGACCGCGGCGTCAAGTGCCACTTGCCGACGTGCGCGGTCCGGTATCCGTTCGCCTGCAGCGCCTCGGCGATGGTCGTGTAGCCATGCTCCAAATACTCCGTCCAAAGCGGCGGCATCAGCGGTAGCCGATTCTTCCGTTCCGCGTTCATGTGCGCCCAGTGTCCGTCGATCCAGTCGGTAAGGTTGAGTCGCGCCGGATACATGCCGGTCATCATGGCGGCTCGTGTGGGTGAACAGACCGTGCAGGCGGCGTAGGCGTTGGTGAAGCGGAGCCCCTCTGCCGCCAGCCGGTCGATGTGCGGCGTTTCGTAAAGATCGCTGCCGTAACAACCGGCGTCTGTCCAGCCGAGGTCGTCGATCATGAACACGACCACATTGGGCCGTTGTTCTTCAGCCGCCAGTCGCGCCAACGACCCTGTCACAGTTCCGAGCACAAGGCAGGCAAGAAGGACCGGTTTGCAGACGAGCATGGCGTATCGGCTCCGTGCATGGGCATTCAAGGGAGAGTCGATCATACTGGCAGCCGCCATGTTTGTCGCATCAAACCGACGGGTTCGGCGAACAGGGGGCGCATCGGCTCAACCTTGGGGGTGGCTGGGGCGATCTTACACCGATGATTGATAAATCGCACGGACCTCTGGGCCTGTGGACGGTGAACGAAACCGCATTACGGCCCCAGTGTTCGGCCTGAGGCGACGTGTCCGTTTCCTCAACGTCGCCCCAGCCACCCGGGAACAGGCGCGCACCGCCATCGAAGGGATGCAACCGACGAACAACGGCTGCCGGCGCGGCATTCTATTTTCCGAGGGCCTCCAGAAGGACATGCCGTCACAGCGTGAGCCGGGCCGGCAGGAAACTGGGGTTTTTCCGTGTTCACCCACCAGGGCGGTTCAAAGATTGAAGCTGGGCAACCTCGTCACCCGAAGCGTCAGCGAGGGACGAATCGCTCACTCACGTTCGCTTCCTCGCTGACGCTTCCTCGCTGACGCTTCGGGTTACCATTGATCTTGTCCCGGCCGGTCTTCTCCAAAGTGAAACTTTGAATGGCCCTGGCTCACCCACCGCGCGCCTTCCCCTCTCTTCGTGCCTTCGCGTCTTGGTGGTGTTCTTCGAGCCACAAAGACACAACGGCACGAAGGACTCTGGTGGTCCGACGACCGATGAATGTCAGGGTTGCTTCCCGTCCGGTACGATGTTCGAATCGCGAAGCCACGTGACGACGCGGCACCTCCGGGTGCCTCCTGACACGATCAGCGAATGGTACTGCGACGACATTGATGACATCACCGACGAGGAACTCAACATGACAACACATCCCACGCGGCTTCTCACCATCGCGACGATCGCTCTGGCCACCGCTCTGACGATGACGTTCGCCCATGCCGATGAACGGCCGAACTTTGTCATCATTCTGGCGGATGACCTTGGGTATGGGGATCTCGCCTGTTACGGAAACGCAATTAATCGCACACCTCATCTGGACCGCATGGCGGCGGAGGGCTTGCGGTTCACCGATTTCCACTCGAACGGGCCGATGTGTTCGGCGACACGGGCCGCGCTGTTGACCGGGCTGTATCAGCATCGGTTCGGACGTCAGTTCGAAGGGGCGCTGTCGGCCAAAGCGCAGCCGGACGACGGGCTTCCGCTGAGTGCGGTCACCATCGCCGACGCGTTGGGAGAAGCCGGGTACGCCACCGGCATGTACGGCAAGTGGCATCTCGGCTTTCACCCGCCCCTCATGCCGCCACAGCAGGGATTCGACGACTTCCGGGGTCTGGTCACCGGCGGCGGCGACCACCATTCGCACATCGACCGCTCCGGTCACAAGGACTGGTGGCACAACGACGAAATCGAAATGGAGCGCGGATACAGCACCGATCTCATCACGCAGCACAGCCAGGAATTCATCCGACAGCACAAAGACGAACCATTCTTCCTGTACGTCGCCCATCTGGCGATTCATTTTCCGTGGCAAGGCCCGGACGACGCGGGCTACCGTGTCGAGGGAGAAGACTATTGGAACAACAAGCACGGCCTCCCGCGCGGCTCCAACGTCGAGCCAGTCACCAGGAAGATGATTGAGGCCCTCGACGGCAGCGTCGGGGAGATCCTGGCAACGCTCAAAGAGACCGGCCTCGACGATAAAACACTCGTCGTGTTCGCCTCCGACAACGGTGGCTACTTGACGTATGCCGGCGGGTTTCACGACATCTCCAGCAACGGCCCCTACCGAGGCCAAAAGACCGAACTGTACGAAGGAGGGCATCGCGTCCCGGCGATCATCCGTTGGCCCGGCCGCGTTAATCCGGGTGTCTGCGATGCAACGGCGATGACGTTCGACCTGTTCCCCACGCTGCTCGAAGTCGCCGGACGGGCCGACCGGCTTGAGTCACTTGATCTGGACGGGGTCTCGCTCCGCCCGCTCCTGCTGGATGGCACAGAATCGGGTCCCTGCGAGTTATCGGCACGCCCCCTCTTCTGGAGAAAAGGCGACACGCGGGCCGTCCGGTCGGGGAAGTGGAAGTTCATCAGTCATGGTGACAAGGCCGAGCTGTACGACCTCGACGAAGCGATGGACGAGTCGCACGATGTCGCCGCCGCGCATCCTGACACCGTCGCCGCGCTGAGGGACAAGCTCCGCGACTGGGAAGCCGATGTGGATGGCACGCCAGAGGCGGGGGCGGACCTTTCCTACGACATCGACCTGAGCGTCGCCCATCAGGGATTTGATGGCGATTCCTGCTGGGTGCACGCGCGGGCGGGAGCCATTCCGCCTCACGCACCGGGAAACACGTCGGACAATCCATTCGTCGTGATGACGACACAGAAGCTGCTCCTCAGCGGGTCAGACGTGTTCTATGCCCTCCATCAGTTAACCTCGTCCGACCTCGGCAAATCATGGAGCGACCCGGTACGTCTGCCGTCGTGCGTCCCAACGACAAGGTGTTCACGTTCCAGAACGTCGGCAGCAATGAGGGACTCGACAGCGATGTGGATGAGAACGGCTTCGGTTCGGTGTTCGCCATCAACTCGACTGCCAACCAGCATATCACAACCGACGCCGGGCTGGTAACAATCAGTTCGTCGACGGCATCAGCGGGGTGCAGGAGCGGATTGTTGCACGCTGGGGTCAGGCACCATTTCGTGGGAGGGCGGCGTTGACAAACATCCCGAGTTCTCGTCCCCACGAATTGGTGCCTGACCCCGACTTCTCCGCTGACGCAGCCTTGCAACAAGAACTTACTGCACCCGCATCAGCGCGCGCCGTGACGACGATCTTCAATGATCTCAACCAAGATGGCGTCAACAATGACGGTGCACTGTTCACGGCGAGTGTGACAGTGAATCTCTACTGGGTGGGAACTGATAGCCAAAAGGGGACCGGCGACGACCTGCTCGTTTCGAGCATCACGACCACAAGTGGCATTGCCGATTTCGACAACATTCCACAGTCGACATACTACTTTGAGTACGTACTGCCATCAGGCGTGACGTTTACACTTCAAGATGTCGCGGCTGGTGGCCTTGGATCGGACAGTGATGCTGGCGGGAACGGCATCAGTGATATCTTCACCACGGTTGTCGGCAGCCCCTCTCCCCAGACGGACGCAGGAGTTGTCGTCAGCTAGGCTGCCTTGGAATGGGAGGTCGCCCCAGCCTGATGGTTTGGTCGCTTGTCTGTTTTGACTGTCTCTAATTCCGGACGCGCCTTCCGCAGAGTGCAACAGATGCGACCGAGGGAAATTTCTTCCAGAAGAGGGAGCCTGGCGGGGATGGCGGCGGCCAGTCGCAGGAGGCGGAAGGGGAGCTGGCGGGAGCGGCGACCGTCGGAGAAGACCGGTTTGCGGCTCCAGAATTCGAGGTTCCAGTCCGGGTGATTGTGAAGGATGTGGCGAAACTTGCGGACGGTGATGCCGTTGAGTGTTGGCAGTTTCTCCCATTCGGCAAGGCCAAGTTTCGAGCGGCGGTACCAGTCGGCCTCCGCTCCACGTTCGGCGATGATCTCGTCGAATGCGGCGGTGATCGTCTCGCCGGAGAACAGCCACTGCAGGCCTGGCATTCTCGTCGCCGCGCCCAAGTGAGCTTCGAGTGGTTGATAGAACGGCGGGAAGCAAGCAAACAGTCGCCCGCCCGGCTTAAGAACGCGGAAGCATTCCTCCATCACAACCGAGACATCTCGGACGTGTTCGAACACGTCGAAGCTAATCACCGAGTCAAAGGAATCATCGGCCCACGGAAGATTCTCGCCGAAACCAGTTCGCAAATCACAGTTGATCCCTTTGCTATCTGCGAACAGTTTCCCAGCCTCTTCAAAGACAGGGTTGATGTCGATGCCGGCCGCAAGGTTGAATTTGTACTTCTCGGCCCAGCCGATGAGTCGTCCGGCCGTGAAGGAGCCAAGGTCGAGAACGTCCTGCCCGGCGAACTGGCTCGTGTCAATCTGTGGATAGTACGTGTCAAAAAAGCCCATGTCGGCTTCGTATTCATACCGCCACTCCGCTGAACGCAGCTTGACAGCGTCCTGTTTTTCGCGCGTCGCGTTCAGATAGTCGTCTTGCTGGAAGATCTGCCAAGTCGACAAATCGTTCGGCTGCGGGTAATTGGGCCACGCTTCCATGAGTTTGCGAACGATGGACGTGGAGAGTTTGCTGACCATGAGTTGCCTCCCATTAACCCGGTTTGCGCATTCCCGATAACGCACGATTTCACCGCCGCCTTCCGCCATGCGGACGCGGTCACGGGCGGGTTCTAGCAGGAAATGCCGGTCGCGAAAAGACGAAACATCGCGGGAAATTGAAGCGGCATGCACCCTCAGCCTGAACGTGTCACGACCGGAGGACCGTCTCTTCCAGGGTCAGCGATTTCAGTCGATCGGGGACCGGTGTCGGCAGTGTTGCCGGGGCTGTCACGCTGGGTGAGCCATCGGCACCGCGATGCAGTTCCAGCGGCGGGTCGGCGAGGTCCTCGTGGTAGAAGCGGCTGCTGGGGAAGATGTCCGCCGGGTAGGTGAAGTTGTCCAGCATGGCCAGAGCAACACAGTGAGCCGCGCCGAGGGCGCTCTCCAGCATCCCGCCGACCCAGCAGGGCGTCCCCGCATCGCGGCACAGATTGTGAATCGCGACGGCGTTGGTCAGTCCGCCGACTCGTCCCGGCTTGATGTTAACGTATCGGCAACTTCCCAGCTCCAGCGCCTGACGCGCGCGGTCGAGTGAGACGATGCTTTCATCCAGACAAAGGGACGTTTCGATCCGACGTTGGAGCTTTGCGTGATCGTGCAGGTCGTCGTGCTGCAGCGGCTGTTCGATCATCGCCAGATGGAACTCGTCGAGCTGCTCGAACAGCGCCGCGTCGCTGAGCCGATAGCCGCTGTTGCAGTCGATATGAATCGTCTGCTCGGGGAATCGCTCGCGGACCGCCGTCAACATGGGCAGGTCCCAGCCGGGGCGAAACTTGAGCTTGATGCGGGGAAACCCTGCTTCAACGGCCCGGCCGATCGGTTCCAACAGGTCCTCAATGCGGTCCATGACACCGAAATCGGCCCCCACGGCGACCTCGCTGCGCGTCGCCCCTAGTAGTTCGTGCAGCGGCCGCTTCTCGCGCCGGCAATGCAGGCTCCACCAGGCCGTATCGAGTGCCGACTTGGCGAAGGGGTTCCCTTTGTAGATCGACAGCGCGGCCTGCAACTGCTTCCCAGAGGTGATGTCTTTGCCCAGCAGCGCCGGGGCGAACCAGTCGCAGGCCACCGCATACGCACCGCCCGCCCACTCGGGGCTATAACAGGGAGCCGCAAAGGGAGCCGCCTCCCCCCACCCGTCCGTCGAGCCGCTCACCATCCGGCACAGCACGGAATGAATCGCAGCGTCTTCCCCATAGGCGGTGCGCCAGGGGGAAATCAGCGGCATGGCCACGTGATACAGTTCGATGCGGTCGATTCTCATTCAGCATTATCCCGGACGGGCAGGAGTCGAGTGTTGAATGTCCAGAGTCCAGTGAGATCTGCAATCGCCAGTCGCCGCAGCCGCAAGGAACAGAAAGGGAACGCGGGTGAAGCGGATGGAGGCTGATGACCACAGATTGCCGCAGACGAGCCAATCGATCCGCTCTGATCGGCCTTCATCCGTTTGATCCGCGTTTCTTTTCCCTGTCGAAAATCACCCAATCGTCACCTGGGCAGCGGGTCTCGCGACGCTTCCCCCGACACGACTGTTCTTCATCGAAGCGTCCCACCATTGGCCTCGGTCGTTGGGAATGTGAAAGGCTGCACGGCTTTGCCAATCGCAGTGGCCGGTATTGACGGTCAGAACAGGTCGAGAACAGGCCGTCCCTCGGCGATCCGCGTCGGCCGATTGGTGCGGTCGTAGATGACGGTTTCCGGAGTGAGGCCGAACGCGTGATAAATCGTGGCAGCGAAATCCTCCGGCGAGACCGGGTTCTCGGTGACGTAGCCCGCGTTGCGGTCGGTCGCCCCGTAGACCTGTCCGCCGCGGACGCCTCCGCCCGCCAGGATGGCTGAGAATGCGTGACCCCAATGATCCCGGCCCGAATTCTTATTGATCCGGGGCGTGCGTCCGAACTCACCAACGAGCACGACCAGCGTCTCCTCCAGCAACCCCCGGTCGTGCAGGTCCTGGATCAATGCCGGGAAGACGCGGTTGAGCGACGGGCAGCAGCACTCACGCTCGAAGGTCTTGAAGCCGTTTCCGGTCGTGCAGACGCTGTTGGTGTCGGCACCATGATTGTCCCAGATGTTGAAGTGACAGCCATCCGATCCCCAGTAGGTCCAGACGACGTTGACCAGCCGGACCCCGGCTTCGATCAGCCGCCGCGCCAACAGGAACGACTGACCGTATTCGTTGCGTCCGTACGAGTCGCGGAGTGCGTCCGGCTCCTGTGTCAAATCAAATGCCGATTTGGCCGCACCGCCCAGCAGGTCGTACGCTTTGTCGTAAAGTTTGTTGACCCGCGCGAATTCCGGCGACGCGGCTGCCGCCGCGGAGCCGGCATCGATGGTGGCGAGAAGCTGTCGCCGCGTCCGCAATCGCTCGCCGTCCACACT
Organism: Planctomycetaceae bacterium; assembly: GCA_029259845.1. Classification (GTDB taxonomy): domain Bacteria; phylum Planctomycetota; class Planctomycetia; order Planctomycetales; family Planctomycetaceae; genus JAHBXU01. Next base: position 25,895 of record JAJDEI010000137.1, on the reverse strand, counting down.
GCTGGGAAGATCGAGCGTTTTGAGCGCGAATTCCTTAAAGGCGTCCGTACTGCCCGGCTGTCTCAAAGCGAACGGCTCATAGCCCGGGCCCAGAAACCCCGACCACGGCCCTTTGTACAGGCCCCCGGTTCCGCCCATCGGACGGGGGAGCATGACCGTCGCCGGCAGGTGGCCCGGTGTGCCCAACAACGCCTGTAACGTTGGCCCGTAGCTGGGATGGTCGTCCGCGGTCGGGGCGACTTCTCCCGAACGTTTCCGCGGCTTGCCCATGTGCATGTGGGCGATGGAACCACTGTGATCGGTCGAGCCGTGTGACAGTGACCGCAGGATCGCAAACTTGTCGGCACACGAGGCCCACCGAGGAATCTGATCCGAAACTCGGAGTCCGGGCACGTTCGTGCCGATCGGCCGATAGGGACCGCGAATGCCCTCCGGCGATTCGGGCTTCAAGTCCCACAGGTCCTGTTGCGCCGGACCTCCCATGAGCGATACGAAGATGCAGTTCCTGGCAGTCCCAGCCTGTCGCTGAGCGCCGGTTCCCTCCGATTCCGCCTGCAACAACGTTGGCAAAGACAGGCCCGTCAGCCCGACCCCACTGACCTGCAGCATCTCCCGGCGGGTGACCGCCTCCAGCAAATTCGTCGGTGCCGTGTGAACCTTCATGAGCGTTCCCTGACGTCGCCCGTGCTCTGCCGGCACGCCGAGACCACTGCGGACGGAAAACTGCGAACCGAAGGCTGCGGACCGATCGGCGGAAGCGCAATCACCGACAGACCGTGCGTGACTCTTTTCGATACCAGAGTGGGCAACTCAGGTCAAGTTGCCTGCGCTGTTCCGTCCGCGTGCTGAAGTATCCGTTCAATGGTGGCCCGCCGATAACCGGGCCCGTTAAGTTTAGCCCCGCCCGCTAGGAAGCGGACCATCACACGGATCGCAAGCATCAAGAAGCATTGGCCCCCATCCGTACCCGCTCCCTAGCGGTCGCGGCTAAACGGTGTTCGCGCGCGACGGGTGGCGGAGCAGGTGAAGCCATCCCGCCGCTCAGGCGTGGTAGTGCAGGCTTTCTTCGAGGAACGGCTCGTTGCGAGGCACGGGAGCCGCGGATGAGAACGTCTGCGCGAACAGCAATCCGAACAGGCCGCTCATGCTCACAATGCTCGCCAGTTCCGGGATTCCGAATACGGGCAGATCACCGACCACGGGCGGAAAGACCATCACCGACAAATCGACCCAGCGGCCGACGAGCACCACGGCGGCCACTTTCAGCATGATGCTCTCGCTGCGTTTGCAGGGGCGCGGCAGCAGGACGAAGAACGGCACGATCCAGTTCAGCACGATGCTGCCCACCACGACCGGTGCCCAAGCCGTATGTGTCCGGCTGATGAAGTAGCTCGTCTCCTCAGGAAGGTTTGCGTACCAAATCAGCATGTACTGGCTGAACCAGATGTACATCCAGAAACAACTGAAGCCAAGCAGCAGTTTGCCCAGATCGTGGAGATGCTCGTCCGTGAACACACCTTCAAGCGCCCCCTGCCTTCGCAACAACACGCAAGCCACGATCATCACCGCCAGCGTCGCCTGGATAAGACCGGAGAACTGGTACACGCCCCACATCGTGCTGAACCACATCGGCTCCAGGGCCATGATCCAGTCGGCCCCGGCCAGCGAAATGGTGATGGCGAACACCGCGAGGAAGACCGACGACATCCCCGCATGAATGCGGGCGTTCGATGTCGGCGGCAGGGTATCCTGCCGATGCGACCGGCCGACGAGCGCTCGCGCAAAAGCGATCCACAACAGCACGTAGGCGACCGCCCGGACGGCGAGAAACTTCGGATCCAGCCAGAGTTCCTTGAACCAGAAGGTCCCCACGTCGCCTTCACCATGATGATGCCAACCGTACTCGCCGAGCCGCATCGCCAAGGTGGCCAACAAAATCACACCGGCCACCGGCAACACGCCCGTCATCGCCTCGGGGACCCGCCGGAAGGCCGCCTGCCAACCTCCGCCGCACACATTCGTCAGGGCGATGAACAGCACTCCCCCCAAACCAAGTGTGATCAGGTAGTACGAGCCAACAAGCAGATTGGCCCACACACGGTCCGGGGCGAACAAGGTCGACAAGGCCAACAGCACCGCACCGGCGACAGTGGCTACAACCAGTTTTCGGGCCGATGCCCGCGAAATCACGGCATTTGATGAGGTCATGGCGTCCCCGCCTCAGTCCCGGTGGGCGTCTCGGTAGCGTCCGGTTCGGTGTTGGGTTTTACGTCGGACTCGGCGTCAGGTTTCAGGTCGGGCTTGGGATCCGGTTTGGTACCGGACTTGGTGCCCGTTTCAGTGTCAGGCTTGGCGTCCGATTCAGCGTCAGGCTTCGTGTCTGGCCCGGCGGCGGGTACCGTCGGCGGGACGGCCCCGGCAGCCGCTTGCTCGAGACTCGCCGCCGCGCTCTGCTGCATGCTGCGAACGTAGTTGATCACGTCCCAACGACGTGGCCGCGACAACTGGGCCGCCATCGAAGCCATGCTGCCTTGCCCATACGTGAGGATGTGGAACAGTTGTCCGTCTTTCATTTGAGCCGACTTGCCGGTCGTCAACGGCGGCGGCGGCGGGAACCCACGCTTGGCGACCGGTCCGTCACCCGCACCGACCGGCCCGTGGCACACAATGCAGTTGACTTGGTAGATCGCCTCACCCCGCTGAAGGGAGGCCTGCAACCGCTCACGTGCGTGGGCCAGCTCCTGCGCAGTCGGCGGCAGTGGCTCGCCGCTTTGTTGAGGCGTATTCGCCGCTTCGGTCGGCTGCTCAGTTTGTTCTTCGGTCGGTTGCTCGCCGCCAGCGGCCTCGGACGACGGATCTGTCGTCTCGTGCTCAATTGCAAACGGGTTCCGCAACTCCTCTCCCGCTCGGACGGCATCTTCTTTCGTGGCTGCGTAGTGCAACGGTAACTCGCCCCGTGCAATGGTGCCGGCGACGGGAACCTGCAACGTGCGGCCGTTGGGGAAGACCGAACTGGGCGAATACGCCGACGACGCAGGCGACCGCTTCATGTCCGGAAGAAACTCGACGTTCGGCCGGGAATGATCGGTGCTCACAGCTCCCGTCAGGAACACCACGATCAATAATAGCGCTGCCAGCACCAGATGCGTGCGGGTAAACATCACCGGATCCGCCCTCCCTCGTCGATCTGTTCCTCTGTCTCGACCGCGTTGTAGTCTCGCAGCAGCCGTTCGATGACGGAGACCTCAAAAGCGGCGTCGGTCTCTCCAATGACCAGCACAAACTGGTCATCGGTGATGCGCGGCCGGATAACATGAGCCCGCTTGCCCGGATACAGCCGACTGACGCCGAACAAGGCAAACACCGATCCAAAACCGCCCAGCAACACGGCTGCCTCAAACGCCACCGGCACATCCGACGGCAGCGAATTCCACGGCTTGCCCCCCACGTCGATCGGCCAGGAGACCGAAGCGGTCCAATGTTCAAACCACAGCATGCCCAGGGCACCGGTGATCCCGCAGATAAAACAAACCCACGTCAGCCGCGATTGCCGGAGCCCCATCGCCCGGTCCAGTCCGTGCACCGCGTACGGCGTAAACGCATCGACGATGTGCAGGCCTTTCTTGCGGACCGCGGTCGTGGCGGCCAGCAGATCGTCCTCGTGTTCGAACGTCGCCAGTAAGAGTCGGTTGCTCATGCGGCTTGCTCCTCAGATACGGCCGTCGCGCCTCCACGCCGCGGGAGGTGGGCGGCCCCTTTGACTTCCGCAATCGCAATCGCCGGAGCGACGCGGCAGAACAGCAGAAAACACGTAAAGAACAGCCCGAAACTCCCGATGAGCGTGGCGATCTCGATCGATGTGGGGATGTAGTGCGCCCAACTCGACGGCAGGAAATCCCGATGCAGGCTCGTCACGATGATCACGAACCGCTCGAACCACATGCCGACGTTGACCAGAATCGCGATCACAAACACCAGCGGCAGCGTGGTCCGCACTTTCTTGAACCACAACAGTTGCGGAATCAAAACGTTGCAGGACACCATCGTCCAGTAGGCCCAGCTCAGCGGCCCGAAGGCCCGGTTCTTAAACACGAACTGTTCGTAAGGATTACCGCTATAAGCCGCCATAAAGAATTCCGTGCCATACGCCAGACCGACGATACAACCCATCGAGAGCATCAGCTGGGACATGCGTTCGATGTGTTTGGGCGTGACGTAGTCCTCAAGGTGCATCACCTTGCGGGCGATGAGCATCAACGTGAGCACCATCGCCAGTCCGCTGAAAATCGCCCCGGCGACAAAGTACGGCGGAAAGATCGTCGTATGCCAACCGGGAATCACCGCCGTGGCAAAGTCCATACTGACGATGGTGTGCACCGAAAACACCAGCGGCGTCGCCAGACCCGCCAGCAGCAGGTAAACGGTCTCGTAACGGTGCCACGTGCGCGCGGAGCCGTCCCAGCCCAGCGAAAGAATCGCCGAGATCCGCCGCTTCCACCCCGGCTCCGAACGGTCCCGAATCGTCGCCAGATCGGGAATCAGCCCGACATACCAAAACACGGCCGAAATCAAGAGATACGTCGAGATTGCGAACACGTCCCACAACAGCGGCGACTTGAAGTTGACCCACAGTGACCCGCGCGTGTTGGGATAGGGCATCATCCAGTAGCACAACCACGGGCGGCCCATATGAATCAGCGGGAAGAGGCCCGCACACATCACCGCGAACAGCGTCATCGCTTCGGCGGAGCGGTTGACGGCGGTCCGCCATTTCTGACGGAACAGAAACAGCACCGCCGAGATCAGCGTGCCGGCATGTCCGATGCCGACCCAGAACACGAAGTTCGTAATGTCGAATCCCCAGCCGACCGTCCTGTTCAATCCCCAAGTCCCGATGCCGGTCGCAATTTGATACCAAACCGCCGCCACGCCAATCAAAAGCGCCGTCGAGGAAATGGCGAACGCGGCCCACCACAAACCGGTCGGTTTTCCGGCCATCGGAGCGGTGATATCCCGCGTGACGTCACCGAGCGTCTTGTCGCCGGTGACCAGCGGAGGGCGAAGGGGGGATGTCTGCTCAGACATGGCCGCCTCCGTTTTCGCCATCGTTCTCGTCGCCGTTTTCGCCGTCGTGCATCAGTTTCTCGTCCTGTTCTTCACGGTTGCGAACGACCCGCAGATACGACACCGACGGCCGGAAATTGAATTCTTCCAGCACCCCGTAACGTCGCGGGTTCTCAAGGGCAACGGAGATGGCGCTGGACGGATCGTTCATGTCGCCAAACACAATCGCCTGCGCCGGACACGACTGCTGACAAGCGGTCTGAACTTGTCCGTCGCCCAACGGTTCTCCCAGCCGCTTCGCCTCGATTTTGCCCTCTTCAATCCGCTGCACACACATCGAACATTTTTCCATCACGCCCCGCGAACGGACCGTCACATCAGGATTGAGCGCCAGATTTTGCAGGGGATCCTTGTGCGGGTATTCGAACCAGTTGAAGCGGCGGACCTTATAGGGACAGTTATTCGCACAGTACCGCGTGCCCACACACCGGTTGTACGCCTGTTCGTTGAGCCCCTCCTCACTGTGAGCGGTCGCCAGCACCGGGCAGACGGTTTCGCAGGGGGCGTTGTCGCAGTGCTGGCACATCATCGGCTGATGCAACACGTCCACGTCGTCCCCCTCGCCCACGTAGTAGCGGTCAAGCCGAATCCAGTGCATCTCCCGTTGCCGCCGGACTTCGTCCTTGCCGACAACCGGCACATTGTTCTCCGACTGGCAGGCGATCACACAGGCCGAGCAGCCGGTGCACGCGTTCAAGTCGATCGCCATGCCCCACCAATGGCCCGTCTTGGGGTGATCCTCCGGCCAGAGTTGGACGTCCAAATCGCCGTGAACTTCCGGAGCACCGGAACCAGGGTCCGCAGCGAAGGCCGGCAGCGACGTCGTCTGAATCGGCTCGCGGAGCTCGGCCCCGTAGGGGGCCACATTCGGCGGCACTTCCAGGCGATGATGCTCCTGCGTCGAGGCCAATTCTCGCTGTCGGTCCGTCCGGGTGAGCGTGACATCGCCCCGCACGTACCGCAAGGTGCCCTCACTCGGCTTGATGAACGGGGCCGCGTTCTTCCCGACCAGTTCACCCGGCGCGACGGTCGGACGCGCTTCCAACCACTGCGGACCAATGTGGGCGAACCGGTCGGTTCCCTTCACGCCGTACCCCAGGGCGATTGCCAGCATGCGGTCATGTTGCCCCGGCTGAAGGACAACCGGCAGCTCCAATTCGACGTTCCCCTCCACCAACGCGATACGCACGACGTCTCCCTCGGACAGCCCCTGCTCCTCCGCGAGCGCCGGTGAGACGCACACGTAGTTGTCCCACGTCACCTTCGTGATCGGGTCGGGAAGCTCCTGTAACCACGGGTTGTGAGCATGACGGCTGTCGGGCAGCCCGACTTTGGAATACAGCGTCAGGGAAAGTTCGTTCGTCTCCTCATGCGTGATCAGTTTCACCGAGTCAGATCGAAATTCGCCGACCGGCTTTGCAGTGGGCGCCACTTCGACAAAACCGTCGTGCACCGCCCGGTCCCAGAAATCGACAAACGGCCGCGTCTCCGCCCGCGGCAGAATCTTCTGCTCCCAGTGGGCCCGCAGGATGTCATAGGCCGATTCATTCCGTCCCGACCAGCGCGCCAGACTCTCCAGGATCGAGCGCGTCTCACCCAGCGGGGCGAGCAACGGCTGCGACAGACTGACGATCCCGTCGACCGGTTCCGCGTCCAACCACGATTCGAGCGGGTGGTGATCCGGACAGGCGAACTGCGCGACCGACGTAACGTCGTCCAGTCGTTCCGAGAAACTGACCACAAGACCCACCTTGCCGATCGCCTCAATCAACGTTTCACGGTCCGGCAGGTTGTGGGTCAGATCGGTTCCCACCACAAACAGCGCGGCGACTTTCCCCGCCTTCAACTCGTCGACGAGCGCGAGAACTTCGCGATCATTCCCCTGCCGCTGCCGGCTCGGGTGCACGATGTCGAGCGTGCTGCCGTAATTGCCGAGCCGATGATTGATCCCGTTGACCAACACCTGCACGCTCACGTCCTGACTGTCCGAGAGTACGACACTGCGGCCCCGCGCCGCCCAGAGCCGGTCCGCCAGCGCGGCTAACTCCTCCTCGGCAATCGGCAATGACTGTGGTCCGTCTCCGGCGGTCACCTCGCCCGCTCGTTCACCCAGCAGTACGAACAGACGACTGAGAACGACACCGTACTCCTCGGGCGAGAGCCGCAAGCGGCGGTCGGCGTTGCTGCCGGTCAGCGACAGGCGTCCTTCGAGCTGAACGTGATACGACATCTCCGGCTGCTCGACCGTCGGCACGCGGCGGCTCCGCCAGGCGGTCGTGAACTCCACCGGTGAAATCCACGTCCCTAAAAAATCCGCCCCGCACGAGACGATCACGTCCGCCTGATCGAGCTGATAGCGCGGCAGCACGCGATCGCCGTGCGTCTGTTCGTGCGCGTCGAGAATCGCCGAACAACTGGCCGCGTCAAAGGTGATGTGACGGGCGTATTCAAACTGTTCGAGAAACGCATCAATCGTTGCCTGCAGCGTGGGACTCGTGATCGTCGAGGTCACAAACCGGACCGCCCCGCCCTTGTCGTTGACGGCTTTCAGTAGCGACGGCATCGCCTGATCGACTTCGTCCCAACTCACCGGCTTTCCGACACGCAGCGGGTGCTGCAGGCGATGGCTGTCGTACAAGCCGAGCGGCAGCGCTTGTCCCACGGCGCACAGCCCGCCGCGCGACAGCGGATGGCCGGGCAGGCCCTCCATCTTGAGCGGTCGTCCGTCACGCACACTGGCCAGTAGTCCGCAGCCGGCCGGGCAGCCCGCACAGGTCGAGGCATACGCCAGCGATCTTCCAGGGATCATCCCTTCCGGCTGGGCGGCGAACGGCAGTGCCGTCTCAACCGGAGTGCGGCTGCACCCATTCAGGGCAGTCATTGTGAACGTGAACCCGGCCGCTTCGAGAAACCGGCGACGGCTAATCGCCAACGGCTCACTTCCGTGCGGGTCCACGTCTTCCGCCAGCGGGGTTCCGTCCCGGTCGGCAGAGTTGGGGCTGTCTGATTGTCGAAAAATCTGGCTCATGGAAAACAACTCAATAGTGGCAGACCGCACAATCTGTTGAGGCATGGACCGCACGACCATTCACGCCGTCGGCTGTTGCCTCCCGATGACAATTCACACACCAGCCCATCGACAGGCTCTCGTACTGCCGCATGCGCTCCATCGACTCCACCGGGCCGTGGCACTTCTGGCAGGTGACACCAGCCGCAATGTGGGCCCGATGATCGAAGGAAACGTAGTCCGGCAAGTTGTGCACGCGGACCCACGGAACGGACGACGCGGCTCCCTCCTCGATCAGCTGCTGCGGATCGTTCAACCCCAGCGTGTCGTACAGCTTGCGCAGCTCGTCAGAGACGATCGTCTTCGGCTTCCGCTTCTCTTTGTCGGCGAGGGCGATTTCTTCCTGCAGCACATCGAAAGAACTGGTGACAAACTTGTGACACTTCATGCAGACGTCACTCGAGGGGATCCCGGCGTGTCGTCCATGCGAGGCTGCCGTGTGACAGAACTGGCAGTCAATGCCGAGCTCTCCGGCATGCAGCCGGTGCGAATACGCGATCGGCTGCTCAGGTGAATACCCTTGCTGATTGTCGGGCAACCGCCAGGCGCTCATGCCGGACGCCAGCACCAACAGACTGAACAGCAGCCCGACGAGCAGGATCACATTGACAATCGTACGGTGCATTGGAGCGCTCGTTGCCTCTGGGTTAGCCGCACATTTCAAATGTGCGGCGAAACGAGGGAGAGGCATTCAACATTTAATTTCCGCATTCTTTCTCGCGTAGAACCACCAGTTCACGACCAGGCAACTCGCGTAGTACACGGCAAATCCATACAGGGCCTTCTCCGGGGTCCCGGCCTTAATTTGTGTGGCGAAGATCTTAGGAATCAAATACGCCCCATAGGCGGCGATGGCGGATGTCCAACCCAGGACGGGGCCCGCCTGCTCCTTGGAGAAGATGATGGGAATCATCCGAAACGTCGACCCGTTGCCGATGCCGGTCGTCGCGAACAACACAATGAACGTCGCCAGGAACGGAAGGAAGTACCGCTCGGGATGGTCACTCTGCCCAGCCAGTGACACGACGTATCCGGCCAGAATCGTCGAGGCGACCATCACCCAGGTGTCCCACTGTGTGACCCGGGCACCTCCCAGTTTGTCCGAGAGCCACCCGCCCACTGGTCGGATGAACGCCCCCACAGCCGCACCGATCCAGATGAAATTCGACGTGACCAGTTTCGTCTCGAACAGCCCGAACCAACTAATCATCTGATCGCCCTCTGTGACAAACACATCGTCAATCAGCTTGGGGAAGGCGTTCGCATAACCGATGAACGAACCGAACGTCATCACGTACAGCCACGTCATCACCCAATTGTGCTTATTGCCGAAAATGGCGAACTGTTTGTTCAACGGCTCCTGAATCGACTGCGGCGTCATGAACCGCATCGCCAGCAAGGTCGCAATGACGGCTGCCGCCAGCACGAGGAAGATCCGCACCAGTTCGGGGATCGGCAATTGGACGAAGATCAGCAGCCCGACACCGACCGCGGCTCCCAAGAATCCGATCCCCTGCAGCCACAAATACTTGCCGATGGCTCCCGGCGTCGGACCGCAGTCGTGTTGGGGAAGATTGTTCATCATCACCCAGGCCAGAATGGCCAGCACGGTCATGATGGGAACCCAGACCATCGCCGCGTTCTGAATCCAAATCTGATGGGTCTCGCCGTCGACCACGAACGTCTGCGGGTCACCTCCGATGGCACCGAACATGCCGAACGTGATCGCCCAGGGAATCAGAAACTGCATCACACTCACACCGGCGTTGCCCAGACCCGCGTTCAGCCCGAGCGCGAGCCCCTGCATGCGTTTGGGGAAGAAGAACGAAATGTTCGACATGCTCGATGCAAACGCGCCCCCACCCACTCCCGATAACGCCGCAAGGACAATGAAGGCCGGAAACGGCGTGCCGGGATCCTGAAGCGCAAAGCCGGCCGCGGCAGCGGGGATGATCAGCAGCACCGTCGTCATGAACTTCACGTTCCGGCCGCCGCAGATCGCGATCATGAACGAGTTGGGAATCCGCAACGTCGCCCCCGCCAAACCGGCCACCGCCGGCAGCGTGAACAGCAACGCGCGGTAACCCGCTTCGTCATAGGAGGCGCCGTTATTTCGGAACGTGAAGTCGAACAGCTCCGGATTGGCGAAGTGCAGCCGCTGCATCGTCTTGGCAATCATGCCCCAATACAGCCACACGGAGAATCCGCACAGCAGATTGGGAATCGAAATCCACAGATTCCGATTGGCGATCTGCTTGCCGGTCGAATCCCAGAAGGCTTCGTCTTCGACGTCCCAGCGTTCGGGTGTTGCGGCCATGGTGCGTTACTCGATTCGTCTTGCGAGTTCTGGGGCTTCGGTTTTCATCATGCGTTGAATCACCAGGTGCATCCAGATGAGGCAAACGGCAATCAGGACGAGGAAGAACATCCAGCAGGAGGTCCACAGGCCGGTCGCCCGCAGCAGATATCCGAAAACGACCGGGCAGACAAATCCGCCGAGACCGCCCAGCACACCGACGATGCCGCCGACCACGCCGACATCGTTCGGAAAGTAATCCGGAATGTGCTTGTACACCGCCGCCTTGCCGATCCCCATCACCGCACCGAGGATCAGACTGAGGACGGTGAACACCCACACGTTCGCCTGAAAGAAGATGTGTGTGACACCACGTGCCAGCAGTTGTTTTTTCTTCACATCCTGGCCAACCTCGACCGCCGCTTCCTGCCAGGACATGGCCCACGGCAGGATGATCACGCCCGAATTGCGCTCGTCTTCGGTGACCAGTTCGCCTTCTTTCTTTTTCAGCGGATAGGTTTTCTTGCCGCCGCGTGCGGATTCCACGACGACTTCCGTGTCGGTGACCGCGACCACTTTTCCCGCAGCCTTGGCCATGATCCCGCTTCCGGGTGCATGGATGTCCATTTGCGGAACAATCAGCAGCGCACAGCAGGTCAGCGACGCGCCCAGCACCCAGTACATCACCAGCCGCGCCCCCCACCGGTCAGACAACCAGCCTCCCAGAGCGCGAATCACCCCGGAGGGCAGGCTGTTGCACGCTGCCAAGGCCCCCGCCATCGCCACCGACATCGAATACGCATTGACGTAATACGGCACCAGCCACTGGGCCAGGGCGACGAATCCGCCGAACACAAAAAAGTAATACAGCCCGAAACGCCAGACGCGCATCTCCTTAAGCGGCGCGAGACGCTCCCGCATGGATTTCTGGGCACTGCCCGGCGGGAGACGGTTCGTCGTTGTCGCGAAAAACACCAGACTCGTCACGACCAGCATGGCGGCGTACAGCTTCGGCAGATTGCGCCAGCCTTCGAGGTTCTCCCCGTAGTCGGTGAGCCAGTTCAGCACGTGCGGGGCCCCCAGGCTGGTGAGAGCCGCCCCGGCATTGCCCGCTCCGAAAATACCCAGCGCCGTTCCCTGCTGATGCTTGGGAAACCACACCGACGTGTAGGCGATGCCGATCGCAAAACTCGTCCCGGTAAAACCGAAACCAAGCCCGGCAATAAAGAACTGCCAATAGGTCGAACAGTAGCTCACCAGGTACATCGGCACAGCCGCCGCCAGCAGCAAGGCCCCATAGACAATTCGTCCGCCCCATTTGTCCGTCGCGATTCCCAGTGGCAGACGAAAAAGGGCACCAGTCAACACCGGGATGCCGATCAGCCAGCCCATCTCTGTCGGCCCCCAGGCATGCACGCCGTTGTCGACCAGAAAGGTGATCAGCACGCCGTTCATCATCCACGCAGCGAAGCACACGGTGAACGCCAGCGTGTTCATCGCCAGGATCCGCCACGCGAGACGCTTCTCGACCGGCGTCATGTCCTGATTCATCATGTCAGCAGCCATCGTTCTCTCCCACGACGTTGGTCACTTGCGACCGTACCAGCGGACGACCTGCGTCTTACGCCAGAGGTAGGGGTTGGGAATCACCAGCAAATGCACCAGCCGCGTGAACGGGAAAAAGCCGATCGTGAGAAAGGCCAGCACGATGTGCAGCTTCACCAAGTGAGGCATCGCCGTGACAAAACTGATGTCCGGGTTGAGCTTGAACACCGACCATAAGTACGGCGACAGATTCGACGCGAACCACGACGATCCCCACGGATGAAACAACGCGATCCCCACGCCGCTGGCAGTCTGGACCAGCAGCATGGCGAACAGAATCCAGTCGTTCAGAGACGTCACCTTGCGGATGCGCGTCGTCGTGCCGCGGCGAATCATCAGGCCCAGCAGGCCGATCAACGTCAGCAGTCCGCACGCCAGCGCGGATACCTCAAGGATGTACAGCCGCAGCGGTTGGCTGTTCCAAACGAGGATGCTCCGCGGCACCAGAAACGCAATCAGATGGCCGGCCGTCACCGCGAGGATTCCGTAGTGGAACGGGACGACCGTCCAGAAGTGCTGCTTGTTCTCCAGAAACTGGCTCGACAAGCTCGAATAGGAAAACGACTGCGCGCGGTAACGATAAATCGTCATCAGCAGAAACGTGAACAGGCACACGTACGGCAGCGCGATGAACAGGAATGTGTCGAGAATCGGTGCAGTCATCGGTTATGACTCCAAGCGCTCAGAGCCTGTGGGGGAGGGTTCGTACGTCATCGTCAGTGGCACAAGTTGCGGCTGACCGCCGCCGCAACCGGGACTCATGCCGGCGACCGGGAACGCGTGCAGCAGGTCGACCCCTTCGGGGATCGCGTGACCGTCCGGATGCTGCGATTCCGAACCATCGAGGAGCGGCTCGCCGTCACCCCACACATGCTGCAACACGTCAACGAGGCAGGAGACGACATCGCCGTACGGCGTGTCTTTGCCTTTGAGCGCCTGCCGCATTTTGGCGACCGCCGGCAGAACGCAGGCACACACAAACCGTCGGGCTTCGTCGTCGGGCATCGCTCCGATGACCGCCAGCACATGGGTGATGTGATCGGGAAGCTCGGTCGATTCGGGCAGATCGTACTTGCGCAGTTCCTCGCGCATCCTCACGAGAAACAGGCCGCGGGCATATTCTTCGCCGAACAAATGCCAGCCCACCTCCAGGGCACAGGCAGGATTCACATCAAATGTCCCGGTGAACGCTTCTTCGACCTTCCAACTTTCATGCTGTTCGAGGAACGCACCGAACGCAGAAATCCGCTTCGCCGCTGCGGGCAGTTCGTCCTGCAGAACGATGTACAGAAACTCCGCCGCTTCGGCGGTTTGATCGTCCGGGTACGTGAGCAACCGGCTCAGTGATCGCAGTGTGTTGGGACCGGCCATTACAATCCCCTCCTTGGTCCGCCAACGAAGCCGAAACCGACTTCCTCGCGGTGCTCGTGCGGATCCTTCATCATTTCAATCGCCTGCTCCCGATGCATCGGGGGGATGACAAACCGGTCCTCATACGTGCACAGCGATGTTAGTTCGTAAATGGCATCCGCCTGTTCCCGCGTGCAGTCGGCTTCCCGGAGCATGCGGTCCGCCGTCTCGCGGTCGATATCGCCGACCGTCTCCGCCCGGCGGTGCCAACGCACGGCCTTTTGTTTCGCGAGGGCATAGCGAACGACTCCTTCATGCCCCGCCCCAAACAAGTTGGCGAGGAACTTCATCGGGACACGCGAGTCGTCGATGTCGTGAAACAGTTTGTCGCTGTTGTGCGTGATGGTGTCCTCAGCCTTGCTCGCCTGAACCGGAGACATCGGAGGCACGTAAAACAGCATGGGCAGCGTGCGAAACTCGATGTGCGGCGGCAGCGCGATTTTCCACTCCATCACAAACCGGTAAACAGGCGAGTTCTGGGCGGCCTGGATCACACCGTCCGAGATGCCGTTCTTCTTCGCCTCAGCGATGATTTCCGGATCAAACGGATCGAGAATCATCGAACGCTGCCCTTCGACCAACTCGTCGTCCGGCAGTTTGGCGACCTCTTCCAACCGCTCGGCGTCATACAACAAAACACCCAAATAACGGATCCGGCCCACACAGGAATGAAAACATGCCGGTGCCTGTCCGGTCTCCAGCCGCGGGAAGCACAAGATGCACTTCTCACTCTTGCCGGTGAACCAGTTAAAGTACGTCTTCTTATAAGGGCACGCGGCGACACACGATCGCCAGGCGCGGCACTTTTGCTGGTCGATCAGCACGATGCCGTCTTCGCCCCGCTTATACAGGGCCCCCGACGGACACGATGCCACACAGCACGGATTCAGACAGTGATTACAAATCCGCGGCAGGTAGAAGAACACCAACCGCTCGACGGAACTGAGTTGCAGCCGCTGTTGGTCGGTCAGACCCGCGAGGTTGGGATCGTTCTCAGCGTAGATGGGCGACCCGCCCAAATCATCATCCCAGTTGGGACCGGACTGCACGTCGATCTTCTCGCCGTCAATCATCGAGATCGGCTCAGCAGTCGGCTGATCGGCTCCTTCGGGTGCGTTGAATAGATTCTGATAGTCGTAGGTCCACGGCTCGTAATAGTCGTCCATACTCGGCATGTGCGGGTTATGGAAGATGTTGGGCACGATCTGCGCCTTGCTCGTCGATTTTATCTTGAGCTTCCCGTCGCCATTGGTCTCGAAGCCGCCCTGGTACTTCTCCTGGTCCTCCCATTTGGTGGGAAAGCCGGTGCCGGGCTTGGTTTCGACATTATTCCACCACATGTACTCCGCACCCTTGCGGTCGGTCCACACGTTCTTGCAGGCAACGCTGCACGTGTGGCAGCCGATGCATTTGTCGAGGTGGAACACCATCGATACTTGTGAGCGAACATTCATGTTGAGGTCTAGGGTTGATGGTTGATGGATCAATGACGGTTGTGGGGTCGGATGGTTGATCGCTCAACCATCGACCCTCAACCATCAACTTAATACACCGGTTTCCCCGGCAGTTTTCTCACCAAAAGATGCGTATCGCGGTTACAGCCCACCGGTCCCCAGTAGTTGAAGTGGTACGAGAACTGCCCGTAGCCGCCGATCATGAAGTTGGGCTTCAACCGTGTGCGTGTCAGACTGTTATGTCCACCGGCGCGTCGCTTCTTGCGAAGTGGCGAGAGCGGGATGCCGTGTGTCCGTTCCGGGGCGTGATACTGCATGCAGATGCCCGGCGGGATCCGGGCACTCACGACCGCACACGTCACCACCACGCCGTGATCGTTGAACACCTCGACCCAGTCGTTGTCGGCAATTCCCAGACTCGCGGCGTCCTTGTCATTCATCCACAACGGGTAGACGCCGCGTGAGAGCGTCGTCATGCGCTGGTTGTCGCCGTAGGTGGAGTGGATGTGCCACTTGCCGTGCGGCGTCAGGTAGTTAAGCATCAACGTGGGACCAACTTCGGGCCCCGTCTCGCTGAATTGCAGATCGGAATACTGCGTCGGCAGCGGCTTCGGCTTGTAGGTCGGCAGATGTTCCCCGAAGTCGATGTAGACCGGGTGATCCAGATAGAACGATTGCCGCCCCGTCAGCGTCCGCCACGGGACCAGTGCTTCGACGTTGTAAGTAAACGGTGAATACGTCCGGCCATTCTCGATGAGCCCCGACCACATGGGGCTGTTGATAAAGCGCCGCGGCTGACTCTGGATGTCCTCGTAAGACGTTCGGATGCTGCGGTTCTTCTCCGCAAGGTGAACCAAAGGCACTCCGGTCTTTTCCTCCATCCCCTGATAGGACCGGTAGGCCAGTTCACCGTTGGTCACCGTGGCGAAGTGCAGAATCGCATCGCACACATCGACGTCGCGATCCAGCGACGGATAGGTCTTGCCGTCCCAGGTCTCCGTACGATGCGTTTGGAGGTATTCGTCGTATTCCTCCTTAATCTGATAGCCCGTGCCGTGTGCTCCCAGACCGTTCTCTCGAACGTTTGGCCCATACGAGATGTACTGGTTGTAGACGTTCTTGTAGTCCCGCTGGACGATCTTCAGGTTGGGCATTGTCTTGCCGGGGATCGCGTCCACTTCGCCGTGGATCCACTGCTTCATATCAGGCTGAGCAATCTCAGCCGGCGTGTCGTGTGGCAACGGAGCGGCAACCAGATCTTCAACCGGCTCGGGGAAGTGCGGCTCTGCCAACTCCGAAAACTTCCGGGCAACCTCCTTGAAGATCGCCCAGTCACTCTTCGACTCCCAACACGGAGGCACCGCTTGCGACAGCGGATGTATGAAGCTGTGCATGTCCGTTGAGTTGAGGTCCGCCTTCTCGTACCACGTCGCCGCCGGCAGGACGATGTCCGAATACAGCGCCGACGTGTCCATGCGGAAGTTGAGATCGACCACCAGGTCCATCTTTCCCTGCGGCGCGTGCTCGTGCCAAGCCACTTCCTTCACCGAATCTTTGGCGAGGTCTTGACTGACCGCATTGTCGTGAGTCCCCAAATAGTGCCGCAGAAAATACTCATGCCCCTTGGCACTGGCCATCAGTGCGTTGCCGCGCCAGATGAACCAGACACGGGGCCAGTTCTCTTCGGCATCCGGATCCTCGACGGAAAACTGCATCTCCCTGCTCTTCAGCCGCTCGACGATCCACGCGATGACGTCTTCGGTGGATTCAGCACCCGCCGCGCGGGCCTGTTTGACGATTTCAATCGGGTTCTCCGGAAATTGCGGATAGAACGGCAGCCAGCCCTGCCTCACGGCGCGGACCTGCATGTCCATCGTGTGCCCCTTGGCGGTGCTCGACTTCGGAGCGTTCTGCGGCACGGTGTGGTAGTCGGTGAAGTCCTTCTCGTACCGCCACTGGTCGGTATGGACGTAATGCCAACTCGGCGCGTTCTGCAAGCGGGAGGGGGCGAACCAGTCTTTCGCCAAAGCGATTGACGCCCACGACTCCGCCGGCGCCAGCTTTTCCTGACCGACGTAGTGCGCCAGTCCGCCGCCGTTCACGCCGACACAGCCACAGAACATCAACGCATGAATCCCCGCCCGGTACATCAGGTTGGCGTGATACCAGTGATTGATGCCGGCTCCGATCAGGATCGTGCACTTGCCGCCGGTGTGCTCGGCCGTCGTCGCCCACTCGCGGGCGAAGCGGATCAGCACGTCGCGGCCGATCCCGGTGTACTTCTCGCTCCACGCCGGTGTGTACGGCGCGTGCTCGTCGTCGTAATCGGCCGGGTACTCGCCGGACAGGCCCCGGTTGACGCCGTACTGCGCCATCAGCAGGTCGTAGATCGTGGTGACGACCACGTCTTCGCCATCAGCGGTTGTGATGGTGCGAACCGGGACACCCCGTTTGGTCGTCTCTCCGGCTCCGAAGTCGTCCAACTCGACCTCCACAACGCCTTCAGAGCGATCAAGGAAGCTGAGCTGCGGCTGAATGTCGCTCCCATCCTGGCCGTCCTTGAGCTTCAGATTCCACTTGCCTTTCTCGGCCCCCCAGCGAAAGCCGGAACTGCCCATCGGCATCTTCGGCCCGTTTGAGGCCTCGTCCCACATCAGGAACTTCCACTCGCCGTGCTCCTCGTCGGCGTATTGCGCAAGCCGGCCGGCCCGCAACAATTGCCCGGGCCGCGGCGTGCCGTCTTCGCCATCCACAATTTCCACGAGGTACGGCGAGTCCGTGTACTTTTTCGTGTAGTCCAGGAAGTAGGGCGTTTGTTTTTCGTGATGAAACTCGGTCAGCAAGACATGATTGACCGCCATCCACCAGGCACCGTCCTGCCCCGTGTTGACGGCAACCCACTCGTCGGCGTATTTGGCGACCATGTTGAAATCGGGCGAGAAGACCCAGAGCTTCGTCCCGTTGTGCCGCCCTTCGGCCAGAAAGTGGCAATCCGGCGTGCGGGTCATGCCGATGTTGGCGCCCATCGAGACCAGCATCTTGGCGTGATACCAGTCGGCGCTCTCGGCAACGTCCGTCTGCTCACCCCACGTCTCAGGAGACGCAGGAGGAAGGTCGCAGTACCAGTCGTAAAACGACAGCGAAATCCCGCCGATCAACTGCATCAGCCGCGCTCCGGACGCATAGCTGATCATGGACATGGCCGGAATCGGTGAGAAGCCGGCGATCCGGTCGGGGCCGTGTTTCTTGATGGTCTGCACCATCGACGCGGAAATGATCTCCAACACGGTGTCCCAGTCCGTCCGCCGCAGCCCCCCCTTGCCACGCGCCCGCTGCCAGCGCTTGCGGGCCTCCGGGTTCTCGACAAGGCTCTTCCAGGCATCGACCGGGTCGGCGTGATCGGCCCGTGCCTGCTTCCACAGATCGAGCAGCGCCCCTCGGATATAGGGGTACTTCACCCGCAGCGGGCTGTAGAGATACCAACTGTAGGAAATCCCCCGCTGACACCCGCGCGGCTCGTAAGGAGGGATCCCCGACTCCAGCTTCGGGTAGTCCAGCCCCTGCATCTCCCAGGTGACAATGCCGTCTTTGACGTAGATGTTCCACGTGCATCCGCCCGTGCAGTTCACGCCGTGCGTGCTGCGGACCACTTTGTCGTGCTGCCAGCGATTGCGATAAAACTCCTCCCACTCCCGTCCCTCGGGATTGACTTCGTCGCGAATCCAGGCAATGGCGTCGAGCATGCTCATGAATGATCTCCCGGCGAAGCTTGTTCACCGACTGTTCCCGCGGCGGCCAGGTTCGACGCCGAATGCCGTTCGTCACCGCCAAGTTGGTCTCCGGACCGCCAGACTTTGCGGCCCGCCTCCACAAGCGGCCGCCTGACAGCGTAAAACCGTCCCTTCCAAATGATGTCAAACAGGAACACGGTCGCTGCCGCCACTGCCAGTCCCATCAACAGGAAGGCGACCCGATTGACCGACGTCTCCACCTCGCTGTGCTTTGCTCCGGACTCGAAGTACGCCGAGAGCGCGAATATCTCCTCCGCCTCCAGGGGGTGGCTCTTGAAGACCGGTTGCATCGTCGCCGTGGCGGGAGCCATCAGCCATGCGCCAAGCGACTTGCGGCCTTTGAGCCGTTCGTAGACACGGGTCAGGTCCGGCCCCAGATGCCCCCCGCCCAAACCGGACAGGTCGTACATGCTGTGACAGGAATTGCAGGCCGTCCCGCCGTTTTTCAAAGGACGGACGCCCGTGAACAGCTTGCGGCCTTTCACCCGATCCTGCTCCGTAAACGGCTTGTTCGAGATCTTGACGCCCTGAAACTGCGACTTTTCGAGCTTGGACTCCGCTGCGATCAGCTTGATGATCTGCTCCGCGCGATACCGCGTCATCCCGGGAGCGATGGGCATCACAACGCCGCGAGAGCCTTCAAGAAGTTTGGCCGCATAGGCATCTCCCCCGTCGATCACGGCCTTCGGATTCTGCAGGAACCCGATGATCCACTCCGAGTCCCGGCGCTGCGTGACATCCTTCAGATCGGGCCCCGTCAGACGGCCGCCGCCAATCGTGTGGCAGTTGACACAGTTCTGGCGGAAATAGTCGGGCGTGTCCTGAGCCTGGGCGACCGTTGGTGCCATCGCAAAAAACAGCCCCAACAGCGGCAATTGCAGCTTCCGCGCCAGTCGCGCGGCCTCCCCCAGCCGCGCCCCGCAGGCCGCTTTCCGACAGGACAGTTCGCTCAGCCGTGTTTGCAGCTCCATGATGTCAACCATTCATCGCCGAGCGCGTGAAAGCCAATCGAGTCGTGATGAGACAGGCCCCGAGCCACGCACAATCAGGATATGCAGGCCCTTTTATCCGTTGGCTCGCAAATCTAGTGGTTGCAGTTTCGGATGTCAAGGTCTTAAAATGGCTTTTCCAACGGAAAGTTTCACCTCAGCAACGAAACGCCAGGCCATGAGACGCGTGCACATCATTGGTGGAAAAAACCACGGAAAAACCACACTGATTGGCGAACTTGTCACCGAATTGCGGGACCGCGGGATGCGTGTGGGAACCATCAAACACACGCATCACCACCACGAACTGGACTCGCCCGGCAAGGATTCCTACCGGCACCGGGAAGCCGGGGCGCAGGTCGTGGGAATCCTGTCGCGTTCGCTGAATGCGGTCTTCTGGAAGAACGAAGAGCAAGCCGAGCCGCCGTCGCAAGCCGACGACCGCTACGCTTCTTTTGAACCCGCATTCGCAGAATGCGATCTCGTGCTGGTCGAAGGCAACACGCTGACGACCGCTCCCAAGCTCGAAGTCTGGCGAGCCGCGCTGGAGACGCCCTCGATCACGGAACGCATCGACGGCGTGCACGCCGTCATCACCGACGATCCCCTCCAAAGCCGCGTGGCCACACACCCGCGGGCCGATGTCAAAGGGATCGCCGACCTGATTCTGCAGATCTTGCCATAGCAGCACGCGAACAGTGGCCACGACGGTTCCTCGCGAAGAGGCGATCGTGCCCGGGGAACCTGAAACTTGGGGCCGGTGTTCAGTCTTCAGGTCGCAAGACAAGCCAGGTCGTGTTGACGTTCAAGAATGGGTAGCACCGGTTGGGACAACCGGTGCTACCCAGAACCCCCTGCAAGAGGGGCCGTTGGAATGTCAACACGGCCTAAAGCATGAACTCCAACTCCGAAACGAAAACCTAGACGCCAGCATCTCTCGGAGACGGCCAACATCAGCTCAGAAATTCGCTCAGCAGCCGGTAGTCTTCCACGCCGGTGATGCGGGCGTCGAGGCCCTGGAACTTCACCGACAGCTTGCTGTTGTCGATCCCCAGGCAATGCAGAACCGTGTTGTTGATGTCGGCGATGCCGACGGGGTCTTCCAGGATGTTGTAACTGAAATCGTCCGTCATCCCGATCGACCGCCCGCCGCCCACTCCGCCGCCGGCCATCCACATCGTGAAACAGCGCGGGTGATGGTCGCGGCCGTAGTTGTCCCGGGCCAGCTTCCCCTGACAATAGGCCGTGCGTCCAAACTCGCCGCCCCAGAGGATGAGTGTATCCTTGAGCATGTCCCGTTGCTTGAGGTCTTCGAGCAAGGCGCGGGTCGGCTGATCGATATCGCGGCACTGGTTGCGGATGTCGCGGGGCAGGTTGTTGTGTTGATCCCAGCCGCGGTGAAAGATCTGGATGCATTGCACGCCCCGCTCCGCCATGCGGCGCGCCAGCAGGCAACTGGAGGCGAATGTTCCCGGCGTTTCGATGTCCGGACCGTAACTCTCGAGGGTCGCTTGGGATTCGTCCGAGAAATCGGTCAGTTCGGGCACTGACGTCTGCATCCGAAAGGCCATCTCGTACTGGGCAATGCGGGCATTGATCTCCGGGTCGCCGACATGGTCGAACTGCAACTGGTTCAATCGGGCCAACCCGTCGAGCATCTTGCGGCGAATCGCCTGGTCGACGCCCGGCGGGTCCGAGAGAAACAGCACGGGGTCGCCTTTGGCCCGCAAGGCCACGCCCTGCAACTTGGACGGCAGAAAGCCGGTCCCCCACAAACGGGAGTACAGCGCTTGGGCGCTTTTGCGGCCCGTCCACGAAGGGGTCATCACGACGTAGTTGGGCAGGTTCTCATTCGCGCTCCCCAATCCGTACGACAGCCAGGCTCCCAAACTGGGCCAGCCGGGCAGCTCCCGCCCGGTCTGAATGTACGTCATGGCCGGATCGTGGTTGATCGCGTTGGTGTGCACCGAGCGGATGAAGGACAGGTCGTCAATCACCTTGGTCGTGTGAGGCAGCAGTTCGCTGACCCACGCCCCGGACTGGCCGTGTTGCTGAAAATTGAACATCGACGGTGCGAGCGGAAACCGCTTCTGCCCCGAAGTCATCGTCGTGATCCGCTGGCCCTGCCGAATTGAATCAGGCAAATCTTTGTCGAACAGCTTGTCCATCTCCGGCTTGTAGTCAAACAGGTCCTGCTGGGCCGGACCGCCGCTCATAAACAGGTAGATGATCCGCTTGGCCGTGGGCGGGTGATGCGGGATTCCCGGCAAACCGCCGTTGATGCTTGCCGATTGCGTTGGGGCAGCGGCACCGGGCTTGCCGACGAGCGTCGCCAGCGCGGCGGCGGCGGCATTCACGCCCCGGCCCAACAGACTGCGGCGTGTCAGACGGAGCAACGTTTCGGTACGCGGGTCCATGACTTACCCCTTGGTGAGTGTCTCATCCAGGTTGAACAGCATGTTGGCCAGCATCGTCCAGGCAGCCAACTGGCTCCTGTCGAGCGTTTCATCCGGCCGGGACTCACCGACGCCCACAAGCTGGCCGGCAGCTTCCCGGTCCGTCTCATACCGCTGAAGGTTCGCCCGGTAGACATCGAGCAGGACGGCCAGCTCGTCGCTGTCCGGGCGGCGCGCCGTCGCCAGGCGAAAGGCAAAGGTGGCCCGTTCGTCATCGCTCGCTCCCCCCTCCCGCATGACCCGCTGGGCGAATCCGCGGGACGCTTCGACGAACTGCTCGTCGTTCATCAGCGCCAGCGCAGCCAACGGCGTGTTCGTGCGGGAACGTCTCACGGTGCACGTTTCCCGGGACGGCGCATCCAGCGTGACCAGCGTGGGCGGCGGCGCGGTCCGCTTCCAGAAGGTGTACAGGCTCCGCCGGTAGAGCGCCTGGCCGGAATCCCGTTTGAAGTTGGCCGTGTTGCTGTCGGTGTAACCGACGGCATACCAGATGCCCGGCGGCTGATACGGCTTCACGCTCGGCCCGCCAATCTTCTCCACCAGCAGGCCGCTCACAGCCAGCGCGTTGTCACGGATCACCTCTGCGTCAAGGCGGAAGCGGGGACCGCGAGACAGCAGCCGGTTCTGCGGATCCTGTTCGGCAGCATCCGCAGGAATCTGTGACGACTGGCGATACGTGGCCGACATGACGATCAGCTTCTGCAACGCCTTGACGTCCCAGCCACTCTCGCGGAAAACGACTGCCAGCCAGTCGAGCAGTTGCGGATGGCTCGGCGGCGATCCCTGCGATCCGAAGTCCTCCGTCGTCTCCACAATCCCCACGCCGAAGTACTGCTGCCAGAACCGGTTCACCGTCACGCGGCTGGTGAGGGGATGCTCGGGCGAGACCAGCCAACGGGCCAGATCCAGCCGCGTGGGCGTCTGTCCCTCTTCCACTTGGGACAGCGGCGGCAGCGCGGCCGGAGTGTTGCGAGAAACCGGTTCGCCCGGCTTGTCGTACGCACCCCGCACCAGAATGAACGCCGGTTTCGGCTCGGACAGTTCCTTCCAGACCAACGTCGTCGGAATCGACTCGTCCAGTTCGGTCCTGCGTTTTCGATGCTTCGCCAATTGCCCGCGAGCCTCCACGAGCGTCGGATCATCCGAAACGTGTTCGCGATAGTAATCCCGAATCTTGATCCGCTGCTCGTCGCTCAGTTTGTCCGGTTCCATTTCGATCAGCTTGACGATCTCATCCGGCGTGACGCCGACGTCCATCTGAGGGATCGCCGCATCGGTCGTGACTGCCAGGCGAAAGCGCCCGAACTGATGTTGGCCGTATACCGACTCATGCCGCAGGCGAATTCTCAGCCGCGTGCCCCCCTCATAGCCGAACGGGGCTTCCGCCATGAAGATCGCCTCCCGGTCGCCACGCTCCCGGTGCCCGTCGATGGCCCAGCCGGTTTTCGGGTCGCCGTCGATGGCATTGGCGATCTTGAAGTCGCCGTCCGGCTGTTCGTGGTCGGCCCAGCCGCGGGTCAGTTGGACCCGCTGCCACTGCTCCAGCCCGTCGACGGGAGCGACGTCCACCTCCAGTTCCGTCAGCACGACGTTCCCGTTGCGGCTCCGACCGGCCCGCCGCTCCGGCAGCGACTCGTGCGTCAACCCTTCCAAACGAATCGCGGTCAGTTGGCTGGAATCGACCCGGGCCGTGATTTCATACACCTCCTGAGCCGGGTTCTCCCCGCCAGCCAGGATCGAGTTGTCTTCGAGATTGGTCAGCGTGGCCCCCCCGTCGGAGTTGAGCGTCTCGGCGATCAGCACGTTCCACGCCGGCTCATGGGCCAGACTCTCCCGCAATTGGGCTTCCCAGTCCGCCTGAGCCGCATCCACTTCGGCAATCGGATCGGTCATGACCTCAGACAGCTCGGCAACGAGCTTGTCCAAATTGTCCAGCTCGGACTTATGGGCCTCACTGGCGACCTTCAACACCGGAGCGGTGTCCTGCTTGTTGCCATCCATCACGGGGCCGTCGAGGCTGTTGAAGAAAGCGAACAACTGGTAGAAGTCCTTCATCTCGAACGGGTCGAACTTGTGTTCGTGGCAAACGACGCAGCCCATTGAAATACCCATCCACACCGTGGCGGTCGTGGCGACGCGGTCAACCGTGTAGTGCACGTAATACTCTTCCGGGATGACCCCGCCCTCGCTGGTGGTCACGTTGCAACGGTTAAATCCGGTGGCAATCTTCTGATCATCCGTCGCACCCGGCAGCAGGTCGCCGGCGAGCTGTTCGATGGTAAACTGATCGAAGGGCATGTTGTTGTTGAAGGCGTTGATCACCCAGTCGCGATAAGGCCACATTTGGCGGAAGTTGTCGAGGTGCAGGCCATGCGTATCGCCATACCGGGCCGCGTCGAGCCAGTAGCGGCCCATGTGCTCACCGTAATGCGGCGACTTAAGCAGCCGGTCGACCACCTTTTCGTACGCCTCCGGTGATTCGTCGGCCAGAAACGCGCCGACTTCCTGAGGCGTCGGCGGCAGGCCGGTCAAATCGAACGTGACTCGCCGGATCAGAGTGGTTTTGTCGGCGGCGGGAGAATGCGTGAGACCTTCCCTCTCCAGCCGCGTCTGAATGAACACGTCGATTTCATTGGCCGCCCAGCCCGCATCAGCCACCTGCGGCAGTTGCGGTCGCTGAGGTGTCACCCAGGCCCAGTGCTGCTTCCAGACGGCCCCCTGTTCGATCCACCGCTTGATCAGATCGATCTCTTCCGGAGAAAGCTGCTTGTCCGCATCGGCGGGCGGCATCCGCTCGTCGACGTCCTCACTGATCAGCCGCTGGTACAGCACGCTCTCATCGAGATGCTTCGGCACAACCGCAAACCCGCCGGAGTCCAGCGCGGCGAACAGACCGCCCTTGGTATCCATCCGCAAGTCCGTCTCGCGGGTTCCCGCATCGAGACCGTGACAGGCAAAACACTTCTCCGCCAGCAACGGCCGAATCTGGCGGCTGAAATCAACCTCTTCATCCTGAGCGGCGGCAAGGCTCGGGGCGAACAATGCGAACAGCGTCACGCTCGCTGTAACAGCCCATTGGAGTACTCGATTCGGCGTGCCACTGCCGTCTCGGCAGTGCGAACAACCAGACCGTTTTCCTACGTCGGCACGGCTGACACAGCCGTGGCACACGTTTTTCAGCGGGCTGTTACCCAAACAGTGGCGTTTGCGATTCATGGCGGCTCGTTCTCCGTCGTCGGCGACAGGCGTATACGAATCGTCAGGGAGATTCCTCGCGACTCAGAATCTTTTCGTTGAGGATGAACGCACCCTGTGCACATCATCAATGATGTTCAAATGACCCTGCCTGGGGACGGCAACCCGACCGTTCCGGAGAGACCGGAGTTTCCGGCGGACTCCGAAGAAATAACGCTGAGAGGGGAACTGCGGCCTCATGGCGGGACCAACATTCGCTGCGGCAGGAAGGCGGGGGCGGGCCGATGCCTCATTACACGACATCAAGACCCACACCTCCATAATGTGGTTTCCGAGGCCGGCTTGTCAACACGGAACGGCAAGCAGATCAGGGCTAACGCCTTTTCCATTTCGGGGTTCGTGCGTAGGATTGGTTGAGTTTACGGAGAGTCAACTTTTCTCAGGGAGGTTTACTTATGTCATCCGCCTGCGGGGAGAGCTTGTTGGCCTGTTGGTCGCAAGTCTCTGA
>JAJDEI010000136.1 GCA_029259845.1 Planctomycetaceae bacterium | reverse complement strand
AACCATTGCCGCCGTTCGGCCGCGAGGGCTTTCTGGCCGCGGGCGTTGAGCCGGTAGTATTTTCGCTTGCGGCCGGCGTCGGAGGTCTTCCACTTGGACGTCAGCAGACCCTCCCGCTGCAGGCGATGCAGCACCGGGTAGAGCATGCCGTCGGTCCATTCGAGCTCTCCGCCCGACCGCCGGCGGACCTCCTGGATGATGGCGTACCCGTAGCTCTCCCCCTCCGCAAGGATCGAGAGGACCAATGGCCTGGAAGAGGCCGCAATCAGATCTTTGGAGATGTCGCTCATCGTGCCAGCCTGTCCAAGCCATACCTGTCACCACGATACATTGTAGAACAATGCATGTCAAGCCTCCAGGGAGCGGGGGCAGGGCCATCCAAAGTTTCACTTGGGAGAAGACCGACCGGGACAAGCTCAATGGTCACCCGAAGCGTCAGCGAGGGACGAATCGCTCACTCACGTTCGCTTCCTCGCTGACGCTTCGGGTGACGAGGTTCCCCAGCTTCAATCTTTGAACGGCCCGGGGAGCGGGGGCAGGGCGAACGTGTTGACCAGGACGGGGGGATTTCCGGCGGTTTGCCGGCGGCGATGCCTCCGGGCTCACCGGAAGCAAGGATTGGTGTTAGCCCGGAGCCAACGGCGACGGCCGACGTCGGTGAGACGCCCCAACTTCAACAAAACGATGGCCCTGGAGCGGGAGCGTGCGGCGGCGGCGGGGGTATCCGCCCCGCTTGTCGCGGGTCACACCAAACACGTTTCGTGGGTGGCCCCGGTCAAAAAGCAACCAGCCCTTTCAACGTCGGGTGTTTTCCTTGTCACCTGTTATGAGGGCCAGACCGGGAGGCTCGATCCGGGGCGGGACAACGATGTCTCATCATGACGAATCCGGTGCGGTGCGGATGGCAGCGAGCCATGATCTTCCGCGACGATAACACGCCCACGCAGTCTGCGGACCGCAGTAGCCCCAACATCATTCGCGGCTGGCCGGGCGGCTGGCCAACCGGGTCACTGGCGTCGTCGTCAACAATCGGCGAGAGACCGATCTGCTCGGAGACCTGCCTCAGAGAATGGGCCCGATGATCTTCCGCCAACCCGTCCCGCGGCGATGGCGGAAACAACCAACGCTGGTCCGGCGTCCCAACAGCGAAACGTCCGATTCATCCCGGCCCCCCAACACGACGACCCCGAAATCGAACATGCGTCGCGACGAGACCTCTCTTAAGCAATCTCGAACGCAAATTCCAGAGGCCGCTGAGATATGCGGACAGACTGCTCAGTGCCGGTGGCATTGGAAGGCCGTCATCCGCTTGAATCTGTCGGCCTCGGGATCCGGCAATGCCGGCCTCCCAGGACCCTGGCCACGGCGACTCGTGCGAAACCGCCGGTCGAATTTCACGCCTCCTTCATTCCGTCACGTACTCTTATCTGTCACAATGGTGTCTCGAAGGTGTGTTGTCTGACAGGGCGTCGATGAGATCGGTAGTTGAGATGCGATTTCCGTGCAGACCAGATGAAACTCGGCACAAGCTGTCGCGGCGGGACCTGCTGCAAGTGGGCGGCCTGGGGCTGATGGGCGTGACTCTGCCGCGATTGTTGGCCGCTGAGGGACGGGCGGTCGACGGCGGTGCCCCCGCCGACGGGCTTGCCCCCACCGCCGACTCGTGCATCATTCTGTTTCTCAACGGCGGCCCGTCGCATCTGGACATGTGGGACACCAAGCCCGATGCCCCCGATGCCATCCGCGGCGAGTTCAAGCCGATCCCAACGTCGCTGCCCGGCTATCAGATCTCGGAGATGCTGCCGCGACTGGCGTTGCACGCACACCGGGCAACGATCGTGCGGTCGATGCATCACGGCGTGAACAACGCCCACGCGGCTGCCGTCTACGCCTCGATGACCGGCCACGATCGGGGGGAGATCGGCGGCGGGGCGCGGCCCACGGATTATCCGACTCCCGGCGCGGTGGTATCGCTCGTCCGCCCGCCGCCGCCGGATGTCGTGTCCCATGTCTGCCTGCCGTACATCACCAAAGAAGGGGCCCAGGGACCGCCGCAGCCCGGGTTCTTCGGAGGGTTTCTGGGCAACGCCCACGACCCGTTGTTCGTGCTCAACGATCCGAACTCGCCCGACTTTGGCGTTCCCGAGTTAACGCTGCGAACGGGCGTTTCGGCGCAACGGCTTGATGTGCGACGCGGCCTCCTCAGCCGGCTCGATCTCCATATGGACGCGATCGCGCGGCAGTCGGTCGTCGGTGAAATGTCGAAGCTGCAGGGGCGGGCAATCGACCTGCTCACCTCTCCGGCAACCCAACGGGCCTTTCAACTGGACGACGAACCGGCCGCGCGACGCGATGCCTACGGCCGCAACATTTATGGGCAAAGCACACTGCTCGCCCGGCGGCTGATCGAAGCCGGGACCCGGCTGGTCACGCTCTCCTGGGCCCCCGATGCCAACGCCACCTGGGACACGCACGGCGGCAACTTCACCAAGCTCAAGGGCACGCTGTTGCCGCAGTTCGATGCCGCTTGCGGCAGTCTTCTCGACGATCTGGCGGAGCGCGGCATGCTGGAACGCACGCTCGTCGCCGTGCTGGGCGACTTCGGTCGAAGTCCGAAGATCAACGCCAACGCGGGGCGGGACCACTGGAACTTCTGTTATAGCATCATGCTGATCGGCGGCGGATTCCGGCAAGGGTTGGCCTACGGGTCAAGCGACGCCATCGGTGCGTACCCCGCCAGCAATGCCCTCGGACCGGGAGACATCATCTCAACAATCTACCGCTGCCTGGGGGTGCGCCACGACCGCAACTTCTACGACCGTTTGAACCGCCCCTTCCGATTGGTCAAAGAGGGGAATGTGATCAAGGACTTGATCGTGTAACGGTCGCGCCGCAGCGGCCCGCTCCGATATGCCGGTCCAATGCAGACGCATAACAGTCCGTTGAAGGATGAATTCTCAAGGGTGGCCGGGGCTGGAGGACAAAGTCCGAATCTCCGGTGAGGGTGGTTTTCGCGTACGACTGTCGAACCTCCATTCACCGGGGCTTCCCGTTGGTCCAGCCCCGGCCACCCGGATGCGTTTTTCAGCGGGCAGTTAACCAACAAGAGGCGATCAACATGACGGCTGCGGAGCACATTCGACAATCCATGCGTGTCGCGTACCTTGTCTCTGTCGCGGCAATATCCGTGGGAGCTGACGCGGCTCACCCTCTGACGGCTCCGCAGGTCACGAGCCTCACGAACGCGTCGGTCCAATACCGTAACGCAACGAAGCACCATGTGGTTCTCAC
Source organism: Planctomycetaceae bacterium (assembly GCA_029259845.1). GTDB lineage: Bacteria > Planctomycetota > Planctomycetia > Planctomycetales > Planctomycetaceae > JAHBXU01. The sequence continues at coordinate 2,488 of JAJDEI010000136.1, read as the reverse complement.
ACGGGGCGACGTCACGGCGGTCATCGTCGACAACGCAGCCGTCGACGTCCCCGAACTTCCCGGACATCGCGCGCGGTACAACGGCATTGCGTCGCTGTCACATGGCCATCGGGCCACCAACCTGTTCGTCCCGACGTATGCCGGCCTGAACTTCGAACACATTCACGACGGAACCGAAGCCGGGTTGACGGAGAAGTTTGAGCCGCGCGAATTCCCCATGGAACTGCGGGTTATCGACGAGCACACCGTCGAACTCTATCAGCCGCCGACCGGCAACTGGAAACTCGAAAGCTGCGGACGGTATCAGCTGCTCGAAGACGGCGGAATCGAATACACGTTCGAGTGCATCCCGCGTGCCGGCGGATACCGCAATGGGTACATCGGATTGTTTTGGGCGTCGTACATTCACGCTCCGGAAAACAAAGCCATCCACTTCAAAGGCCGCCTTCGCGACACTGCCGCTGCCGGGGAATGGATCGAAGGCGTGACTCCCCAACACGGCGTCGACAGCACGCACCCGCCGGCAGCGGCTCCGGATCTCGTCCCTGTCGACGGGAACTTTTCCCTCACGTTGGCCAATCACCCCTCGCGGTATGTTTACACGGAACCGTGGTACTTCGGCGTGAGCCACGGGATGGCGTTTGTACAGATGTTCCGCGACCGCGACCGCATCTGGCTCGCCCAGTCTCCCTCGGGCGGAGGAGGCGACAATCCCGCCTGGGACTTCCAGTGGTTTATTCCGGATTACAAGGTCGGCGAGGCGTACGGATTCCGCATGCGGGCCGCATATCTGCCCTACGAAAGCCGCGAACAGATCGAACGGGATACGCGCCAACACCACGAAGCGCTCAATCACCCCTGAGACACGCAGACGCGGCCACGCAGACGAGCGCCACGCAGACGAGCGCTTTGAAAACCGGCTCCACGATTGCGCGGCCCCGGCCGATCAAGCTCGGTTGCCGGGGCGAAGAGGAGTGCTCAGGCCCGGTTCGGAACCGGCAACACTGCGACATCCCATGAGCACCGAACACGGTGCATCCGCAACCCAAGACCTTCAATCGAATCATTTTTCGGCCTCGGCGTCCGGTTCTGTTTTGGGATCCGACGTCAGAGCAAAATTGAACGTATTGTCGCCCTCTTTGACCGTTTCCTTCAGTCCGGTCTTTGTCCCGTTGGCATATTTGGCAGGGATTGGCGCCGAGAGTTGTTCACCTGTGGGGGTCGCGAACCCGACCGTGTTCGGCCCCACTTTGGCTTCTTTTGAGTGGTGCATGGACTGCAGTTCGTAGCTTCCGTCCTCATCCGTGACGCCGGCAGCCTGACGGCCCACATCCGGGGTGAAGACCACGATGACGCCGACGAACGGTTCGCCGTCCAGAGCCACTTTCCCGTGGACATGCCCCAGGTCGGACTGATCGCTGCCCCGCCGGCTGCATCCCGGCACGGCGGCGACGATCGCGCCCAGCACAAATAATGGCAGCCCCTTTCGAATCCGCGACACACGGATCGCTTTTCTTGAGACGGTCGTTGGCACACGGCCCATTGAAAAACGCGCACCACGGATCAACGCCCCATGATGCACGTCCCAAGACAGACTGCCGGCTCCCCCGGCGAAGACAGCCGCGCCGTGGCGACTGCGGTGATTCGACGGGCTTCAGGGGGCCAGGCCGTCAGAATTCCCCAATCACCTGCCCGTCATTCCGGGCAAGCAGCCTTTCAAAGGTGCTGTCGACATTGAATCCGCCCGAAGCCCTGTCCCCCTTGAAGTCAATGTTCTCGCTCACAAATTGCACGGAGCCATCACACAGCACGAAATGGACTCCCCCCACATGCTGGCTGCTGAAACCCCGCGCCAGATGGGCCAAAGTCACAGGGTTGGCAAGATTGGACTGCGACGAGACGTCGCCGACACTCAAACTGGCGTACAGGTTTCCCTGCTCCGCGTAAGGCAGGATGTAGGCGTCCCAACCATTAAGGCCCATTTCGTTCGAGATGACCGTCGGCGGTCCGGCAGGGGCCACGCTCATGAATCCCGCAGGAAGCACGAGGTTGACGTCATAATCGTTGTGGAGTGCCAAGCCGATTTGTTTCAGGTCATTCGTACACTGTGTGCGGCGGGCCGCTTCGCGTGCCTGCTGGACGGCCGGCAACAGCAGGGCGATCAGAATCGCGATAATTGCGATGTCGACGTCTAGTGCGGCGCCTCGCTAAGTCTAGCGCCTTCTGGGTTAGTGAGGTAAACTGGGTCCTTCTTGTTTCAAGGAGGACTGAGGATGCGACCGTATTCGAAGGAATGTCGTCGGGACGTTTTGGCGGCGTGTGATGCGGGGGGGGGGGACGCAGCAAATCGCGCTGCAATTTGGCGTCTCCGAATCGTGGGTCAGGCGGATCAAGCAGCCGCGTCGAGAGACCGGTCAGATCGCGCCCAAGACGACACGCAGTCGACGGCCCCGTTGGCACGCCTGGGCCGATTGGCTCCGGGCAGCGG
>JAJDEI010000135.1 GCA_029259845.1 Planctomycetaceae bacterium | reverse complement strand
GCCGCCCTCCGCCTGCAGACCCTGCAAAACACGCGGCAAACCTATTTCTCAACCCCCGCAATCCCACCGGGCATCAAGAAATTCATCGGCCAACTCACACGCCTCGTCTCCCTCGCATCGTAAAACTGCGAAAGTCGAACTCTATCGACCGGAGCGATTTCCTCGACGCAGACACCCGGTGTCTCGAATCAGCAACGCCCGTCGCTGATGATCGACGCCTCATGCTCCGTTCCGGGCACGATTCGTCCAATGAGACACCGGGTGTCTTCGGTTTCCTGTGTCTCGTTGCCGTCATTGAACGGCCGTTGACCCGTCGCTGACGCTCAGAGGGTGTGATTCTTTCTCAACGCATGCCCAAACACCCGGTGTCTCGGATCAACGAGGACGCGAGGAGCCTGATTTCAGCGGCGATGGTCCCCCAATGTTTCCCGATTTGATGAGACACCGGGTGTTTCCACCGAAAAACTCACAAGCTCTCAGGCCTCTGACCGGCGTGCCGCCGATCGGGGATTCGCTGGACTCTCGAATGGTTTCGGTCACTCATATGGACGGCCCCGGAAGACAATCCCTATACTGGGGGCCGCTCATCGTTCACGAGAGTCACGGGACCGCTGAAGAATCTGTTCACAGGAGGCGCCACAGATGCCGTTGTACGAAATCGAGACCAACGCCCATATTATGATCGTTTCGACCGAAACGCCCGAAGAGGCCCGTGCGCTGGCGAACGAACAATACCCGCAGGACGAAGTCATTCGCGTGGCCAAGCGGCCCAAACAGATGTGGGTCATCTCGAAGAGCTTTCTCGGCGTCAACAGCCAAACCGAGCCGTGTGAACAGGCCCGTGACTGCCTGGCCCGGGCTGCCGGAGACAAGCTCCACGCCATCCGCCTGCTCATGCACGAAACGGGCGTCGACCTGCACGAAGCCCAGCGCGCCATCGAAACCAACATGTCGCTCGGTTGGTGAGATACTCGTCCCGACGGGCTTCCCGCCCAGACAAGGGTGGCTGGGGCGCGATTGGGATCGTACGAATTCTGAGATTGTTCCGCGACTGGGGCCGTGGCCGATTTCTCTGGAACGCACTCGGCCCCAGGGAACGGGCGCCAGAGAGAACCCGTCTGCAACAGCGCCCCAGCCACCCAAACTGAGGCTCAGTCGCTTGCGGGTTAGCCCTGCCCCTGAAGGTCCCGGCGGCCTCCGGGGTGTCGGTTGCCGTTACTTCTGGATGGACTCGATCATCTGCACGACCTGCTCCTCGTTCCAGTCTTTTTCCGGAACATGGTACAGCAGAAACGCGGTGCCTCCCCGTCCGGCGAACATGCCGGAGACCTGGCGGACCGCGTCGCCCTCGGCGGTCGTGCCTTTGACAAACTCGAATGTGGCTTCTTCGCCGTTGACCGTTAGCACCCGCTCCTCGGCCGACTCGATCTTGATGTCGCTGTCCTGCCCCTGTTGCTGCATGGACTGGCGAAACTGGTCTCGCATTTGTTGCTCGGACATCTGGCCGGGTCCGACCATCTGCATCAGCATCAACGCGGACTTGTCGCCCTGGTAGATGGCCATTTTCATCTGGACGCCGACCATCCCCATGTCCATGGTCACACCGCCCTCGGCTTCCAGTCCTTCCGGGATCTCAATCCCGGCGATCTCCTCCTGGATCTTTTGAATCTCAGCCGGATCGTCCGTGATCTGGAACATGTTTCGAAAGAAGAAGAAAGCCCCGCCGCAGCAAAGCAGTGCTGTCGCGCCGCCGACAATCATGATGCCGATGAACACCTTCATGCCGGTGCTCATCCCCGGCTTGGGGGCATACGCCGCCTCATCGTCCGGGGCGTTGTAATCGTCGGAGTCCTGGTACCAGTTGTCTTCGTTCATCGATGGAGCCTGATAACGGTCATCTCAGTGAGGGCGAAATCGTCTGTGCCGGCCGTGCAACGCAACAGCATCACGAGTCGGGGCTTTGCACAATTGTCCTCATCGTCTGTCAGCCGAGGGCTTCGCAGCGGACCCCGGTTGCCGTTGGCTTGTCGGAGAGGAAGACTGCCGGCTTCGCAAATGTCGATGGCAGGCAATACACGTCGCCGTCATGTGCTCATGGTAGTAGGCGGCTCCTTCGAGGTTTTGAGCGTCCGCCATGACGGCCAACTCGCCTGCGAGTCGGATGAACTCCGTCCGAAAATGCTCATAGATCCGATCGCGCGGGGACTGAGTGTCCCGGATCGTGGCTGATTCCGCAAGCTTGCCGAGCACGTCCGCCGCGGCTTTGACATCCTCAAAATCCTGTTCCAGCAGTCCTGCCAAAACCTTTTGGGACGCGCTCAATTTGGCCTGCATGAACAACGCCGGATCGGGGGACGTGCTCGACTCGGAAATGTCATCCGGAATGAGTTGCACTCCTTCTTCGGCGTCCAGGACGATCCCCCATTCGAACAAGACAAATCCTGCCGCCAGAATCAAGAGGCTGAGTATCGTGCGGCTCGTCATGGTTCCCTTCCTTGGGTTGGATTCCGTCGACACATGCAGGCGCGAACAGCCGAATCCTATCAAATCCCCGAGTCCGGCGGCTATGTCAGATTCTCAAGCCGATGATGTGCATGATGTTCGTCGTCGGCTCCACACGTTACGGCTTCAATAGCTCGCCCGAAGCGCTCCTGGCGGTGGTCATCGCCGCGAGTTTGGCTGACAGCCGTCCGTGGAGTTCATCGAGGGTCTCCGAGTATTGGGCCTCATTCGCCAGATTGACGAACTGCCGCGGATCACGGTCCATGTCGTACAGTTCGCAGGTGCCGTCGACGTAGGATAGAAACGCCCAGCGATCCGTCCGCAGCAGATGGCCGTTGCCGTGATTGCAGTACACCTCGTTGTGGATTTCGCGATCGGGATGAACGACCAACGCCGCCAGACTACGGCCCTGGCAATGCTCGGGAATCGGCAGTCCGCCCAGCTCCGCCAGTGTGGGATAGATGTCGATTTGCTGGGCCAGACTGTCGCTCACGACCGGCTTCTGTCCCGGCACGGAGACGATGAGCGGGATTCGTGCGGACTCCTCATGCAGGCTCAGCTTCTGCCAGAAGTCGTGCTCGCCGAGGTGATACCCGTGGTCGCTGGTGAAGACGATGATCGTATTCCTGGTGAGGCCCAGCCGCTCGACGGCATCAAGAATCCGGCCGACCTGCGCATCCATGTAACTGACCGCCGCATAGTAGGCCGCCAGCACGGCCTGCTGGCGGCCGGGCTTCCCGGCCAATCCGATTTTTTGCGACGTGAGAAACCGCCCCAGCCGGGGGATGTCGTCAAGGTCTCCGGCGATTCGCGGCGGCAGTTGCATTGCCGCGACGGGATAAGGCTCGAAATAGGACGCCGGTGCCACGAGCGGGACATGCGGGCGGACCAGTCCCACCGCCAAAAAGAACGGGCCGTCCCGATGAGCTTCCAGCAGTTCGATCGCCTTCGTCGCTGCCTGCGCGTCGGGCTGCTCGGCTCCATCGCTTGCGCCACGGACGACGTAAAACGCCATCCCGAATCCGAGTCCGTAATGCTTGTTGGGGTCGAGCGTGAGCTTCTCGTTGGTGAGGTGCTCGTGTTCTCCCTGGGTCATCCATTCGGGCCCCTGGCAGTTGAACCGCTCGGTCCACGAAGCGGCATGGTCCGGTCCGTCGACGCCGGCAGTGATGTCGCCCGGCACTCGCATGTGATAGATCTTGCTGACACGGGCCGTGTAGTAGCCGTTGCTGCGAAAATGCTCCGCCATCGACGGACGCTCGCCGAGCACTTCCGTAAATCGCCACGCATCCGGGTTGTCGCGCATGCCGATCGTGGGCGGATACATGCCCGACATCAACGCCGCCCTCGACGGCCCACAGACCGGAAACTGGCAGTAGGCCCGCGTCAATCGTGTGCCCGCCGCCGCCAGCCGGTCGATGTGCGGCGTGCTGCACTTATTGTTGCCGTAACACGCCAACGCTCCGGCCGCGAGATCATCGGAGATGATGAACAACACGTTCGGGCGATTGTCTTTCGACCGCTCATCGCCTCGGGCAGTCGTGTAATGTCCCAAGACAGTTGCCAGCGTGAGACAGATGGCGACGGCGGATCGGCCACGCTGCCGAAGTGATCGTTCGCGAATCAAGCGGCTCCTCATCAGTCATCCCGTTGGTGAGCGTACATGGAATTGGGAAGCACGGGCGTCGAAGGTTCCCGATTCCGATTCGCGCTGCGCGTCTGAGACGCCATTCTTTCTGAGGAGCGCGGAGGACGCAACGCTCAACCGGGAATCCGCCTCAATCAGAGCCGCGACCGTCAGGAAGCGGCCGATCACACACGCGATGCGCTTCCGAAAACGTTGCCTCTCGAAGGCGATCTTTCCAGAGCCGTTCGACCCCGGTCCACGGTTGCTTCCTGACGGGCGCGGCTCTGACGGACGAATCTCTGAGGCGGGCGACCATCAACCGGATGCACTGTTTGCGGACCGCCGCTCCGTTCACCTCCGGATTGCCGATGACTCGCCTGCCACGGTACGATGGAGATGTTCCGTTGCGATTCTCCTCTTTCGGAGAGCAGACATGCCGACTGTTGTTGAACATCCGACGAAGGAACCTTCCGCTGAGCCGTCACAGGTTGACCGGGAGGCCGACCGGCCGGTCCAGCAGTTCGTGCTGGACTGCGTGAGTTATGACCAGTTCGTCGCCCTCACCGATGCGTTCGGTGAGCGGTCGGGGTTGCGCGTTTCCTATGACGGAGACCGGTTTGAGATCATGTCACCTTCCCGAAGACACGAGCGGCAGAAGAAACTCATTGGTCAATTGATCGAGTGTTTGACCAACGAACTGGGCATCCCACGAGAGAGCGGCGGGCAGACGACGTTTCGCAGTCAGCTTGTCAAACGGGGATTGGAGCCGGACGAGTGCTATTGGATTCAGCACGCGGCGGACATTCTGGGCGTCGACGACTGGAAAGCCGGAGAGCATCCGCCGCCGGACCTTGCCGTCGAGGTTGACGTCACCTCAAGTTCGGTCGACCGGCAGGAAATCTACGCCAAACTGGGCGTCCCCGAACTGTGGCGGTTCGCCGGCGAAACTCTCCACGTGCTGCACCGAAACGACGCCGGAGCCTACGAGGCGGCGGAGCGGAGCCGGGCATTCCCGTTCCTCACCGTCGCCGATCTGCTCCCCTTCATCACCAAAGAGCCGCCCGCCACGGAGACCGACATTGTCCGCGAATTCGTGACGTGGCTGCGACAGCAAGATATCTCCTAAGGATTCCCGATGATGCTGAGAAACGTGTTGCAGGGCTGGTGCGTGCTGGCTCTGCTCGCCGCCTGCTCCTCTGCGCCCGCCCAGCGTCTGGAGACGCCGCGCAGGCATGATCGGCCGCCGGGACCGCCGTTGTCGGCCGAAGAGGCGGTCACGAAGATGACCGTGCCGGAGGGGTTCACCGTTGAGGTCGTCGCGGCTGAGCCGGACATCGTGAATCCGGTCGCCATGTGCATCGACGAGCAGGGGCGGTTCTGGATCACCGAGAGCCTCGAATATCCCCGCAAGGAGCCGGGACCGGGCCGCGACCGGGTCAAGGTGCTCGAAGACACCAACGGCGACGGTCGGGTCGACAAGACCACCATTTTTGCAGAAGGGCTCAACATCCCGTCGGGCATCGCCGTCGGGTACGGCGGCGTGTGGGTGGCGAACAGTCCGGACTTGCTGTTCATGCAGGACACCGACGGCGACCTCAAGGCCGACAAGATCGAAACGGTCGTCACCGGATTCGGACGCACCGACACGCACGAACTGCCCAACTCACTCACCTGGGGACCGGACGGCTGGCTGTACGGGCTCAACGGTGTGTTCAACTACTCAGAGGTCAAGTACGCCAAAGAGAATCCGAACTACAACCCCGACCATCCCGGTTTCAAGTTCACCTGCGCGATGTGGCGGGTGCATCCCCGCACGCGCGAGTTCCAAGTCTTCGCCCAAGGGACCAGCAACCCGTGGGGCATCGCCATTAACGAAGACGGTGAGTTTTTCATCTCGGCTTGCGTGATCGACCATTTGTGGCACATCGTGGAGACTGGCTACTACATCCGGCAGGGCGGCCCCTACCCGCCGCACACGTGGCCGATGGGGTCGATCGTCAAGCACAAACACCAAAAGGCGGCCTACTGCGGCATCACCTGGTTCGACAGCGACGCCTACCCGGAGGAGTACCGCGGCGTGCTCTACATGGGCAACATCCACGGCGGCTGCATCAACGCCGACATCGCCGAACGTCTCGGCTCGACGTACAAGGCGAAACCGCACCCCGGCTTCCCTGCGAAACCAAACGCGTGGAAGGATGACGAGTACGGACTCATTCGTAAGACGGGCGATCCGGAGCACCCCAAACTGGCCGACTTCTTGACGGCCAACGATGCGTGGTTCATGCCGGTCGTGCAAAAAGTCGGCCCGGACGGCTGCCTGTACATCCTCGACTGGTACGACCGCTACCACTGCTACCAGGACGCCAACGCCGACCCCGCCGGCATCGACCGCGCCAAAGGCCGCCTCTACCGCGTGCGCTACAAGGACACCCCGCACGCACAGCCGTTCGATCTGGCGACAAGTAGCCAAGAAGACCTACTTGAACGGCTCGACGGAGGAAACAACTACGACCGCAAGATGGCCAGGATGCTTCTCGCCGAACGATTGGCGAACCATGTCAGCAGAGATTTGGAGAACATCCTGTTCGATCGGGTTCAGGACAAAAATCGAGGACTGTCATCCCGTTTGCGTGCCTTGTGGACTCTTGCCTGTTCCGACGAATCCCTCGATGGCGACAGGCTTGTGAACATGGTTCCGGACGACCATCCGCTCATCAGAGCTTGGAAGACTCGCCTCCTCGGCAATCTGCTTTGGGACGAACATTTTGACAATTTGGCACGCGAACCATTGAAATCCAAGTTGCACAGCAGAAAAGAAGATGACCTCCGAGTCCTCGCGCAGCAGGCGATTGTGGTGGGGAAGCTTCATGAAACCGCAACAGACGCTGGAGATTCTTCCCCGCATCCGGAAAATGGTTCGGGCGTTAGTGACTTCGTCAACATCCTGCGACGAGGCGGCGATGATCCAGTCCTTCACCAAGTCGTGTGGCAGAATCTCAAGCCGCTCCTCGGATCGGATCCCACTCCTTTGACTCGTCTTCCGGACGACGCAATCGCAGCACTGGCCCCGCTCCTCGCTCGGTCAATCGCGTACCTGAGTGACCGGAAACAAGTGGACGGAGCGACCATTGCCGAAATCGTGCGACGTGTCATTCAGAACCCCGAACTCAGCGACGCAATCAAAATGGATTGCACGAAGGCCTTGGCGGCCGCAATCCAGCAGAACCGGCTCTCGACCGATCAATTGCGGCCGATGCGGGAGTCCTTGCCGGATGACCTCCGGCAACTGAAGGGATTTGCAGACCCTGGCCTCAGGGAACGAGTGTTGATTCTGCGGTTTCTATTAGGTGATTCTACCGCACATGCCGACGTGCGGAAACTCTTCCAAGACAGAGCAGCGTCGCCGCAGTCGCGGCTGGAAGCGCTCCACGCGCTCATTGAAGATGATGACTCGGACGTGCTGCTGTCGGTGGAACAGATGCTAACAAGTCGCACGACGCCGAAGGCGTTTCGCTCATCGGTCCTGAATGCGCTCGCCCGAATCAACGATCCTCAGGTTGCTGATATCCTACTGACGCATTGGGATGTCCTCGAACAGGACGTCAGGCCCAAGGCGCTGGAAATCCTCACCCAACGTCCCGCGTGGAGCGTCGCGTTGCTCACGGCCATCGACGCCAAACAGATCAACAAAGACGCGCTCAATCTCAATCAGATCACCCGGGTGGCGTCGTTCAAGGATGAGGAAGTGCGGGCGTTGGTGGCGAAGGTGTATGGGCAGGTGCGGACGGGGCGACGAGGTAACCAGCAACACACGATCAACCGCATGCGGGATTTTCTGCATGGCACGCCGGGGGATCCAGTGCGGGGACAGGAAGCCTTCAAAAAAGTCTGCGGGCAATGTCACAAGATTTACGGCGAGGGAGCCGAGGTGGGGCCGGACATTACCCGCAATGGCCGCAACGATTGGCGGCAACTGCTCACCAACGTATTCGACCCGTCCGCCGTCATTGGTCCGGGGTATCAGGCACGGATTCTGGTCACGACCGAAGGCCGCGTGCTGACCGGACTGGCAGTCGAAGAAAACGACCAGCGGGTCGTGCTCAAGATTCAAGGTGGCAAGATCGAAACCATTCCGCGAGATCAAATCGACGCCTACAAGGTCAGTGAGATCTCGATGATGCCGGAAGAGTTGGAGAAACAGTTGAAGCCCCAGGAACTGGCCGATCTGTTCTCGTTCCTCGCATTGGACAAGCCCCCCAGCGACCCGACCGGCACGTATCTCCCCGGTGCTCCGCGACGCGACCCGTAGAGTCACGTCACACATTTGAAATGTGTGGCGAAACTCGCGCGATTTCCGATTGTCAATCCTGCAACCAGTGAGACGTCCCGTCGATGCTGCGTTCACTTCGACCACACGTCGCGTTGAGTTGACCACACTCGGCCTTGGGGCGCCGGGCGCCCGCAAAGTCGGCAACTCGCCTGTGTTGCATGAGTTGGGACCAACTCGTCGGCGTTGGCACGGCGAGTGCCAGTCGCTCCGGGCATGCAAGCTCACATCACTTCCTCTTGCATGTCCACTCTCACTTCATGGAGCGACACCAATGACCAAACTTACTTCCACACTCCTCGGACTGACGATGATTGCTGCGTTCTCAGCAACAGAGGCCAACGCGGCCCATAACAGCGGCTACGGCGCAAGCCCGTCTTACACGACGGCGCCCTATTCCTCGTCGTATGACGGGTCGACGTTTGGCGGATCGGCGTATGGCGGGTCGACGTATGGCACGGCGGGCTGCTCCTCGTGTGCCTCTGGTCATTGCGGAACCGGCACGCGATCCCCCTACGGCTACGGTGCCAATCGGTCGTACTACCCGTCGACGGGGTACCGCAACAGTCCGTACGGCTACCGCACCTCCCGCTCTTTCTCACCGACGAGCGACCATCGCCCGCCCTATCACGGCGGACGGAGCGCGGCCCCGTTCTACAACAATTACTGAGCCGGACGTCCGGTCTCCGTTTCCAGCACTCGCGCTGGGAACGGGGGGCGGGGCGAATCTGAAATCTCACATTTGAGATTTGAGAGTTCGTATCACGTCAGCCGTCTGAAGTTCAGACAGGCGTCACCTGTTCAATCGTGTCCGTTGAGGGACCAGCGGTCAGTTCACCGCGGAGTCGCTGAGAACGCGGAGACTTTGCGGAGGAATCAGGGGGCTTTCTTGGCTCTTTGCGATTGGCTGATGTTGGGGGCATCTTGATGGGGATCATACACCAGCGAGCAGCTTTTCTGGTCACCGGTA
>JAJDEI010000134.1 GCA_029259845.1 Planctomycetaceae bacterium | reverse complement strand
TTCCCATGTTTGGCCTCCTTGCCAGTTGGACTGTTGTGACAATCGTCCTTCTGGCCTGAGAGGCCTTCTCTGTCTCTATCAATCGAAGACCCAATCACTTACGACACTTCAAGTGCCATTCGGGTCAGGCACCTTTTCGTGTGACGGAACCTTGCAACAAGAACCTACTGCACCCCTTGAACGGGGTGCAGCCGTTCGATGTTGGTGCTCGCCCATTTCCGGGTGGCTGGGGCGCTGTTGAGGCAACGGCAACGTTTCCTCAGACCGGAGACTGGGGCCGTGACGCGATTCGTTCATCGCCCACAGCCCCAGAGGTCCGCGCAGCTGACCGATCATCGGTTTCAGATCGCCCCAGCCACCCACCATTGAGCGGATGCACTTACTTGAACGAGGTGCGACCGCGGACTGTTGCACGCGGGGGTCACAATAAGCTTTGAATCTCCCGCTCGATTTCCAAGCACTGCGGGTCTGTTTCCGCGGGGGGCACGTTCGCCGGTGCCGATGCGATTTGCTGCCGCAGCAGGCACAGCGAGGAGAGTCGCCGCTCGACTTGGGCATCAAACGAGGGAAACGGAAACTCGCGCAACAGCGTGCCGCTGATGTCGAGAGCGACGCCGCGATGCTTGGCGTGGCGGGTGAACCAGTCGGCGGCCCACTCGGAGTTCAACACGGCTGTTGCAGCCGGGAGAGAAAGGGACGTCGTTTGGGGAGCACGGATGACATTGATTGAGAAGCCGACGAAGGCGGGCCGCTCGACGTAAACAAAGCGAGGCCGTCGTCCCATCTGACCGGCGAGGATGCGCGGCTCCAGGAACAGCCGTTCCTCCCGCGGCCAGTGCAGATGCCACCAGGCGATCGTGCCCCGCTGAACTTCGCGACGGCGTTCGAGCACCGGTCGAATCCGGCTCAGGTGCTGAAAAACACGCGGCAGCACCGACAGGTCCGGCGCGGTCCGCGGCGTGAGGTAGAGCAGCCAATGTGCCGGTTGCGGAGGAATCCCGAAGCGGGCAACTGCCCGGGCGACGTAATACGGACGCAGGAGAGTTCGTTCGGTTTGGGACAAACCGAGCGAGGCGGCTTCCTCCGACGTGAGCACAAACAAGCCGTCCCCCACTTCCAGTCCGCCGCCGAGCTCCTCACGAATCGCACGGGTGACGAAGGGCGGATTCTCGGCGATCCCCTGTCGCACCTCAAACTGTTCCCCCAGCAGCGTCTGCCCGTGAGCGGCGGAACGGCGAGGTCCGCCATTGGGGAAAAAGCGGCCCCGGACGTAGAGTGACTCTTGCGGGACTCGCCGGACGCGTTTCCCGTCCGGCTCAACGGCGGCAGGCGATATCGCGGAGACAGCCGACAGCAGCGTCTCAGCATCGGGAATGTCACTGAGGTCAGTCACTCGGCAGGGATCGTCCGAGTGGAGGTGTTGCTCTTCCACGGGCCGCTTCTGTACCTGAAGGATCATGTGTCGTCCGCTGACCCCGTCAAAGATCGGCGCATCTCCGAGCAGCACGATTTCGCGAACGGCCGTTTCCCTGCGGAGCCGGTCGATCATCGGTTCCGCGCTGCGGGCGGACATCCAGTAGCTGTTGAGGATGTAACACAGCACGCCGCCCGACCGAAGCAGATCGAGGCCCCGGTGCAGAAAGTAGTGCCACAAATCCATCCGCGGCTGCCGCCATCGCCGTCCCAATTCGCTTTGGGCGAGTCGCGAGAAGATCGCCTGCGCCCCTTTCTCACGCAAGTACGGCGGATTGCCGATCACGAGATCAAACCCGCCGACAGCGGCAGTTTGAGGAAACGCCCGCCGCCAGTCGATGCCGTTCGGGCCGGCAGTTCCGTCGGATTCGTTGTCCTCAGTGGTCCGGGTGTCCGCAGGGGTTCCCGTGCCTGGAGCCCCTCCCGTGGACCGAAAGCCCGGACCGGTGAGAGCGTCGCCAATGCAGAAGTGGGACGTCAGTTGCTCCTTCACAAACGGGGAATCCGCCGCACCCGGACCGAGTGCAGCGGACATCTTTCGACGGAGCTGATGAATCGCCTGCGGGTCGACGTCGGCGCCGAACAGCTGCGCGGCCACGATTTCGACCTCGGCACGCAGATGATCGTCGCTGTTGAAGGGATGCGATCGGCCAGTTGCGCATGATCGCGATCGAACCTCTTGCAGGGCACTGAGCAGGAACGCTCCGTCTCCGCAGGCCGGATCAAGAATGCGGACCGGCTCAGCCGTGCTCCGGAGCCGCTCGGCGAGCGGGCCGTCCAGGCACAATCGCAGCATCGCGCGGACGATCGGTTGCGGCGTGTAGTACGCCCCCAACTGCCGCCGCCGCGACCGCTGCCGTCGCCTGCATCGCTGTCGTTCGCGCTGCTGCCGTGCGCGTTTCTGTTGTTCGTGCTCTTGAGCGATCGCTCGGTTGGCCATGATGTCAGCATACTCAGGTGAGGCGGATCCACCGTCCCAGGGTCATCGCCGGCACGACGAGCAGGGCGACGGCGATGGCGTAACCGCTCCCCTCCGGCCCCAGCTTGGCGAACACGAGCGTCGCATCCAGTATGATGATGGACAGCAGTGAGGTCCTGACCGCCGCCTGCACCCGCGCCGGCACAGGGTCGGCGATCGCCGTCAGCAGGCGCCGATTGATCGTCAGCACGATCACTCCCATCGCGAAGAACACGGCCGTCTTTTGTTCGCTCGGCCAGTCGGCCACCCATCCCAGCAAGATGGCCAATCCCAGATTGGCGACGAGCGTGGCGAGCGTCAGTTGCAGGCGGCTGCTGCGTTGGGCTTCGGTTCGGGCGAACCATGTGACGCCAACGATGTAGGCCCCCATCCCGGCAGCGACCCAGGTTTGCGGACGCCACCAGAGTTGCTCGAACCGCAACCAGTCGCTGCTGGCGGCCATGATGATGTTCAGGAATCGGCAGGCTCCCATCACCACCGGACCGAGAGGCATGTGTTTGAGTCCGCCGTTATAGGCAAGAATGCAAAGCGACAACAGGCCGGCAACGATGAGTGTGTGGCGTCCCACAAATGCGGCGGCAGCCAGTCCGGCCAACATCAGGCACACGCCGCAGATGACCGCCGCGCGCACCGAAACACGGCCAGACGGGAGGGGACGATGCGGGCGTTCGGCGGCGTCAACTTGTCGGTCGAACACATCATTGAAGACCATCCCCGAGAGATACAGCCCCAATGTCGCGCCGAGCAGCAGCGCGAAATCCGCCGGCGTCTGGTCGCGGCCGGAGGAGAGCGTCACATGGACCAGCAAGTATCCCAGGAAGACATCTGCCAGGGCGGTGAACGCCGTCGGCAGCCGGCAGAGTTGCAGGAATGGGAGGAGGGCTGTCATCATTCGGCAAGATCGGGTGTTCTCGGCCAAGGCAGTCTAGATGACGGTCCCCAACCACGCGACTCCACAACGGTGAATAACTTGGCGCCGGATTCAATGGGGCCTTCGTCCGGTGGCTGGCGAGGATTCTCATGGCTCTAGTTGACGTGACGCTGCACACGCGGGAGGACCGTCTCCCTCAGGAAATCAGCAAGTTTCTGAGCGAAGCAGACCGCCGAATCGAAGACTTTACGGAGGCGGCTCGCAATCACCCCATCCCGGCGTTTGTCCCCAGCGATTTCACCGCAGCGTACTGGGCCCTCTCCGCAATTGACGAGTTGTCTCTGTCGGCCGGTTCGCTTTTTTGCGAGTGGGGCAGTGGGTTTGGCGTGGTGACCTGTCTGGCAGCCTGGATGGAGTTCGAATCTTACGGGATCGAGATCGAGCCGGAACTGGTCGCAGAAGCCGACGCTCTGGCCCGAGAGTTCGACCTCCCGGCGGAGTTCGTGGCGGCGAACTTTGTTCCGTCCGGTGCGGAAACCCTTGCGGTCACGCCCGGCGAGGTCGCCTGGCTGGCGACCGAAGGGGCCGATGCCTACGACGAATTGGGAATGGACGTTGATGATTTCGATGTCATCTACGCTTACCCCTGGCCGGGGGAGGACGACGTTCTCGGACACCTGTTCGACCAATACGCCGCAGACGGCGCTTTGCTGGTCACTTACAACGGCATCGAGGACCTGCGTATCCGGCGAAAGGTCCGGCGCAGACGCTCACGACGCTGATGTATCGGCAGCGAGACGAGCCAGAGCATTGGAAGCGGCCCAATGGACGGGGCTGCAAGAAGCTGATCGGCCGCCTCCTCAAGCAAACCGGCGTGCTTTGGCGGATCCGCGGCGTCAACCGCATGGCGGGCCTCTGCTCACTGATGGACAGCCATTCATGGAACTCCTGCGGGGAAACCGCCAGAAAACAAAACCGCCGAAATCCGTGCATGCACCCCATCGGACGGGTGCAGTCAGTTCTTGTTGCAAGGCTGCGTCGGGGGAGAAGTCGGGGGAGAGAAGTCGGGGTCAGGCACCAATTCGTGGGGACGAGAACTCGGAGGGTTCCTCAACGCCGCTCTCCCACGAAAAGGTGCCTGACCCGAATGGCACTTGAAGTGTCGTAAGTGATTGGGTCTTCGATTGATAGAGACAGAGAAGGCCTCTCAGGCCAGAAGGACGATTGTCACAACAGTCCAACTGGCAAGGAGGCCAAACATGGGAA
>JAJDEI010000133.1 GCA_029259845.1 Planctomycetaceae bacterium | reverse complement strand
CGACATCCCCTCGAGTGCGTGACGCGCTGCTTCCGTCGGCACAGCGTCGAGGGCGCGGCGCGCGGCTCCAACGGTTCGGGCGACTGGCCGGTCGCCGTTGGGAGCGCCGGGTCATCTCGCAAGGCCTGATGATCGTTGAGGTCTGATGATCGTTGAAGTCTGATGATCGTTGAGGCCTGATGATCGTTGAGGTCTTTGTCGCCCGCGGGCACCGCGAAGAGCCGCTGAGCGATCCGGCCCCCGTGGCGCACGCACCACAGCGGCCCGATCGCGGGGGTCCGGCCGACACGCCCTGACCCCGTCGCTCAGACCCCTTCGCTCAACCTCCTTCGCACTGACCCCGTCGCTCAGCCCCCGCCGTCGACCGGCCTCCCGCAGCAACAGCAGCCCCGCAGCAGAGACCAGCCGCCCGCAATTAAAATCAGCGATGACGTCGCGCCCCGGCCGCCGTAAAAACGCGATGGCGTCGGTGTGACCCTCTGTCACGCGATCGGTCCTGGCTGCGGTGGCGAGACAAGGCTGTTGCCCCCTCCCCCGACCGAATCCCCGGCCATCGCAACCCCCTCAGCAACAATCAACCAACAAAACATCCGGGCTAAATGGAGCGGCTGACGTAACGGAAGCCGTCTCTTCCGAGGGTGCTGAGCAGGTCCTTTTTGAGGGCCGCGTTGGCGGAGACCTGAGTCGGTGTGGTGAGCACGGCCCGGAGGCGTGTTCCGACCGGACCGGTGGGCGTGGAATGGGCGGCGTCGATCCGTGTTGAGTCGCTGTCGGATTCCCCGCCCTCGACAGGAGCCGGTTGCTGAGCCGCGTCGCCAGAGTCATCCCAGGTTTCGATGACGATTGCCACTGACGTTCCGCCGGGGTGCCGCGCGAGGACGTCGCGGACGCGGCGCATGTCTTCTTCGGTGTGAAAGCCGCGACGGAACTTGACGGCGACCTGCTTGGTGAATTTTCGCTCCGCCTCTTCCAGAGTATAGAACTTGTTGACGATCAGGTTCGGTTCCCGGCTGCGGCGGTCGACGCGGGCTTCGAGCACGCAGATCGCATCGGCGACAATTTTTTCTCCGTGCAGGGCGAAGTCGTCGGGCCAGAGGATGCAACGGACGACGCCGTGGGCATCTTCGAGGTCAAAGTTCACATAGCGGCTGTTGCCGTTGCGGCTGGGGTTTTTCGTTTGCGACTTTTTGATCGAGGAGATCATCCCGCCAATGATGACGTCCTTGCCGTCATCAATGTCGCGCAGGGCGGCGGTGGTGTGGGTCGCGAGACCGGCCAATTCGCCGGCGAATTCGGCCAGGGGATGCGATGTGAGATAAAAGCCGAAAACCTCCCGTTCGGCGGAGAGTTTCTGGGAGTGCGTCCAGTCGTCCGCGGGAGGAAGCGACGCGCCCGTCTCCCCGGAAGACGCCACGTCTGTGGCCGGTTCCGGCTCGCCGAACAGGGACATCTGACCGGCCGCCCGGTCCCGAAGGGCCGCGGCAGCCGCTTGAATGGCCCGGTCGACCACAAGCGTGTGCTGGGCCCGGTTGGGACCGAAGTTGTCCAGCGCTCCGGCCTTGATGAGAATCTCGAGCATGCCCTTGGTAAGTTGCTTGGGATCGACCCGTTCGCAGAGGTCGAAAATGTCCTTGAAGGGCCCATTGGCCGCGCGCTCATCGACGAGGGCCTGCATGGCAGCGCCGCCCACGCCTTTGATCGCTCCGAGACCGAAGGCGAGAGTGCGTGGGAGAGAATCCGGATCCGCCGCACCGGTCGCAGCCGGTGGGCTTTCTTGCACGACTCGGAATTCGACGTCGCTCGTGTTGACATCCGGCGGGAGGATTTCGATGCCCATGCGGCGGCAGTCGTCGGTGTGCTCGGCGATGCGGTCGCTCGATTCCATCCCACAGGAGAGCAAGGCCGCCATGAACTCGTAGGGGTAGTGAGCCTTGAGATAGGCGGTCTGGTATGCGATCGCCCCATAGGCGGTGCTGTGTGATTTGTTGAAGCCGTACCCGGCAAATTTCTCGATGAGTCCGAACAATCCGTCGGCCTGTTCGCGGCTCATGCTCTTGGCCTGTGCTCCTTCGATGAACTGCTCACGGTACTGGGCGATGATCGGCAGCTTTTTCTTGGAGATGGCCTTAATGCATTGGTACGACTGCGCCAGTTCGATGCCTCCCAGGCGGTTGAGGATGCGCATGACCTGTTCCTGATAGACCATCACGCCGTAGGTCTCTGCCAGGATTTTGTCGACAACCGGGTGAACTTTGGCGGGCTCCTGGCGGCCGTTCTTGACGTTGACGTAGTCGAGAACCATGCCGCCTTCGAGCGGTCCGGGACGGTAGAGCGCGGACGTGGCGATGATGTCCTGAAACTTGTCCGGCTTCATCTTCGTGAGCAGGTCGCGCATCCCGCCGGATTCCAGTTGGAAGATACCCTTGGTTTCGCCCCGCTGCAGGAGTGCGAACGTCTCGGCGTCATCGAGCGGAAAGTCGATCGGCCGCATGTCGAAATCGGGATGCGTCAGCCGCACGTTGTGGACGGCTTTGTCCAGGATCGACAGATTGCGGAGTCCCAGGAAATCCATCTTGAGCAGACCGGCTTTCTCAACGTCCGTCCACTGTGTGAGGATGTCCTGCTTGCCGCTGATTTTCTGGAGGGGGACGTATTCGTCGAGCGGCTGGTCGGCGATGACGACGCCGGCAGCGTGAGTGCCGGCACTCTTGGCGAGCCCTTCCAGTCCCTTTGCGAAGTCGATCAGTTCCTTGATTTGCGGATCGCGATCGTATTGGTCTTGAAGTTCGGGGTTCTCTTCGAGGGCTTCGGTGAGTGTGATGTTGAGGGTGTCGGGCACCATTTTGGCGATCTCATCCGCCCGCTTGAGCGGGACGGAGAGGGCGCGTGCGACGTCTCGGATGGCGGCTTTCGCCTTGAGCGTACCGAACGTGCCGATCTGGGCGACGTTTTGTTCGCCGTACTTTTCCTTGACGTAGTCGATGACCCATTGCCGCCGGTCGCGGCAGAAGTCGATGTCGATGTCGGGCGCCTCGGACCGGCTGGGGTCGAGAAACCGTTCGAACAGCAGGTCATACTGAACCGGGCAGATGTCGGAGATGCCGAGCAGGTACGACACGATCGCTCCGCAGGCAGAGCCTCTCGCCGTGCAGGGGATGCCCTTGTCCCGTGCGAAGCGGGCGAAGTCCCAGACGATCAGGAAGTAGCTCGGATACCCCATTTTTTCGATGATGCCAAGTTCATGGTCGAGCCGCTCCCGGTATTTGGGACCGGGATTCTCACCGTACCGCCAGATCAGGCCCTCCTCACACAACTCGCGAAGGTATTGGGTGTCGGTCTTGTTTTCCGGCGGCTTGAAGACGGGGAAATGCCGCTTGGTGAGGTCGAGATCGATGTCGACACGGTCGGCGATCTCCTGCGAGCGGGCGACCGCTTCCGCCTGATCCGGGAACACGTCGTACATCTGCTGAGGCGAGCGGATGAAGAGTTGGTCGGTATCGATCCTCATCCGGTTGGTGTCGCTGCGAAATGTCTTCGTGTTCACACATAGCAGCACATCGTGAATCTCGGCGTGTTCCCGACAGAGATAGTGGGCGTCGTTGGTCGCCACGAGCGGCAGTCCCATGCGGTTCGCCAGGGTGACCGTTGCCTCGGCGCACGACTGCTGGATTTCGACGCCCGCATCCTGGATTTCCATATAGAACCGGTCGCCGAACAGGTCGGCGTACCATTTGGCCAGCGATTCCGCCTTGTCGAGTTCTTCTGCCAGCAGGAACCGTGACAGCTCGCTCGACGCACAACCGGAGAGGCAGATGATCCCTTCGTGAAACTCCTCCAGCAACTCCTTGTCGATCCGGGGCTTGTAATAAAACCCCTCCAGAAAGGCCCGCGACGCCAGTTTGACCAGGTTTCGGAATCCCGTCCCGTTCATCGCCAGCAGCGTGAGATGGAACGCCGCCTCCTTGAGGCGGCTGGCGCTGCGGTCCGTGCGGTGTCCCGGAGCGATGTACGCTTCGTACCCCAGGATCGGATTGATGTCATGCGCCTTGCAGGTCTGGTAGAACTCCAGTGCCCCGTACAGATTCCCATGATCGGTGATCGCACACGCATTCATCCCCTGTGCTTTGACGTTCTTAACGAGGTCCGGAATGCGGTTCGCGCCGTCCAGAAGGCTGTAGTGCGTGTGGCAATGCAGGTGGGCGAAGGCGGGCGCGGCGCTCATGGCTCTCCGTAACCGATGGTCTCTGAAGGAGCAGTGATGATTGGGCGCTCATTCTACCATGCCCTCGCGAGGAGACAATCGCCGCGCAAGCCCGCTCGTTGAAACATCAAGCCCACGGGTTGCAACCCGTGGGGTTGGGGCCAGTTGTGGCCCAAATCACTCCTTGGGAAGTTCGGCGAGCGACGCGTTTGCGCCGACAAGCACGAGGACGTCGTCCGGCTGGATCACGTCGTCCGGACGGGGCACGCTGATCCGCGTTGGCGGGGTGCTTGATTCGCCATCGCCGGCAAGAGCCTGGGGGCGCTTGATGACGACGAGATTCACCTGATATCCGGCCCGCAGGCCGATGCTCTTGATCGACTTGCCGTGAAAAACCTTTGGTGCCTTGAGTTCCACGAGGCTGAAATCGTCGGAGAGCGGGATCACATCGGCCAGTTGCGGATTGGCAAGCTGCCGCGCGACGTGCCTTCCCGCTTCCTGCTCCGGCTGGACGACTTGATCGGCGCCGATTTGCTGGAAAATCTCCGCATGCAGCGCCGTCTGGGCGCGGCAGATAATCCGCGGCACCTTCAGTTGCTTCGCCAGCACGGTTGTCAGCAGCGACGCTTCAAAGTTCTCGCCAATCGAAATGACGCACACGTCAACCTTGTCGATGTCCTGGCTCAGCAACGCCTGCCGGTCGGTTGCATCGAGCTGGACCGCCAGATCGACGTCGTCCTTGATTTCGTTCACCAGTTGCTGGTTGCGATCGATCGCAATGACCTGAACGCCGCTTTGTGCCAGCCGGCGGGCGAGAGCAATGCCGAACCGTCCCAGACCAATGACTGCAATTTTCCGCACGGCCATGCTCCTTGTGAACGGCTTCGTGAAAGTCGGTGTTTCCTCAGGACGGTGCCCTGGTCTTGTCGCCTCATGACTGCCCATCAACCGCTGGCGGGTGTCTTACCTCGTTCGCCGACGGCGGCTTGGGAACATCGTGTTGGGCAATGCCGAATGTCGAAAACAGAATGACGAAGGAACGTCAAATCCCGAAGCACGAACAGTCGAAACCACACACGCCGACTCTTGTTGGCCGAGGAGCGAAATGGTCGCGACAGCACAGAATGGCGGTCAGGCGGGCGACATGACCGTTCGGATTTCGAGGGTTCGGGCTTCTTTCGTCATTCTGATTTCGACATTCGAGTTGAAAGATATCCTTGTTCTCCAGGGAAAGCTCTAGAACGAAAGAGTTTCAAGACTTGTTCCGACGCCAACGTTTACCCGAGCGTCACTCGTTCTTCCGGATACTGATACCGCGCGGACGTCGTCTGGCCGCCGATCGCCAGCAGCAGCGTCAACGGTCCGACTCTCCCCAGGAACATCGCTGCAATGATGACGAACTGCGAGGGTGTCGACAATGACTGCGTGACCGACGTCAGCCCGCCCCCCTCCAGCGGGATACTGCTTGAGACTCCGACGGTCCCAACGGCACTGGCTGCCTCGAACATGTAATCCAGGAAGAAGGCCGTCCGGTCTTCGTACAGCACCAGCAGGATGGTGGTCGCCATAATGAGCAACAGCGACAGAAACATCACCGCCAGGGCACGGAACACGAGGGCGTCCGGCAGCGTCCGCCCGAAGCATTCGATGTGCTGCCTGCCCCGCAGTACCGACATCAGTCCCAGCACCGCCAGCGCAAAGGCGACCGTCTTGACTCCCCCGCCCGTCGAGCCAGGCGAGGCACCGATGAACATCAGCCCGATTCCCAGCAATTTGGTCGCCGGGTGGAGTGCCCCCATGTCGACCGTGTTGAAACCGGCAGTGCGGAACGTGACCGATTGAAACCAGGCATCTGCAAGAGGAAGCGCCCGTTCCGTGTCGGCGGCTGCGGCCCGTTCGAGCAGCAGGACACCCAGAGTCCCCGCGAGCAACAGGCCAGCGGTCGTCACCAGCACGATGCGACTGGTCAGCGTGAGGCGACGGACGGAATGCTTCGGAATCAGGCCCGGACAACGGCGATTGGGGGACAGCTTGTGCGCGGCAAACTGTAAAAGATCACGGAGGATCGCAAACCCCAGGCCGCCGACGATAATCAGCAGCGAGACGGCTCCCCATACCTGCCAGCGGTGCGCCAGACCGACGAAACTGTTGTCTGTCAAAGAGAACCCAGCGTTGCAGAAGGCACTCACGGAGTGGAACAGGCTTTGAAACAGGCGTTCGCCCGCCGGCTCGTCGCTCCAGAGGCCCGACAGCGCAATCGCTCCCAGTAACTCCATCGCCATCGTGAAGCCCAGAATCGCCAGCAGCAAGCGTCGAACCTCGCGCAAGCCTTCCGACTCCAGCATGTCGCCGAGTGTGGCATGCTCCCGTAGCCCGACGCTGCGGCCGGCGACCAATCCGAAAAACGCCCCAAACGTCATGATCCCCAGGCCGCCGATTTGGAACAGGCCGAGGATCACGGCCTGCCCCTCGCGGCTCCAGTACGTGGGCGTGTCCTCGACGATCAGCCCGGTCACGCAGGCGGCACTGGTCGCGGTAAACAGGGCGGTCACGAAAGGAACGCTCTCCGCCGGTCCCCCGTGCATGCGGACCCGTGCCCGGGGAAGCATGAGCAGCAGTGTGCCCACGGCCACCAATCCGACAAACGACGCGACCAGCAGCAACGCCGGATTGAGCGGCCCCGCCGCCGCTCCCCGAAGACTGGACAACAGGGACATCGCTCCAAACAGCAGCAACGCGATCTCGGAAACAATCACCATCCCGTCCCAGCGACCCACCGACCGCGACGACCACTCCAACAGCGCCGGCCCCACGATCACGACAGCAATCAGACCGATTCCCCACAGCGCCGACACAAGTGCCGCGAGCTGATGTGTCTTCAGAAACGTCGGCTTTGCGAGGCTCCAGCGGTACCGGACCACCAACGACCCCGTGAGCCACAGCATCGCTGTAAAGGCGATGACAGGTAGCTCCCACGGGATCTCGTAATTGGCCGAAGCCCGCACGCTATGGCTGAGCAGGACGGCCGCAATTCCCACGGTGAGCCAAACGACATCCGCACGCCGCAACCACACACACCGGTGCGGATGCTGCGTGTCCCGAAGAACAACCTCGCGCGCCTTTTGCAGGTCGACATCCATGCGAGGAATCGTATCTCATCCGCGTGGCAGACGAAACGGCCCGATTGCCCGGATTGGTTCCCCGTGATCGTGAGGCCCTCTTCCGGTCAGCCGATCGGCCGTGGGTTCGGCCTGACAGGCAGCTGCGCCACAAGGGTGCACTGTCACGTCGCGGACCCGGCGATAACGCTTCGGGCTCTGATTCGCAGGCGAATGGCCCGGGACTCGCCGATGTCGTCCCCTTCAGAGCCCCGAGAGCTTGTGAGTTGTCGGGGAAAACACCCGGTGTCTCATGAGATCGAGAAACGTTGGGGACATGAGCCGCCAAAATGAGGCGATTCGCGTCCTCGTTGATTCGAAACACCGGGTGTTTGGTCGCGCGGTGGAAAAATCACACCCTCCGAGCGTTAGCGCCGGGTCACCCTCACGTTCCGCACCCCCGTTTCCCGCATCCGACTCTTGGCTGTCGACACCCTCATGAACGTTCGCCGCACCACAAGCCCTCCCGTCTGTTTGCGTGGCAATGCGACGGTGCGAGACGCCGGACCATCAGTTATCCTGTCGGCGTCTGAAACGTTCGTCATCCCAGGGAGTGCGGCATGAGTCGCGACTTCTCGACTGAGAGTCTGGCCCACGATCCGATTCACGGGTATATCCGCTTTGTCTCGCGCAGCGGGCTCCCGCCGGACGAAGTTGCGGAGCAGGACATTATCGACCACCCGTGGGTCCAGCGGATGCGGCAGATCCACCAATTGCAAACCGCGTGGTGGGTCTTCCCTTCCGCCGAGCACATGCGGTTTCAACACGTGCTGGGCGTTATGCATCTTGGTTCACGGGTGGTCGCCGAATGGTACGACTCCCTGCGGGACTCCTGTGCGAACGTTCCCTCGCAGGCGTATGTGGAAAGCATCGTGCGTTTGGCGGGGCTGCTGCACGACGTGGGGCACGGACCATTCGGGCACTTCTTTGACGATCAGTACCTCGGCCAATACGGACTCACGCACGAGGACCTCGGCGCGGCGATCATCGAGCGGGAACTCGGCCACCTCCTCCGCAACATTCGCCGCACTCCTAACGGATCGCTGCAACCTCTCGAAGTCATCGACCCGCAACAGATCGCATGGCTTATTCAGCGGCCCAAAGGAGACCCGGCGGACGAAGACGGCCACCCGGATTGGCTGCGGAAGTTGCGGGCGCTGTTCAGTGGGATCTACACCGTCGACAACATGGACTTCGTCCTCCGCGATGCCTATATGTCCGGATACAACACGAAGGCGTTCGACCTGTCGCGGCTGATTCACTACAGCTTTTTCACACCGCAGGGGCTGACGATCCATTCGCGGGGCCTGCCGACGCTGATCAACTTTATTGAGACCCGGGCCAACCTGTTCCGGACGATCTATTTCCACCGCACGGTCCGTTCGCTCGACCTGTCGCTGGAGGAGCTGTTTCCCCGGACGATGCCGCATTTGTTCGATGGCAACCCGTTGGGGCATCTCGACGCCTATCGGGAGTTGACGGAGACGTCGTTCCTCGTGGATGTGGGGCGCTGGCCGCACCATGAGGACGCGGAATTGCGGGAACTCGGAGAACAATGGCGGCAGATTCTCTGCCGCCAAGTCGGTTGGAAAATGGCGGTGGAGCGGTCGTTTAACTTCCACACAACTGCGGCCGAGCGGATGACAATTTTCTCGGAACCGGATCTGGTGTCAAACCGTGTCCGCGACCGATTGGCACCGGAGGATCGCGACATTCCGCTTAATGTGGACGTAGCCCGGCACTACCATCGCCCCTCGGAACGTCTGCCGGCGGGCGGCCAGAACTTCTTGCTGGATGTTGCCTCGTCCGTGCCGCAGGAGCTCGACGATGACGAACTGTTTCGGGCCTTGCCGGTCAGCTTTATTGTGGTCCGTGTGTACACACGCGACCACCAGCATGACGCAGCCGTGGCCGCAGCCTTGAACGCGGTCCTGGGTGACGCCATCGACGCCAAGACGAACATGTGAAGCTCTTGGGAAAGTCTGCGATCACTGGTTGGGGCGCACGGGACGCTAGATCCCCTGGACAGGCCCGCAGCCTCGGCCGTCTGCGATGATTTTGTATCAGCGGGGGACCGTTTTCGCCGTCATCACTTGAGATCACTCTAGAGATGTTCTAAATTCGCCTGTCTCTTGACACACATGTATAGCCGTTCCCCCATGCCGTCATGGCTGGCAGAGCGGACTGCACAATGCCAATTTGAAAACGATGCGAGGAAATCGGATGCCGAAGAATGTGAGTGAGATGTCCGTTGCCGCCCTGGAGAAAGCGCTTCTGACCAAGCGAAGTAAGTTGGAAGATCTTTCCAGCCAACGAGACCGTTTGCGGAAGCAGTTAGAGACTGTGGAAGGAAAGATTCAGACTCTTGGCGGAACTCCTGCGGCTCCCGGAAAACTGCGGGGCGGTCGTCGGGGCAAGCGTGTGAAAAACGACATGCCCCTGTCCGGTTATGTGGAGGACATTCTGGGCCGCACCAAGAAGGGATTCACCGTCGACGAAGTCGTGCAGAAGGTCCTGGAAGCCGGTTATAAAACGAAGAGCAAGAGTTTCCGCAACGTTGTCTATCAGTGCCTCTACCACGCAGAGAACATCGTTCAGGACGAAAAGACCGGTCGCTATCAATTGACGTCGTAGCGGCCCTGTTGAGCAGTCGAATGGGCGTGCCGCGGCGGTGGCAGCAAAACAAGAACCGAGACCGTTCACGGGTTCCGGCACCGCTGGCACGGTCGTTGTACGCATCCTGAACAGGTTGCGTTCCCCCTTCTTAAGTGGCGTCTGGCTGTGGAAGGCGACACGTTCTCGAATGCAGCCGGGCTTGAAAGCAGACGGGCTCCCATGGTCTTAGTCAACGAAGACACGGCCGTTCGCACTGTGATGGACCTGCTTGCCATTCCCGGCAAGAGCGGTGAAGAGCGGCTCGTCGCCGACTTGGTCGTCGACCGTCTCCGGGCGGCCGGTGTTCCTCAGAAAGCGATTTCGTTCGATGGAGCGAACCGCAAGAGCCGGCTGGGGGGGCAAATTGGCAATCTGATTGTCAAGCTCCCCGGGACGGCCAAAGGGGCCCGACGGCTGCTGATGGCTCATCTGGATACGGTCCCGCTCTGTGTCGGTGCCCAGCCGGTCATTCGCAGGGGCGAGATCATCTCAAAGGACCCGCGGACGGCGCTGGGGGGGGACAATCGGGCGGGTTGCGCGGTCGTCCTCAACGCGGCGGTCCGTCTGCTGCGCGAGAAGTTGCCGCACCCGCCGTTGACGCTCGTTTGGACCGTCCAGGAAGAAGTCGGCCTGTTGGGAGCACGGTATTTGTCGCCGAGTAAGATCGGACGGCCCAGGCTGTGTTTCAACTGGGACGGCGGAGCGCCCAACATGATGGTGCTCGGTGCCACGGGCGACGAGCATCTGGAGATCGAAGTGGAGGGGCTGGCGAGCCACGCGGGGGCCCATCCGGGGGACGGCATCAGTGCGGTCGCCATCGCCGGGCTGGCGATCGCCGACCTGCAACAGAATGGCTGGCACGGGAAGATCGTCAAAGGCAAACAGCAGGGGACGAGCAACATCGGGTTCGTCAGCGGCGGAGCGGCGACGAATGTTGTGACCGATCGCCTCACACTGCGGGCCGAAGCGCGAAGCCATCACGCCCGATTTCGGAATCGGATCATCAAGGCGTACGAGAAGGCATTTGAGCGGGCCGCGAAGAGCGTGAAGAATTCTGCCGGCCGCTGCGGCCGCGCAACGGTCACGACGTATCACAAGTACGAATCGTTCCGTATGCCCCAGACGGATCCCTCGGCCCAAGCGGCGAAGGCGGCCATTGAGGCGGCCGGCCGGCCGGCCTTCACCCGGGTTATCGACGGCGGTCTCGATGCAAACTGGATGACCGCCCACGGTTTCCCGACAGTCACGCTCGGCTGTGGGCAGGCGGGCATTCACACAGTTGAGGAAACGCTCAACATCGAGGATTTCCTGCAGGCATGCCGCATCGCTCTGCAACTGGCGGTCGCGATTGATTAGCGCGGTGTCCGCCACCGTCGTCGCCGCGAGGCTCAAGATGGCGATGCATTACCGTTCCCTCAGTGTTTCCGTACCGCCACTCAGGGCGTCAGTCTCTTGCATATCCCCAAACGCCGGGGAACGCGGGTCGTCGCCCGGCTTTTTCAGGTGCTGGACCCACGCGGGGGGAACGTTGGCGAACACCCAGTCCGTCTTGATGCGATATTTGGCAAACCGCCGTTGCAGAATCTCTTCGATCTGTCCCAGGCGACCACGGACATCGCGGGACGAGATGACCCGCCGGACCGGTCGGACGAACATGTACTCGAAGAACGCCAATTCCCCGCCCGGAGCGAGCAGATCCAGACAGTGGTCGATCAACTCTTCGACGAGTGCCGGCGGAAAGTTGTTGAACGGCAATCCCGAAACGATGACATCATACGGTTCCGCCGGGCGGAACTCCTGCAACGGACAGTGATGGACACGGGCACAATCGGCGATCGATTGAAACCGCCGGTCCTCCCGGAACCGGCCTTGCAGGAGCCGGGCGAATTCCTCGTTGATCTCGACGAGATCGAGCCGGCTGCCGGGGCTGAGACGGCGGGCAATCTCACTCGTCACCGCACCGGTGCCGGGGCCGACTTCCAGCACCCGCGACGGCCCTTCCCTTCGCCGCAGGGGCGATGTCATCGCCCTCGCCAGAAAGCGGCTGCTGGGCGCGACCGCTCCTGTTGTCTCGAAACGATGCCGAAACTGGCGATAAAACTGCAGATGTTCGCTCAGCGGGTTCATTCAACAACATTCACAAGTTGGGGTCACGTTCATTCGGTGCGTTCGCAGGGCCGCTCAAAGATTGAAGCGGGGCACCCTTGCAACCCGAAGCGTTAGCGAGGGACGAATCGCTCACTCACGTTCGCTTCCTCGCTGACGCTTCGGGTTGGCATTGAGCTTGTCCCGGCCGGTCTTCTCCCAAGTGAAACTTTGAATGGCCCTGAGTGCGTTCGCTTGTCCGTTCCTGTGCCTGTCTGATGATGTCGACGTCGACCATGTGGGACCAGGCATCGATAAGACGCCGATAAAAGGGCCCCGGTGCCCCGGACCCGATCGGTTCTCCATTCACATTCGTCACGGGCTGCAGGCAGTATGTCGTCGAGGAGAGGAACGCCTCCTGCGCCTCCAGGAGATCCGCAACGTCGAGGTTTTCGGCCCGATGTGCGACCCCGAATGTTGCTGCCAATTCCAGCACAAGGTTCTGGCTGATGCCGTCCAGAACGCATTCGGCGCGCGGCGTTCGAATCACCTCGCCATCGAACAGGAGAATGTTTCCGCTGCTCGTTTCGGTAAGATGTCCGTCGCCATCGAGCAGCAGCGCCGTTGCGCCCGGGGCGGTCTGACGCGCTTCGCGGTCGGCGAGAAACCAATGCAGGCGACTGCGGTGCTTGATGTGTGGATCGATCGTCGTTCGCGGGATCGCACGAACCGCAGGAGTCACAAGAGTCGCACCACCTTCGTATTTCTCCGCCCAGCGGCCGAAGGCGAGCGGAAACGAATGCACGCACACCGTCGGCGATTCGTCAGGAATCGTTGCCCCGCGTGCGTACATCGAATTGATGCCCGCCGTGACGAACAGGGAGATGCCGAGGTCGTCCGAGAGATCAATCTGCGCGGAGTTCTCGCGGACGACCTGCTCAATGATCGGCGGCAGTTCGTTGACGATCGCAGGCTCCGCGATCCCGGTCATGTCGAGCGATTGCCGCAGTCGTGAGAGGTGCTCAACGACTCGAAACGGCCGATGCCGGAACGTGCGGATCATCTCCGTGACCGTCGCCGCCTGCACGACGCCGAAGTCGGCGACAGAGAGCCGCGCTTCAGAGAAAGGGATCCACTCCCCGTTGAGATAGGCCGTCGGTTCCGTCATGCCGGCTACGATAACCATTCGCAAGGATTGTCGCGAGTATCGGGTTGACGATGGCGGAGCCGCTTCGCACGCGGCACTCTGTGGTCCGATACGAATATCCCCGTGATCGTCCGACGGCAAGGCGGTCAGCTTGAGACGCGGACATCCCGGCACACGCAACCCAACTGACGGGACGGAAAAAACACTGAATTCTCGCGGGTCGACGCCCGGTGGACCGCAAGCAACACAAGAGGGAATATCCACAGTATCCGTTGTCGAGATGTCCGCCGTCAGTCGGCACCTCCTTGGCATCCACCCGCTGATATCGCATATGTCCCCTGTTCCCGCCTGCTCCGTCGTTCGATGCGGCGGGGGTCATTCGGGATGTTGCACATCTCTGTCATTTCGCATTGAGGTCCAGCGCCACCATTTCCTCATGGCTGCGGACGTAAGCGATGCCGCGGCTGAGGATGTGCGGGTTCCAGACTTTGCGGGTGTTCAGGACGGAGAGGTGGGCCAGTTCCTGGTATGCGTCCGGCGTTGCTTCGACGAGCACGAGATCGCCTCGCTCGGTGAAGCCCAGAATCTGGCCGTTGGTGAGCAGGATCTGTCCGTGGTAGAAGCGTCCGCGCGTCCCTTCCCGTCCCCCCTTCCACATTCGCTTGCCGGTTTCCGGGTCGAGGCAAACGAGGATGCCTTCGTCCAACCCGTAGATGAATCCGTCGTGCAGGACGGGGCTGGTAAACTTGCACTTCATGTTGAGGTTCGGCTCGTCCCAGAGTGAGACCGGCTCCTGCCACTGGCCATCCTGCCGCGACACGCGGATCATGCGGCAGCCGATGCCGTAGCTCATCGACAGGAAAATGCGGCCGTCCTCGAAGACGATCGGCTGTGCCACACTCACTCCTTCACCGCTGCGAAACGGGTGGAACCAGAGTTGCTCGCCCGATTCGGGAGCATGGCTGCGGATCCCTTCGCCGTCGAAGATCAGCACCTGCTCGACGCCGTCGATTGTTGCCAGCAGGGGGGAGCTGTACCCGGCACGATTCTTGGCCTCCGGCTCACTTAGTCGGTCGACGCCAGGCCTTTGCCACAGCATTTCTCCGGTATCGCGATGCAGAGAGACGAGTCCGTCTCCGTTCGGTCCGCCGGCTTCGGCAATGACCTGATCACCGACGACCAACGGTGAACTGCACATGCCCCATTGAACAACGGGCCATCCTTCGGGGAGCAAATCCTTCGCCCAGCGGACGTCCCCGGTGACCAGATCGAGCGCGACCAGATCACCCAACGCCCCAAAGGAAAAGACCGTACCATCATCAATCGTGGGCGTCGCCCGGGGACCGGTGCCCCCCAAGGGCTCGGCGAACGACGCGGAGTATTCGTGAGTCCAGCGTTCGTGTCCGGTGGCCGCGTCGTAACAGACGACCGCCTCGGAGCCGCCCCGCTGCTCGATGGTTACAAGTAAACCGCCGAGCACAGAAAATGACGCATACCCGCCCCCGCACGGCTGTCGCCACAGTTCCCGGGGAGGGTCGCTGACCCAGTCCTGTTTGAGCGGCGGACCGACGATCACTCCATCCCGATACGCCCCACGGTAGGCGGGGGCGTCTTCCGCCGTCGGCAATCCGACCGAAACCCCGGATGATCCCTCATTTCCGGATTCCGTAACGGCTTGACGATGACGGCGGATGAGTTCTTCCTGCGTCGGCTCCCAGCGGTAGTGCAGAATCATTTGCATGTCGCCGCCGAATTCCACTTCGCGGACCGATGCGGCACCGGCCACAGCCGCGAGCAGCAGCAGAGCAAACGCGGCGGCGATCGACCTCCAGCGAAACCTCGAAAACAGCGTCACCCAAAGCAGCGCGACGAACAGCATCAGCAGCACAATTCCGTAGGTGACAACAATCTGCATCCCGCGGCCCCAATCCGGCTCGATGCTCCAGATGTACCCCATGCCACCGATACCCGCGACCAGGGCCACGACTGTCACAACGGTCCCCGCCAGTCGCCACAACCCGGCGGATCTGGGTGGCGAAACGTCAGACGAGCTGTCAGGCATGATTTCCGTTGTCTCCAGTGCGGGGGGGGATCGTCGTCCGCCTACATCCCGCCGACATCGATTCGGCATCAACGGAATCGCGGAAGATTTCGCAAGAAATCGGCGGAAAATATCCCCCGAATCGTAGCGAGTCGTCCCCGGCGGACAAGGGGCAATGTGCCACGGTGACACACGTGTGGGCAGGAGCGAAAAGGCGTCGCGACCGGCTGGCGTTTCCCCGAAGGAGCCACTATACTCGCCCGCTCGATACCCCACGTCCCGGAGCTTTCTCCGGACAAGGGGAGATTTCGGTTCGCCAGAGGCTGAAAAGAAACGGATATGCCGAACACTGCCAGTGCCCAAAAGGAGCTGCGAAAGAGCAGCAGCCGTCGTCTGCGCAACCGCGGCCAGCGCTCGACCCTCCGGAGCGCGATCAAGAAAGTTCGCAGTGCCATTGAGGCGAAAGATCAGGAAGCGGCCGAACAGGCCTTCCGCGCAGCCGTCAAGAAGCTCGACCAGGCAGCCGCCAAACACCTCATTCACCGCAACACGGCCGCCCGGACCAAGTCGCGTCTGTCGAAAGCCGTGCGGACGACCGTCACCGCGTCCAGTTGAGCACCGCGTCCTCTTAGACCAAGCTTGCTGTTGCCGCATTAGCCACGCATAATGGCTAGGGGTGGATTGATGTCTCAAAAACGTCAACAGCGCTGGGTCATTCGGCACGAAGGACGAATCGTCTACTTTCCGTGGTCGTGGATGTCGTTCGGTGCGCTGTCGGCTTACGTCGTCGATTCGCCGAAGGTCGTGCGAACCGCCCTGCGACGGCGTCGCCGTGCCCTGTTGCTCGCCGGTCTCTGGGTGGCGGTCAGTTATCTGTTCTGGATGAGGTTCTCCCTCGTCATGTTGGCGATTGATGCGCTGGTCCTCTACGCCGTGCGACGTTGGGAACTGCGGGGACTGTCCGGACATTCGGTGCGCTTGCCTTCGCGCTTATCCGCCGCTCTTGTCACTGGCCGCTACGAAGGACTCCAGGAGCAACTTGTGCAGTCGGTCCTGTTGCTCTTACTTCTCTTGGCCACTTTGTGCATGTTCCTCTGGGGGAACGTTTGGAGGATTTTTCCCCTTGAAAAAGTGATTGGCCTGATGGTCTTGCTGAGCGTGGCGATCGCGCATACGGTCCTTTTGGGATATCTGCGAGCCTTGCAAGTCCACATGGACAGCGACGGTTCGTTACTCATTGAGGAAGTTCAGAGCCAGGATCCTCAAGTGCAGACAATTCCCTGAGAGCTTTCTTGGCGACCTGTCGGACGTGGGGCCGATCGTCGTCTATCAGCCGTCGGAGGCCCGACAGGGCCGGGCGGGCGGCGGGGCCGAGGGTGATCAGCAGCCGGTAGGCGCGGATGCGGAGTTGGCGATTCTCGTTGGTCAGTACATCGAGAATGGTGACGAGGAGCGGATCGGCAGCGCGCGTCAGTTTCCATAATGCTTCCGCCGCGGCGATCCGGACGGTTGCGTCGGCATCTTCGAGCGCGGCGGTGAGGGCGGCGACGGACGGCTCGTTTCTCCGGAGCACGCGCCCCAGCGCGGCGGCTGAGAGACGCCGCACCTGGGGATCTTCGTCGGTCAGCAGTTTTCGCAGTGCCGCTTCGCCCGGCGTGCCGATTTTCGCCAGCGAGACGGCGGCGGCATCGCGGACCTCCGGCAACTCATCGAACAGGACCAATTCGACCAGCGACTGGGCGGCGATGCCCGCTGCCGGTCCGATGCGGCCGAGAGCGACCGCCGCCTTCTTGCGAAGCGGTCCTGAACCGTGCTGCGTCAGCCGGATGAGCGTGGGCACCGCCGGCGCAGCGGCGGTGCCAATGAGCGCCAACCCATCGACGGCTGCTTCCCGCAACTCCTCATTGTCGTGAGAACCGGCGGTTTCCATGCGTGCCAGTCGGATGAGTGCGGGAATCGCATCCTGATGTGCCCCGCCGATCCGACCGAGCGCCTCCACACACGAGAGGCGGTCGAGATGGGACCGCGCGTTGTCGTTCAGCAACCGGACGAGGGCGGGTGTCGCCGGTGAGGCGAAGGATCCGAACAAGGACAACGCCTTTGCCGCCCACGCCGGGACCGATGCTTCGTCGGGGGTTTGGGGAGTCTCCAGGAGCGAGACAAGCACCGGCACCGCCGCTTCCGCCGCCGGCTTGCCAATTCGCCCAAGCGTGAGGGCCGCTTGCCGGCGGGTGTACCACGGCAATTGCCGGTCCTGCACCAGCAGAAGCAATCCCGGAACCGCCCGAGCAGCCGCCGGTGACTGGAAATCGAGAGACTTGATCAGTCCCTGCCACTCATCGAGTGTGCGACCGTCGTACCGCCGCGCGCCATCGGGCGGGGACGGCTTCCGGGGCAACGGTTTTTGTGATGATGGTTGCCCGGGCGACGGCGTCTGGAGGGCCGATTCCTGAAGGGATGACGCCGAGGCGCACGCAGGATCCGAGTCCCCGCGCAGCCGCCGCGAGCCGCCGGAAAGGAAGGCTGCGCCCAAAAGGAAGAGAATGGCCCCCTGTGACGCGTTCAAGGAGCATCGGCGATCGCGGATTTCAAATCTCAAGTCTGACATTGCAAGTCGAGTTTCGGGTGATGGTCATCCGTTCGTCAATTTGCATTTCCTGATTTAACCTCGTTCCCAAACTTCGTTTGGGAACGCACTTCCGCGAAACTCTGTTTCGCGAGCGGCAACGCAGAGCTTTGCAGGACGTGTGTCCCCAAGCCGGAGCTTGGGAACAAGTGATTTCCTGATTTGCAATTCGCAATGCCTGCACTCCCCCCTACGGCATGACGACCATCTCGCAGGAGAGGCCGCCGGCGGCGGGGATGTAGGTTTCGCGGACGTAATCCATCACCTGCCGGTCGGCGTTGAACCGCCAACCGAGCGTGCGGACGGAACGCTTCATGTGGCGGATCCATTCCTGGGGCATGTCATCCTGGTCACGCCCGTAGTAGAGGGGGATGACTTCATTTTGCAGCACATGAATCAGGTCGTCGCCGTCGCGTTTGTCCTGGATTTCCTGATTGGCGTGCGTCTGGCCGCTGCCGATGGCAAAGCCGTTCTTGCCGTCGAACGCTTCGGCCCACCAGCCATCGAGGATGGATAGGTTGAGACCGCCGTTGAGCACGACCTTCTGGCCGCTCGTGCCGGACGCTTCGAGCGGCCGCCGCGGGTTGTTGAGCCACACATCGACGCCTTGCACGAGATGGCGGCCGAGATTGATGTCATAGTCATCCAGGAACACGATCTTGCCGAGGAACCGTTCTTCCTGTGACATCTTGACAATCCGCTGCAGGATCGCCTTGCCGTGATCGTCAGCGGGGTGCGCCTTGCCGGCAAAGATGAACTGCACTGGCCGCTCCGCATCGTTGACGAGTTTCTCCAGAACGTCAACGTCTCGCATGACCAGATCGGCCCGTTTGTAGGGCGCGAAGCGGCGGGCGAATCCGACCGTCAACGATTGCGGATCGAGAAATCCCTGCAGACGCTCGATCTCCCTGGCCGATTGTCCGTGCCGTTGGGCCTGATACGAGAGCCTGCGGCGGGCGTAGACGATGAGCCGGTTTTTGAGGGACTGGTGTGTTTCCCAAAGTTCGCCGGGTGTGAGATCGTCGATGCCCTTCCAGACGTCCGGTTCCCCCGTGCGGAGGTACCATTTCTGGGGGAGCACCCGGTCGTAGAGCACACGCATCTGAGCGGCGAGCCAAGTCGGCGTATGCACGCCGTTGGTGATGTGTCCGATGGGGATTTCTTCCTCGCTTCGCCACGGCCACAGCGACCGCCACATCCGGCGGCTGACCACTCCATGCAGATTGGAGACCGCATTGGCCCGGCGGCTCGTCTTGAACGCGAGCACGGTCATGCAGAACGATTCATTGGGGTTCTGAGGGTCGACGCGGCCCAGTCCCATGATCCCCTCATGATGGATCCCCAATTCTTCGGCGAGCGGTCCGACGTGCTCGTCGATCAGCCCGGCATCAAACCGGTCGTGGCCGGCGGGGACCGGTGTGTGCGTGGTGAACACGCCACTGGAGGCGGTCTCGCGCAAAGCATCGTCGAAGGAACGGCCGTCGTGTTTCATCCGCATGCGGATGATCTCCAGTGGGGCGAAAGCAGAGTGCCCTTCATTCATGTGGATGACACGCGGGTTGATGCCGACCGCCGCCAGCGCCCGGACCCCACCAATGCCCAGCATGATCTCCTGTCGAATCCGCGTCCGCTGGTCGCCGCCATAGAGCCGCGCGGTGAGCACGCGGTTCTCTTCCGTGTTCTGTTCGATATTCGTATCGAGCAGATACAGCGGCACACGGCCGACGTCGAGCTTCCAGACTTGGGCGAAGATACTGCCGCCCCGGGTTTCGACTGAAACGACGATCCGCTCTCCACTGGCAGACCTGACCGGCTGCAGAGGCAGTGCATCAGGATCGACATCGGTGTATTCCTCCTGCTGCCAGCCGGCCTCGTCGATGGTCTGTGAGAAGTACCCCTCGTGATAGAACAACCCGACGCCGACCAGCGGAATGCCGAGGTCGGAAGAACTTTTCAGGTGGTCCCCGGCGAGCACGCCCAGGCCGCCGGAGTAAATCCGCAAGGATTCATGCAGTCCGAACTCCGCCGAAAAGTAGGCGGCCGGCCGGTGTCCCAGCACGCCGGCGTGCACATCACCCCACGTGCTGTGCGAGTCCATATACTCCTGCCAGCGACGATATGCCGAGTTGATCCGCGAGTGCAGCACCTCTTCGCGGGCCCGCGCCTCCAGCTTGTCCGGACCATACTCACTCAACAGCAGGACAGGATTGTGAGCGAGTGCGGACCATCGTCGCGGGTCGATTTCGCGAAAGATGCTTGTGACTTCCGGTTGCCAGCTCCACCACAGGTTTTGTGACAGCTCGCCGAGCTTTTCGTGAATCGTTTTCTGGGGCATTGGCACAAATCCACTAACAAAATGAAGGCGATCCTCGGTCCCACTCATCCGGCTTCGCATCCCTTGCGAAGCACTGACGGAACGTCGCGATTGCAGTATAGTGAAGTCCGTTGCGCCGTCGAGTGCGTCGGACCCAGGGCCGTTCAAAGATTGACGTTGGGCAACCTCGTCACCCGAAGCGTCAGCGAGGGACGAATCGCGAACGGACGTTTGCTTCCTCGCCGACGCTTCGGGTGACCATTGAGCTTATCCCGGTCGGTCTTCTCCAAAGTGAAACTTTGAACGGCCCTGGCGTCGGACCGCTTCCGGCAGCCGAACCAGCCGCGCCCCCGGCGAGTCCTGACCCCGGAAAAATACCATGAAAGCCGCCTACATTACCGAAACTGGCTCACCCGACAGGATTCAATTCGGAGATCTGCCCGATCCGCAGC
Organism: Planctomycetaceae bacterium; assembly: GCA_029259845.1. Classification (GTDB taxonomy): domain Bacteria; phylum Planctomycetota; class Planctomycetia; order Planctomycetales; family Planctomycetaceae; genus JAHBXU01. The sequence continues at coordinate 26,404 of JAJDEI010000133.1, read as the reverse complement.
CCGGACCGTCGCAGGTGTTGGTGAAGGTCGGAGCCGTCGCGGTCAATCCGATCGACACCTATATCCGCGCGGGACTGGTGGCGATGCCGCTCGGATTTCCCTTCATCATCGGCTGTGATCTCGCCGGCACCGTGGAAGCCGTCGGCAGCGACGTCACCCGGTTCCGGGCAGGAGACCGGGTATGGGGCAGCAATCAGGGACTGTTTGGTCGGCCCGGCACCTTCGCCGAGTACGCAGCCGTCGATGAGCAATGGCTCTCTTCGACACCGGACGAACAGAGCGACGAGCAAGCCGCCGCCGGGGCCTTAACCGGAATTACGGCTCATCTCGGGCTGTTTCTGCATGCGGGACTCAAGGCCGGTGAACTGGTGTTCGTCAACGGCGGCACGGGAGGGGTCGGCTCGGCGGTCGTGCAGTTCGCCAAAGCAGCCGGCGCGGATGTCATTGCGACCGTCGGCAGCGAGGAGAAACGCGAACAGTGCAAGTCCCTCGGTGCCGACTGTGTCCTCGACTACCACTCCTCCTCCCTCGACGACGACATCCGCCAGTTTTCGGAGCCCCACGGGGGCGTCAACATCTGGTGGGAGACGCAGCGCGAGCCGACGTTCGACCGGACCATCGGTCTCATGAAAAAAAGAGGCCGCATCATCCTGATGGCGGGCCGCGACGCACGTCCGGAATTTCCGGTCGGGCCGTTCTACGTGAACGATCTGCGGCTCGTCGGCTTCGCCATGTTCAATGCCTCAGCGGACGAGCAACGCCGGTGTTCGGACGACATGAACCGCTGGGCAGCGGCCGGCCGATGGCAGCCGCTGGTCGGCAGGACGCTGCCACTCGAGGAGGCAGCCGCAGCGCATCGCCTACAGGAGGAAAACACACTGCAGAATCAAGGGACGCTCACCGGCAAGCTCGTGCTCACCCCGTGAGCGGCGCTAACCGGTGAACGTTGGCTGGCTAGCGGTTCCGTGAAGCGTTGTCGACGGGTGGCGGGGGCGCATCCGAACCGTGCGGTACTCTTGCCGCGTCGATCACGCGGGCGGTGTTGCCGTTTTGTGAATCATCCTCGGCCCCCGAATCTGAGAGGGGGCGTTGTTCGATGCTCCAACCCGCCCCCGCCACCCGGGTGCATCCGTTCGATGGCGGTGCTTGCTTGAGTCCGCGTGGCTGGGGCCCTGTCCAGGCACGGAAAGCTTGACCCCGGACCAAACACTGGGGCCGTGACGGGGTTCGTTCACCGTCCACAGCCCCAGAGCTCCGCGCGGGTCGCCAATCGGCGATTCAGATTGCCCCAGCCACCCCATCATTGAGCGGATGCACTCCCGCCACCCGGTCGGCCGTTTGGATGCTGGCGTCGCGACGGCTGATTTGCTATTGCTACGCGATCGAGGATTTTGCAATGCCATCCATTTCTCTGTTTGTGCCAACCGTACCATGCCACTGCTCGAGGCTCTCCAACAACTCCTGACGGCGTTTTACGATCTGGGGGCTGCCCTCATTTCGACCGTCATTCCCTGGGCCCCGTTGGTCGCCTGGGTCGCGTTCTGGGCACTCGCCGTCAACTGGGTGAGTCTCCGCCGCGTTCTGCTGAGCGGCGGTTGGGTCGGTGCAGTCCTCATCATGCTGATGGCGATCCTCGGCTGGGGGAGCATCGCCCCGCCCGAGTCGGGAGTCCACATGGTCCTCGGATTGACGTTGAGCAATTTCGTCGGCAAGACCGTGTACGTCACGGCGTTGGCGGTCATCGCCCTGCTGTGCGGGTCCGTGCAGCTCTCCGGTCTCTGCGGCCCGCTCGCACAGTTCGACGAGGGCGGAGAGCCGAAAGCCCCGCCGAGCCAATCGCACTGACGGCAACACTCTCGACAGTTGGTTGAAGAATCTGTCCGGAAACTCGCGGATGCCAGCCGTGTCAACGGGATCGCGCGGATCGGCACCCGCGGGAGAGCGAGTATCGAGAATTGCGGCGAATTCCTTACGTCGCGGCTCGGCGGGAGCCTCGCCCTCCCGGACAAACAGGCCTTCCGTTTCCGAGGAGATTCCAAGCGCGTGTGCCACGGCAGTGGCAAAACCTTGGAGAGCAACTTGCGTCACGGTCTCACGCCGGCGCGGGCCCGGATCGCTTCGATGATTTCGATTGCCCGGCCGTCGCTGCCGGCCAGCTCATATTCCCGCGACTCCGGGCCGGTGACCCGGATGTCGATGCGGAGACTTGACGGCGGGAGCACTTCGGCGACGCGAGCGGCCCACTCGATCAAACAGATGCCCCCGTCCTCGAAAATCTCCTCCGCACCGAGTTCCAGAAACTCGTCGACGTCGGCGAGGCGGTAGGCGTCGAAATGGAAGACCGGGGTCTCACCCTCGTACTGCTGCACGAGAACATACGTCGGACTACTGACTCGTTGGCCGGCAGGGCACAGCGAATGGACGATGGCGCGGACCAATCGGGTCTTGCCGGCACCTAATTCGCCGTTGAGCGCGACGATATCCCCGCCCCGCAGAACATCCGCCAGCAACGCCCCCAGCCGGTCCGTTTCCTGTTCGGAAGCGGACGGAAACGTGAACCGGACCGGATTATCGCGATGGGTTTCGCACATGTCATGACGCGGCGGGTGCCGGGGGCGTGGCAACACCATCCGGTGGTCTTGCCGCGCCGATCGCGGGGGCGATGTCGTTGTTTGGCGGATCATTCACGGCCCCCAGATCAAAGGGTTTTCGTTGGTCTACGCACCAGCGCGCCCCCGCCACCCGTCGTGTCTTGGAGGTTGGAAATCCACCTTTAGGCTGCAAGGCAAACTAAAGCTTGAACTCCAACTGCAAACTCTCGACGGGTGGGCCATCCACCGTGTGTTACTCGGTCGTCGGTTTGCTCGGCTCTTTCGGCGGGAGGGAGCGGAGCCGCAGGTTGCGAATGGCCCCCTGGGTCTGAAACGTCGCGATCCCGAACGGGATTGAGGGCTCGACCTCGATGCGGACCGACATCTCCCGCTTGGGGTGCTCGACGTCAGCGATCTGTTGGTCGTTGATCCATGCCTTGATGGCCTGGTCGGTCACCTGGAGACGAATCTTGTACCACTTGTTCTTCTCGAATTTGTAGAAATCGGTCGTTTCGTTCTCGGAGGCGTCGTACCCGTTGATGCTGGAGATGCCGATGATCGTGCCCCCCCAACCGCCGAGCACGAGCGTCGCATGGGCATCGTTCACGGGAAACGTGAGCGCACAAAAGAAGTCGCTTCCCGCCATGCGGCGGCCTTCCAACTCGACTTCGTAGTTGAGTTTCGGCAGCGGTTTTCCGGTCCAGGTCACGCCGGTGAGCGGGTTGCCCATATTCATCACCAGGGCGCTGTCCTTGACGGCGATCTCCCCCTCTCCGCCGAACTGCGTGGACTTCCAGCTCTTGAGTGTTTTGCCGTCGAACAGCGACTGCCATTTGCCCGCAGGCGGCGCGTTGTCCACAGGACGCACACCGTCCGCCTCGTCCGCCACTGCCCGCCGAGCGGATGTCCACGGAGCCAATGCCGACAGAGCCAACAAACTGACAAACACGCTCAGGACGATCAATCGCATGGGGATGCTCTCCGGGTCAGTTGGAGGGTGTTTGCGGCGTCATCGATTTGTCGGAATCAGCCGGCGGCGGCGGGACGCTGCGACACTGTTTGATAAGACTGCCGACCGACCGCGCCCAATCGGGGAGCGACTTCCGATAGAACACGAGCAGCGGCAAGGCCACGATCAGGCAAAACGCGAGAAAGGGTGCGGTCCGCAAGGCCGACATCAGCACAATGCCTGCCAGCAGCACCGACTGGAGAATCAGCACGGACGTCAGCCGTTCGACCCGTCGTTCGAGAGTGGCCAATCGGGATGTCTCGGGGTCAGCCATGCATCTGATTGGGAAGACGTGCCAATCCCGCGTGGAAAGGGGCGGCAAGTTGATGGGGGCGACGATGTCCCGTCATCATACCGCAACAGGGGAGGTTCACACCAACCGACCGATCAAATCATCAGGGCCATTCAAAGTTTCACTTGGGAGAAAACCGACCGGGACCAGCTCAATGGTAACCCGAAGCGTCAGCGAGGAAGCGAACGTGAGTGAGCGATTCGTCCCTCGCTGACGCTTCGGGTTACGAGGTTGCCCAGCTTCAAGCTTTGAACGGCCCTGATCAAATCATGAAGTCGGTCTTCTGCCCCAGGATGCGGTCGACGAGGTCTTGGGGCAGATCGATCGCGGGCGATGTGTCATCGTCGAGGTCGGTGGGGTTGATGCCGCAGTACTGGGACCACGGTCCGAGATGCCGCCAGCGACCGGCCCGTTTGGGTTCGCCCGGCATGACGGGCGTCGTGCAACGGTTGCAGCCAATCGTGGAATAACCTTGCTCATGCAGCGGGTTCACGACGATCGGTTGCTCGCTGACATAGGCGGCGAGCTGTTCGTCAGTCACGTTGGCGAGCGGATTGATGCGGACGGCGTTCATTTCCGGATCGACGGCGAGGATTGGACAATCGCTGCGCGGGCCGCCGTCGGCCCGCCGTAAACTGCCGATCAGTGCGTCGACGTCGTCCTTCACCGCCAGCAGCGGCTCAACTTTGCGCATGTGGCAGCATTGCTGTTGCCCTTCGACCGATAGGTACAGGATGCCATGCTCGGCGGTTTGCTGCTGCATGCTGAGTGCCGGTTTGAGCGTGCGGACTGCGAGCCCATACTCGTCCCGAATGCGGTCTCTCGTTTGCAGCGTCTCCTCGAACATCACGCCTGTGTCGACGAACAGCACGGGAATGTTGAGCCGCAGCCGCGAGAGCATATGGCACACGACGCTGCCCGATTTCTGCATCGCCGAAATGGCAGCCACGCGGTCGCCGAAGATTTCGTGCGCCCAGCGGAGCAGTTCCTCCGGCGTCCGTTCTTCGAATGTCTTATTGAGGTTGGCCAATTTGGCCTGTGAGAGTCGAGCCATGATGCGCGTTCGGTGAATGTCTCAAAAGGTCCGGAACGAAGTTTAGCAACTGACAGCGGGCGGTCGAGGGAGGAAGGTCGAGAGTTGAGAGTCGACTGTTCTGTCGGCCGGTCCGCTTTCGGTACCCGAACATTAAGAAACGCCCTGCAGACCGGGGGGGTGGTCAGCAGGGCGTTCAGGGGGGATGGACGCAGTGTTGCTTAGGGGCTGATCAGTTGGTCGATCTTCTTTTCGAGATCGTCAATGTCGCTTTGGTTGACGATCGCGAACACGGCGGCAGTCGCCGCAGCTCCCAATGTCACCAAAGTAATGACGTCAAGTCCGAAGAAGGCCGTTCCTCCGCCACACTCGCAGTAGCCGTCCGGACAGCCGTTGGGACAGGATTGCCCGCGAACAACCGGCTTGCCGACCACGAAGATCGCCCGGGTGTGTGCCGACGGCGGAGCCGTGTCGGCATTCCAGACGCGGACCGGCGCACCGTGGTTGCCCACGATGACTTGATACGCACCCGGTTTCAGTTCCGGAACAACGAACGTCCCGCGGGCGTCGGTGTTCGTGTGGGCGACCGCTTGGTCACCCTGGATGATGGCCACCGTCGCACCGTCGACATGCTTGCCGTTGGGGGTGAATACGCTTCCTTGCAGCACGCCTGCGTTCGTGAGGGCGATGTCGACCGTTTTGGTTTGAGGAGCCGGGCTCTTCTCCTGGGATCCGTCCGCGAAGACGTTCTGCGGCGGAAGGAGCAGTCCCCAGCAGGCCAGCACGACGGCGGCGCCCTGCCAGTGGCGAAGTCTCATCATCAGTTATCCTTTCTCGTCGATTCGAGAAGCCGGAGTTCAACGGGGGGAAGGGAACGACACCGGCTGACTGTCGTTACCTGGGAGGAGCGTGCCCGGCGGATTGCCGCGCACACACCCATCTGGCAGAGCAAGCGTGACTGTGACGGGCCATGTACGCCGCCGTTGCTCCGCGGTCACTGTGGATTGTCGATGCCGTCCCGACTTGCCAACGGGGCGAGTGCAGTCCGGCGCGTTTCGGTCTTGCAGGAGGAACTCAGCCAGTCCGCCGACGAACCGTTGTCGGCGGAGAGGGACCGGAGCGGCAACGGCGGCAGGCAATGATTCGCCGCCGTACGTCGCCGAAGGGGACGTGACTGAGGGAAGGGCGCGAACTATATCCAGCGTTTCCAAAGCGTCAATTGGAAGGAACCGTTTCCCGAGAAATCCGCCCGCGAGCGGCGGAACTTGCTGACTTTCCCATCGACCGATCGTTGGACCAGCCGGACTTCGGTCGAAACTGCTCGTACGGATTCCTTCGCATCACAGGCGTGCGAGGTGTTTCCTCAGAGCCCGCAGCGTTAGCGACGGGTCCACGGTCGTTCAGCGTCGCGTGACGGGCGCGGAGCGACGATAGGCGTGCTGCGACCGGGGCCGAGAACGGTTCTCGCAGCGACCATCCTGCCCCGGCGGTCGGCGCAGAACGACTGTCGGACACTCGTGATCCCGCCCGTCCTCCGCGCGTGACTCAGAGTTTCTCCGGAAACCGAAGGCCCGTTTTTCCGGGAGGGCGAGGCTCCCGCCGAGCCGCGACGTGACGATTCGGCCACGATTGTTGCAACTCGCTCTCCTGCGGGTGCCGATCTGCGCGATCCCGTCAAGAGCACTCGTTCGTGTTGACATTCAATCCGTCGGTTTTTCCGCAGGCAATGGGGTCGCACCGGTTGGGACAACCGGTGCCGCGCAGCGGCAGGAAGCCTGTGCTTCACCGGACGATTTCCCTAGAGGCTTCTTGTCGCGTTGCGACACGGGTTGGGACAACCCGTGCTACCCGGTTCGTATGTCAACACGACCTAGAACCCGCCCGCTCCGCTTGCGGCTCGGCGGAAGCCTCGCCCTCCCATCCTGTGTCGCATCAGGGCCTGCGCCGCAATTCAGGGGGCGATGTTCCGGAGAGACTCTGAGTGGAACCGTCATTCACAATCGTGGCAGGGGCTACTCCGCGCGCGATGACGATTCGAGGCCGTGCAGTTGGTAACGGTCGACCCATCCCCCTTGGGCGTGCCAAATCTGGCCGGGGCGGCCGGGCGCGAAAGCGAAGCCTTCGAGGTGCATGCGGGTTTCCTGGATGTCCCAAACACGGACCGGTTGGCGGACCGCATCAGTCAGCACTTCGGGAATGTCGAACTCGAACAGGCCGTCTCTCGTCCCGAAGGTGTGCATCGTGTAGAGCTTGTCTCCCACAACCCGGATTCCCTGCGAGAAGTGCATCTCCTTCGGATAGCGAAGCACGCCGTCGCGGACCAGTTGCCCATCACTGAGCCGGTACCGATGGATGCCGAGATCGCTCAAGTCGCCGACCCACAGATGCGTCCCGTCGAAACAGACAGGGTCGATCCAGGTGACATCCTCGGTGATGTCCCAGGTCTGGACAACCTCCAGGTCGCTGGCACGGATCTTGGCGATCACCGAACGGTCGAGCCGTTTGTCGTGCTTGCCGTTCACGGGACCGTGCAGCAGACCGGCCCAGAGGAACCCGTCGTGATAATCGATGGCCCCCAAATGATTCACGCCCTCGATGCGGATCACCTTCTGATCGAGCAGCTTCCAGTTCGTGTCGAAGCGGAACAGCGTGCTGCTCGTCGAGGAAAAGTAATGTTCGTCGGAAAGCGTCAATCCCTGATTGGCAGCCCCCGCTTCGAGCTTGTGTTGTTCGAGCAACATCGAAGATTCCCGACGGACGGACGCATCGCGAACGTGCAGTTCCAAAGCGGTGACCGTCCGGGAGCTGTCGGAACCCGCGGCTCGCTCCGCGAGTTTCAGGGTGACCGCGTTGCGTCCCTGTTTGAGCAGCTTCAGGTTGAGAGAGGCGGCCACGAATCCGTCGTCGGTCGCCTTAATCCCTGTCACCGGCTGACCGTTGAGTGTGACCTCGATCACGTCGTCCGGGACGACCGCGTCGACCGCCACGCGGAGTTCGGCTGAGACCAGGTCCGTCGCCTTGGCCCAATCTTCACCAACGAGCAGGGTGACCCTCAGGGCATCATCCGTCGGTAGCATCTCCGGCAGGACACAGTTCAGCCAGTTGTATTGATAGGCACGTTGCGGCCGTCCGCGGTCGGCGGCGAACATCCAGTGTCGTCGCTCCGACCGCAGCATCTGCGGATCGCCCAGTTGCTTGAGCAGTCCCGCCATGTAAGGACCGGTCGCCTCGCTGTTGTTGTGGACGTGGGGAAACCAGTTGAACAAATAGATCCCGTCGGCTCCCTGATGCCAGTAGTTCAACGCCAGCCCGGCGGCGAGCTCCTCAGGAATCGGCTGGTACTTGCTCGGCCACCCATAGAGGCAGGGATAGACGAAGATGCCGCGCGGAGTGGCCAGTTGCTTGAACTCCTCGACACCAATGTCCATCACCCCGCTGCCGAGGATGAGATGGTCGACCAAGCCCTGTTCGATCCATGCGGGCACATCGAATCCATCCAGTCGGCACGCCTTCAGGCTCTCGTCGACACGGACGGCGAGCTGAATCGGACGGCCGCGCTCCGTAGCACGGTTGTTGAGGTGCGTACGCACGCGCTGTAACAGTTCGGTCAGCAAGTGGGCATTGGCGGCTTCGGTCCCCGGCAGAAAGTACGGTGTCCCCCGTAGGAAATCGATCTCCAGTCCGTCAAAGTCGTATTTCTCAAACAGTTCCTCGATCACGCGAAACTTCAGCTCACGCACCTCCGGCACAGCAAAGTTCAGCGACGTTGGAAAACTGGTCACACCGCCGTAGTTCTGCTCGCCAATCTGCCATTCCGGATGATCGACCTTGAACGTGGCAAGTTCGTCCGGCATGAACGAATCGTGAATGTCGTTGATGCGAAACGAGTAGAACACGTCCAATCCGCGCCGCCGGGACTCTTCCACAACAACCCGCGGCGGGTCGTGGCCTTCCTCCAGAAGTTTGACGATCCACGGACGCGGTTGGCCAATTCGCTGGCCGGTCAGTTCGAGGACGTCGCTCTCGTAGTTGGCCGTGTTTCCGCCTGCCCCGTCGCACCAGAACAGGGCGTCCACGTGGCTGTCCTCCAACGGGCCGAACAGGTTCTCGACCCACTGGTCCACGTCGCCTTTGGCGTCCTTACAGACGGCGTGGCCATCGCAGTTGAAAATCAGCCGATACTTGCGCGCCACAGAGGCGTTCTCCGCTTTCTCCGCCGCCCGGCTGCCCGTGCTTGACAACAGAACGAGCCCCGCGCACAGGAACGTCACAGGAGGAGACCAACGTCTTAGGACTCGTGTCAACATGGGCAGGGCTGTTTAAATATTGAAACTAGGGAACCTCGTAACCCGAAGCGTCAGCGAGGGACGAATCGCTCACTCACGTTCGCTTCTTCGCTGACGCTTCCTCGCTGACGCTTCGGGTGACCATTGAGCTTGTCCCGGTCGGGCGAAACTTTGAATGGCCCTGTCAACATGGGGAACCAAACTCCTCAGACGGGCCGGGACATCGTTCCGGTTGAACGGACACCGCCGCCAAACCTGGATGCAACAGCAGGCGGACCGACCTCACCGTAGCAGGATCCGCACAAGAATCCCATCGGACCGCTGTACGACCCCAACGGTCATTCCGCGAATTCAATCGGCGAAAGCCCCAGGATGTGCACTCACATCAGAGCCCGGAGCGTTAGCGACGGGTCCCTAACTGGAGGCAACTCATGTCTCACTCGCCGCGGTCCGAAAGGTGTCGAACTTCGTTTCCATGAGGGCCCCCTGGCTCACACAAGCTCACCGTTCAGAGGGAGAACAGGTGATCTCGCGACCAACGGTGGATGAGAAAGCGAGTTGTTCACGACAGGGTGACCCGTCGCTAACGCTTCGGGCTCTGATAGGGCGCGGTTCTGGCTGCTGACGTGTCGATTTGACGCGGAGAGGTGTCCGCCTCTGTCAGGCTTGCACGAGGCCACGGCGAATGCGGGACAGGCCGTCGAACATGCCTTCCAGACACAAAGGGATCGGCATCGAACGCTGCAGATGAATCTCGGCATCGAGGCATCGTTCGAGCTGCGCGGCGAGGGAGTCGATCAAGAACGGATCGGTTGCGAAAGCGTCGGAACCCGCGGCGGTGGAGAGTTCGCGGAGCCGTATTCGCAGCGATTCGACACAGAACCGAATCGCCCAACCGGCATGCAACCGTTGCACCGATGAGTCTCCGCCAAGTTCGTCGATAATCGCCAGAACCGCTGCTGAGGCCGCGAACGGGTCCAGCGCCGGTTGCTTGAGGACCTTGAACAGATGGTCGCGCAGTTTGCGGAGCGGGGGCTGCAACAGTTGCCGCGCGGTTAACAAGCTCCCGCCGGCCAGTCGGGCCGTCTCGCGGGCCGTTGGTTCATCGGAAACCCATTGCTGTTTAAGGATCAGCGCGGCGACGTCTTCATCAGCCAGGGGAGCAAACATGACCGGCTGGCAACGAGACTGAATGGTGGGCAGCATCGCATCGATCGTCGGCGTCAACAAGATGAGGATTGATCCCGGGGCCGGTTCTTCGAGCGTCTTGAGCAACGCGTTGGCGCTGGCGGCATTCATGGTCTGAGCGTCGTCAATGATGGCGATGCGGCGATCCGCCGTCATGGGACGCAACGCCAATTCGTGACACAGCCCTTCCCGCCCTCTCCGTTCCGACGAACCGATGATCAAGTCGACCGGCAGCTCGCGCTTGCCTTCCGGGCGGGCGATGCGAATCAGATCGGGATGCGTGCCGGCTTGCATCTGAACGCACGGCGCACATTCTCCGCAGGCGTCGAGTTGCTCGTTGGGGATCCGTGCACAGAACAGGCATTGGGCCAGCAGCCGGGCGAACCGCTGTTTGCCGATCCCCTCCGGACCCACAAACAGGTACGCATGCGCCGTCCGCTCACGCCGCACCGCCTGCGCGAACTGCGTCCGCTGCCGATCGTGTCCCCGGAGACCGTCCCAAATCATCCGTCCCCCCTTCGCCCTGCTTCAAGCAGCTTCCAACGCCGCTGGCTCCCAAGCCCCTGCCGTAAGTCACACGGGGCATCGCCTGGGCCTCAACACGGAACGCCAACCGTCAAACGGCTCGACAGTTTTCCGGACCGCGATGAACAACAGACCGCCATGAACAACAGACCGCCATCGCGCGGGCCATAAAGGCGATTGTGGCAAGTTTGGGCGTCCAATTCGACCTCGCGAGGGTGACGAGCAGGGCCATTCAAAGTTTCACTTGGGAGAAGACCGACCGGGACAAGCTCAATGGTAACCCGAAGCGTCAGCGAGGAAGCGAACGTGAGTGAGCGATTCGTTCCTCGCTGACGCTTCGGGTGACGAGGCTGCCCAGCTTCAATCTTTGAACGGCCCTGGGGTGACGAGCAGGGCGAACGTGTTTTGCTCGATGGAGGGGGATTGTCGGCGGGTGGTTCGCCGTCGGCGTCGCCTCCGGGCGAACAGGAATCATGGAACTGCGTTAGCCGGGTGCCAACGGCGACGGCCGACGTCGGTGCGGCAAAGTCGGTGCGGCAAAGTCGGTGGGACGACCGTGGCGGGTTTGCGCGACTGCGGAGGAATGCCCGACGTAACGGAGACCGATGGTCCGACTTTGCCGATGAAATGACAGGTGCGGAGGCCGCTGGTTCCGCATGCAACATGAGACGTCGTCAGTGTCAGTCCGTCACGAATTCAGGATGCGGCCAACAGTTGACGGTCGCCAGTTCGCTGCACAGCGTGCAAGGATGGGGGAAATAGGAGGCTTTTTCCACGAAATCCACGTCAACTGATGAAAACGGTTGCGCAGAACCGTGTTGGGACGAAGATTTCGATTGCTGCATTGACGATAGACTTGATGTCCGACTGTCCGACACTTGGCCAATCCGCTCTTCGAGCGGCAAGAAACGATGGAGCGTTTTCCTATGGCGAGATCACAGATTCTTCAGTTACGAGCGATTCTGTCTTTCGCGGTCCTTGCATGTTCCGCCACCACAATGGCTGCCGAACGAGGAAGCGTTCCTCAGGCAGCGTTGGCCGACGTGGCCTTGCAGGAGGACGGCACGCTTGTGGGCCGCCTCATCGACGGCGAAGGCCGCGCGATCGACGGAGCGATTGTGAGTTTGTCGCAGAACCAAGGCGTTGTCGGACGAACGGCAACCGATGCTGATGGCGTCTATCGCTTTGCCAAGCGGACGGGCGGCGTCTATCGGCTGACGGCTGGCCGCGTGACCCGCGACTTTCGGGTCTGGCCGGCGCAAGCCGCTCCGCCCGGTGCCCAGGCGTTTGCGACAATCGTTGAAACACCCGGCGTTGTTCGTGCCCAATTCGGCGGTCTTGGTCTCGGAACCGCCGTCGGCATCGGTGCGGGAGTCACCGGCGTGATCGTCGGAGGCGTCGGCCTGAGCAAGGCCAACGACGCCCAAGACGACGTCGACGCACTGCGAGCCATCGTCAACGCCATGAGCCCGTAACGGGTATTTTGAGTCGGCGACCTGCATTGCGACTGAAAAACTCTCAGACGCATCGAACACGCGGTGTGTCGATGCGTCTGTTTTCGTTCGTCGTCGGCACCCTGCACCGCCGGCCCATCCGCAATGGGCAGCGAGACTTCACCGTGCGACGCGGCTCAGGGGGAGCGTTGTTCTCCCAGGGGGGGTGGGTTCGAGAAAAGAAGAAGTCGGCTGCCGACACAGGATCGGATGAGTTTCAACCCAAGACTCGATATCATGGCGCTCGTCGAGCCGCGACCCCGTTGAGCCGCGACGTTGGTCACTTTGGAGGGAGAGATGTCTCCAGAATCGGAATACCTCTGCGAGGCGTGCGGTGAGATGATTGTGATTCCGGTTGACCCCGCCGCAGGCACGCGGCAGCAATACGTCGAGGATTGCCCGGTCTGTTGCCGCCCGAACATCATCACCGTGTCGATTGATGAACGGGGACGTGTGCACGCCGCAGGCGTGCCTGAGTGAGTTGGCGTGTCCTGGCATGCCGGACAGGGCCGTTCAAAGATTGAAGCTGGGCAACCTCGTCACCCGAAGCGTCAGCGAGGGACGAATCGCCAACTCACGTTCGCTTCCTCGCTGACGCTTCGGGTTACCATTGAGCTTGTCCCGGCCGGTCTTCTCCCAAGTGAAACTTTGAATGGCCCTGGCAGGCCGGAGGGCGTGCTCGATCCGTCGGAAGCCAACTGCCACAGCCAACCGCGCCAGCGAATCGCCCGTCGTTTCCCCTGCGAATAGAACACTCGCAAGCAGAGATTCCCCGTTGAACCGCATCTTTCTCGTGTTAACGACGCTCAGTAACCTGAGCCTGGGAGCCGTTTTCATCCTGGGATGGATGGTCATCACCCCGGGCGTTCCGGGAGCGACCGGCGTCCCGTTGTCCGTCCATTTCTTGTCGGGATTGGCTGCCGTGACGCTGACGTTGCTGGTTCACGCGGTCGTGCTGACGTATTTCATGGGAACGGGCCGCTGGATCGAAGAGACGTCTCAGGCTTATCGTCTGCCGGTCGATACCCGCGCGGAGAACATCCGGCTCAAGTATCGCACATTGCCCGGGATGGTTGGCTGCATCACGCTCCTCATCGTGACCGCCGCCTTCGGTGCCGCTTCGGATCCCGGCGCCGCTTTGGACTGGCCGCCTGCCAAGGTCATCCACATGACGCTGGCCTGCCTGTCGTTGCTGACGAACCTCGCCGTCAGCGGCCTCGAGTACCAGTCCATTCAACGGAACGGGCAGTTGATCGACGAGATCATGTCGCAGGTGCGAACCATCCGCCAGGAACGGGGACTCGAAGAGAAGCTGCCGGTGGCGTAGTGCGACAGCGCAGGGTTGAACCGCCAAGACGCCAAGAAAAGCAGAGTTGCTTTGTGCGTGCCACAGGCCTCGCAAGTCGACACGATCAGTCGAGAGGATTTTTCCCAACACTGGTTGCTTGACGAGAGAACGACGGGTGGCGGGGGCTCGTTGGGGTGCGCGGTCATGGTTCCCGATCCGAACCGGGGGCGACGAACGATCTCCACGACGGCCTCATCGCCCCCGTGATCGACGCGGCACGACGGTCGGACAACCTTGCCGTGCCCCCGCCACCCGTCGCGCACTACTGCCGTCACGGTCGTTCGAGAAGTCTTTTCATTCTCAAGCTTTGGCGGGGCTGACCCGGCCGAGGCACTCGTTCGTCCCTTGTTCTTGAGGATCGAAGGGCACTTCAGGCCCTGAGAGCGGAACTATTTTCCGGGTCTCTGGTCCGCCGGGCCGTTGATGTGATCGCCCGACGGCATCTCAGCACGAAGACCCGATCTCGCAAATCCCAACGGCGCTGGCGGATGCGCGAAACATTCCCCGCCACATCGGGAGCTTGCAGGCCGTTGGCATACGGTGTGCTTAGTGCCATTCGCCGCTTCACCAAAGTTTCCGCCATGACCCCGCAATGGCCTGATGCTGTGCCCGCCAATTTCTCGATCATCGCTCCCCCGAATCAGTTCGCCCCGTCGCCGCAGAGCTCATTCGCCGTGCTTCCTGCGAGGGTGGATACGGACAACGGGTCATCCCGGCGGACGCGCGACAACGCGGCCCCGGAAAACGAACGCCCGTCGTTTCGCCGACTGATTGAGGATGACACCAGGCAACCGCGCGCAGCGTCCGACAGCACGCAGAACGAGACTTCAGCAGCAACTCCGGCGTCGCGGACTCCAGCGGCCCGCGAGGTGCCGGCTGAAGAATCGCGGCTCAGCGAGGAAGAGTCGCCCCGGACCGGTCCGGTGACCGCCGACTCCCCGGGAGAGGACGATTCCTCCGGAGACGCGGCCGTCGTCCCGAACGGGTTCCCCATCGTCAGCGAATCGGCGACGATTCGCCTTGCGACAGGATTCAATCGAACGGCCGGTCCTGAGGGAGCAGCGGTCAATCCTCTGTTGCCGTCCGGACCGACGGAAACAGAATTGGACCGGGACCTTGCCGAACTGTTCGCCTTCCTGGGTGGCGAGGAAGCCGGGAGTGTTCAGATTCCGTTGTCTCCGACAAACGCCGAATCGGATTCGCTGTCGTCCGACTTGCTGCCGAATCTGGCAGAGTCGAGCAAGGATGGACTTGCATTCTTGCTTTCACTGCAGTCTGGCGGCCCGGATGCGCTGCCCGCCAATGGAATCCCGGTGAGCGGGATTCCGGATGGACCGTTTTCCAGCGCGGACGCAGCTGCCGCTCTGCAGACGTTGCCGTTGGGGCAGGGACCTCTCGTCAACGTACAGCCGCCCGGAACAGCCGATGCCGCTCCCCCATCGGCAAGTGGCGTCTTCCCGCAGACTCAGGTGGCCCTGGCTGAGTCTGCCGAGCCACTCGTCCCTGCGGGGGCGCAGGTTGCCAAAAATGACGGAAACGCCTCACCGTTGGACAGTGCCGCTCCGCTCACGCCCGCTGCCAGTCTCTCGGCAGCGGCGATTGCCAAAGGACAAACGGACGAATCCGGAAAGTCGGACAGCCGTGCAGCGGACGCCGACGTCGCTGCCAACATCTCCGCATCGGAATCCGAACTGGTGAGTTCGAAATCGGACACCGAAGTCTCCGAGAGCGACGCACGATCGGCCGGGACGTTTCGTTCATTGCCAACGAACGCAGTCGCCGGAAACGCTGCGGGAAGCACACCTCCGGATGCCGGCGATTTTGCGAGCTTGGGCAACGCTGAAGTCGCCGCACAGGCGAACACCTGGTCCCGGGACGAGGCGGACCTTTCTGCCCCGCGCACCGATGGGTCGGCGTTCACGGTGACCGGTTCGCAGACAGGTGCACGAAACACCGCCGCGCCGGCCAGAGATTTCGCGTCCAGAATCACCGATCAGATTACCGACACAATCGTCACGCGGGCGGCTACCACCCAGCTCGGCGAATCGCTCACGCTGGATGCGATCCTCGACCCACCCGAGTTGGGCCGGCTTCACTTTCGGCTCACGCGTTCAAAAGCTGGACTGAAGGCCGTCGTGACTGCGGAGAACGGGGAGGTCCAGCAGGTGATTTCCCAACAAACGACGTCGATTGAGCAGACCGTTCGGACCGCTTTGAACAACGACGATTCGATGCAGTTCCAGACCGTCGACACCCCTTTCTCCGACGGCACATCAACGGCCCGGGATCACGAGCAGCAACAACAGCCGGCGGCGTTCGATGACCGCACGCCGGTGGCCGCCGAAGCCGGCGAATCACCACGAGGACGCACGGCCACACAAAACGAGGTCGACGTTCTCGCTTAAGTATTCTGTTTCAGACACCCTTGTTTCAGACACCCTCACGGAGTCTCTCATGGAACTTACCGGTTCGGTCACGGCCCAGGAAACGCAGCAGCAGTTCCTGAAGCTGCTCGTGACGCAAGTTCAGAATCAAGATCCGCTTGATCCAGTCAAACAAGAGAGCTTCATCCAGCAACTCGCCCAGTTTTCGACACTCGAAGGGATCGAGAACCTGAATGTCAAGTTTGGGGACATGCTGGCGTTGCAACAATTGACCAACGGGGCCCAGCTCGTCGGCAAATCCGTGCGATTCTCCGACGACGGCGGCACTTCCGTTGGCCGGGTCGACGAGGTCGCTTCCGCCAATAACCGGCTTGTGTTGACCGTTTCGGGAAAGCAAGTTCCGATCGACAACGTTCTCGCCGTGATCGATGCGGCGTGATTCGTTGAGTCGTTGAGTCGTTGAGTCGTCAAAAACTCGGCAAATCGGTCAGTCGTTTCGTTTCTCATTCCTCAGCGGAGGTCGGACACGAAGCGTCTCGACAACGCATCGTGTTAGGATTTCCTGCAAGACTTCGTTCTGTGAAAGACTGAACCATGGGTAGCGCACTGAATACCGGAGTGTCCGGACTGAAAAGCCAACAGGCTCTGCTGGAAGTGATTGGCAACAACCTCGCCAATTTGAATACGACTTCCTACAAGACGCGGCGCACGCTGTTTAGCGACCTGTTTTATGAAACCACGCAGGCCGCCTCCGGGGGCACGCCGGGCGTGGTCGGCGGCCGGAATCCGATTCAGATCGGCAGCGGCAGCAAGGTCGCACAAGTCGACCTGATTCGGACCCAGGGAAGCCTCGCATCGACCGGATCGCAGCTCGACATGGCCATCGACGGGGAGGGCTTTTTCACGGTCAGTTCCGTCTCGGAAACGCTCTATACGCGGGCGGGATCCTTCAAAGTCGACGACACGGGCGTTCTGGTCGACCCCTCGACCGGCAACCGCGTCCAACGCTTCGGGACCGTGGGGGAATCCGGCGCGACCGGTGGCGGATTCCAGGTCACCGGTAACAACGACATTCGCATCCCTTTTGGTGCGACCATTCCAGGGCAAGTGACGTCAACCATCGACGTGTCGGGAAACCTCCCGTCCGACGCCAGCGGCCCCATCAACGAAGTCTTGCGGAACCAGGCCGATTGGACCGTCGCGGGAGTCACCGCCAATGCGGCGTCACTGTTGAACGATCTGGATGCCAAAGCGGCTGACTACGTTCCCGGCGATGTTGTCGAAATCAACGGGACCGATGCCGACGGTACGGTGATCTCCACAACACTCAACGTCGATGCGACAAGTACCTTGGGCGACCTCGTTGCGGCCGTCGATGCGGCCTATCCCGGAGCGACGGCCACACTCGACGGAAGTGGGCGTGTGGTGCTCACCGCCGACACCCCGGGCGAGGCATTCCTCAGCCTCACGCTCACCAATGCTCCCGGAAACGTAGGGACGACAGCGTTTGCGTCCAATGCGTTTCTCGTGGAGACCGACGGGCAGCGGGGAGCGATCGTCCGCGGCGGCGTGGAGATTTTCGACGCCCGCGGCGGCGGACAAACGATCGGGCTCCAGTTTGAGAAACAAGCCGACAACACGTGGACGCTGGCGGGGTCCCTGGATCCGGGGCAAGGAACCGTCGTCGACGGACTCGTGGACAACATTGCATTCAATCAGGACGGATCGTTGCAGACGGCGGGAGGGATTGGGCTTGGCAACAACACGCTGTCGTTCGTCTTCGCCGGGTCCACGGTGCAACAGGATGTGATCATTTCCTTCGGCACGCCCGGCGGTTTCGACGGCATGACAGAGCTCGCCGCATCAGCGAGCCTGGGAGCCGACCAGGATGGAGTCGGGACCGGGACATTGTCGACCGTTCAGGTGGCCGCCGACGGGATCATTAATGGCATCGCCACCAATGGCAGCGTCTTCCCGCTCGCGCAGCTGGCCATCGCCACCTTCCGCAATATCGATGGGCTGGAAAGCACGGGCAGTAATTATTTCAATTCGTCGCTGAGCAGCGGGACGGCCGAACTAGGCGGAGGTCTCGTCGGCGGACGGGGAGCGGTCCGTGGGGGGCAGCTGGAGCAATCCAACGTCGACATCGCCGAGCAATTCACCCAACTCATTGTCGCCCAAAGAGGGTTCTCAGCCAACGCCCGGACGATTACGGTCGCCGATCAAATTCTGGAAGAAGTGACGAACCTGATCCGATGATCTGCGGGTTAACCACCGCAGCGAGCTGATTCCCGCCGGCGACATGCCTGTCGGGCACGCAATCGTGTGTGTGCAGCCGCACCGTACGAAGAGGAGGGACGTTCACGTTACGTCTGCCAACCACTCTTCGGCGGCGGTGACGGTGTCCGACATACGTCCGGCGACGAAGTCGAGCAACTCTCGCTCGCGGCCTCGTGTCGCCAACTCGGAGAGACGTGACGCGGAGATCGGTTCCCCAATCACAACGCGGACCGGCCGCGGGCGGAGCAACACGGTGCCGCGCGGCATCACCTTAGACGCACCGGCAATCCCGACTGGGATCACCGGGACCTTTGCACGCCGCAGGATCGACACGAAGCCCGGCTTCAACGGACCGAGAGTTTCCGGTCCCGTGTGCCGCGTTCCTTCGGGAAACATCCCCACCAGAAACCCGTGTTCCAGACGGCGGATGATCTCCCGCAGGCTCGCCGTGCCGGCGGCGTCACGATTGATCGGAACTACAAACGTCCGACGCAACAGCCCACCAAGCACGGGCACGCTGAACAGATTGTGCCGAGCGACGAAGCTCACCGGCCGGTCAAGCGGAAGCCCCGCCAGAATCGGGTCCACGAAGCTGCGATGGTTAATCAGCAGCATGGCTCCGCTTTGAGCGGGCAGATGCTCCAATCCTCTCGCTCGATAATTGAACCAGAACGCAGCAGCACTCTGGGCGATGATCTGCAACGGCCACCACGGACAAGTCCTCCGCATGGGCGAAGGCAGCGGGGGCGGTGTTGCCGGCGGCGGGAGAGTAGTCATGGAAGCGCTGCGTCGCCGATGATCGAAATCTCAAGAGGCCTGCCGGGCCGCTCGTACACCGAGACCATGAGGAATCGGCCATCCGACTGCAAGCCCCTGGAAAGGCCCGGTTGATGGCGGTCCGCACAGGGCAACCGTGAGAACTGCAGATACCGCGTCCCGTCCGGCATCGCGTCCACGAGGCGCAAGTCGTCCGGCGACAGCGGCCCGCTGCCGGGAATCTGCCGTCCTAGCTGCGTGTTGACCGCCCGCAGCGTGCGGTTCACTTGGTCATAGCCTCCCGCCCGGACCACTTGGACGACATTCTGCAGGGACTGTTGACAGGCGTAGAGCCTCTGGATATCCGGCAGATCGGGAAACTGGGTCGCCGTCAGCCCGACGGCATGGCAGCGGATTTCGTGGGAGAAGTTCTCGCCGCGGACCGTCAGGATGGTAACCGCAGCGTCCGGTCCCGGCTGAGGACGCCGTCGCTGCCGGCGCAGAATATCGATCGATTCCTGCAACCGGTCGGTCTGAAAATCGAGCAGCTCGTTCTCGGCAAACAGCCGCTTCTGGACCTTCAGCCATTCCTGTTCAGGAAATCGTGCGGTGACCAGCCGACGTGACGAGGGCACGGCTGTTGCCGTCACCCGTCCGTCCGCAAAGATCGACAATTCGGCGACCGCCGGTGGAGACTCGAAACGAGGATCGGCGAACGCCATCGTGATCACCGGCGTCGACGGGTCCTGCGGAACGCGAAACGGCAGCACGCTTCGGTCCGCCGGCTCTGCCGGCTGCGAGGATGCCCCGGACGGTTCAATAGCGACGAGGAGCGACGTCTGCCAAGCCGCGGCGATGCTGAAGACCGCCAGGATGATCTGTGTTCTGCGCATGAATTCTGCCCCAAGAAGATCGTCAAACGGGCGGAAGCCTAGCCGTCTCTTTCATCGACGGCAACGTCGATCCGCCTTGCGGCTGGCTGGCCGTCGAACTGTTTTGCGGTCCGAAAAAGTCTCTCGGTACCTTAAATCCCGCCCCCAGTGTCCCCGCCAAACGGCCTCGTCAACCTATGTTGTGGTTTTCCGAGCGGCGCATTGCTAGTGCATCGCCAACGCCAAATCTTACGGTGCCACTGGTCGGCTTGTCCTCCAGTGAAAACGACTTACGACTTCTCACACCCTCGTTTGTCGCTTCGACAAACCACGAGGCGTGTTGATGGCACGTGAACCAGAGGCGGGGCGTCGGCGTCGAATTGCGATCGACGCCGAATCACAGAAGCGATCGCCGCTCAGCGATTGTTCGCAGAACCATCCGTCGCGAGATGGTCAGGGCCATTCAAAGTTTCACTTTGGAGAAGACCGACCGGGACAAGCTCAATGGTAACCCGAAGCGTAAGCGAGGAAGCGAACGTGAGTTAGCGATTCGTCCCTCGCTGACGCTTCGGGTGACGAGGTTCCCCAGCTTCAATCTTTGAATGGCCCTGGCGAGATGGTCCCCCGACCGGAACGGATCACATCTTGCCGCAAAACTGTCTTCTGCGGTACAACTCGCCGCCCTTCCTGGATTGATCGGGAAATCCCAACCCTTGGGAGATTTTCCACTTCCGTCCCCTTCTCGACGATCGCCCATGTTGCAGAAACTGCGTCAGTGGCTGTGCCCCGACCTCGGGATCGACCTGGGGACGGCCAACACGCTTGTTGCCATTCAGGGCGAGGGGATTGTGATCGATGAGCCGTCGGTGGTTGCCCTGCAGAAGGGGACGCGGCAGGTCCTCGGGCGGGGTTCGGCGGTCGGCAAACTGGCCAAGCAGATGCTGGGCCGCACGCCCGACTCGATCACAGCCGTCCGACCGCTCAAGGACGGCGTCATCACCGACTTCGAGCTGTGCGAGGCCATGCTCCAGTATTTCATTCGCAAGGCGTCGCGACAGAGTCGTGGATTGCGGCCGCGGGTCGTGATCGCCGTGCCGGGGGGGATTACGCCGGTCGAGAAACGGGCCGTCTTCAACAGTGCCGAGCGGGCCGGAGCCGGGCGGGTTTACCTCATCGAAGAGTCCAAGGCGGCCAGCATTGGGGCCGGGCTGCCGATCTCCGAGCCACTGGCCAGCATGGTCTGCGACATCGGCGGCGGGACGTCCGAAGTCGCCGTGCTGAGCCTCGGGCAGATCGTCGCCAGCCAGTCCTGTCGCGTCGCCGGAGACGAGATGGACGAAGCGATTATGGAGTACATGAAACAGCAGTTCTCCCTGCGGATCGGCGACCAGTCCGCCGAGCAGGTGAAGATGGAAATCGGCAGTGCGTACCCGCTGGAACGGGAACTGACCTGCGAAGTTCGCGGACTGGACACGATCAGCGGCGTCCCCCGAAAGGCGATCGTCACCAGCGAAGAGATTCGCGATGCCCTGCAAGAGCCGGTCGAAGCGATCCTCGCTTGTGTGAAAAGCGTCATCGAGCGGTGCGACCCCGAACTCGTCGCCGATTTGGCCGACAACGGTCTCGTCCTGACCGGCGGCGGAGCGTTGCTGAACGGCCTCGACAAGCTCATGAATGAACAACTCGGCGTTCCGGTCCGCGTCGCCGACGACCCCCTCACCACCGTCGCCCGCGGGACGGCGATCTGTCTCGAACACCTCGACCACTGGCGGAGCAGTCTCCACAGCGACGTCGAATTGTAACCATCGCCGGTTCCCCGGTTCGCGAAACGTCTGCCGATTCAACATTCCCAAATGTCGTCGTTTTTGCCGTTTAGCCGTTTAGCCACGAGCGCTAGCGAGCGTTCTTATCCGCGCTCCCTAGCGGTCGCGGCTAAACAGGGAGGATCGCGGCTAAAAGTTAACGGTCGGGGTTCACCGGAACGGTTGCGGTTTAACACGATTAACTCCCCATCAAACGAATGTCCCGACAGATCACGCGTACAAGTTGGCCGGCGGTGATGGTCGCGTCCGTGATCGGATTCGGGCTGTTACTCGCACCGGCTGCACTGACGGATCGCATTCGTGCGGTCGTTCGTGACGCCGCCTTTCCGGGGCTGCGCGTCGTTGATGTCGCCTATCAGCGCACATTGACGATTCCCGAGCGGTTTCAGCGGTCGCAGCAGGACGATGATCCGAACGAAACGGTCCTCGCCGAACGGGATGTGTGGGAACACCGGTTCCGTCAAGTTCAAGCCGTCAATGCCCAACTTGCGCGACAGCTCGAACTCGCACGCAGCGGACACGGCTCGCCATTCCTTGCGGAACCCGGCACGCCGTTGTTCGTCCCGGAGTTGGTCGCAGCACGGGTCATTGGCGCGGAAGAGCTGGACCACGCGACGCGACGAGTCTCGTATCGCCGCCTCGTCGACATGGGCACCGGCAGAGATGTCATCCCCAGTGATTTCGTGGTCAGTCAGGTCCCGGCAACCGCCGGCGACGCTCCCCCGTTGATGGCACTGATCGATCAGGGCGACGACAGCGGCTTGCATGCGGACGAAGCGGTGTTCGCGGGGCGATGCGTCGTCGGAAAAGTGGGACAGGTCGGTCGCTGGACCAGCACGGTCATTCCGGTCACCGACGTCGCATTTCGCGGACGGGGGCAACTGGTCCGCTCCGCGCCCCAGGGTCTCGTCCTCGGTCCGGAGGGTGTAATTTCCGGCAACGGGGAGAGGGGCTGTTTGTTGAAGCATATCCCGTCGACCGAGCCGGTCGCCGTCGGCGATGAAGTCTACACGAGCCTCCGCCTCACCGGACTTCCCGTCCCGATGTACTACGGAAAAGTCGTCAAGGCGACGTTGCCGGAAGGGGCCCCTCACTGGGAGATCGTCGTCGAGCCGGCGGAGACGATCGAGGCAACCCGTGTCGTGCATGTGCTGCGCTCCGTCCTCAATGCGGCAAGAACCGGCCCCGATCCGGATCGTGGCACAGTTCGCGGCAGCGCAGCGGAGATCCCATGATCGTGCTGGGCCTATTGCTGTTGAGCTTCGCCGCCTTCGTGCTAGAGACAAGCGCCGGTTCCTGGCCGCTGCCGGCCGCGACGATGCCGCAGTTTCTGTTTCTCGTCGCCGCGGTCGCCGCGCTGAGATGCCGCGGCGGCGGGGCCATTTTCTGGGCTGTGATCGCCGGGCTGCTCGCCGACGTTGTCCACGGCGGTCCGCTGGGACTGAACATCGTCTTGCTGGCAAACCTCACCTTCCTCGCCCAGTTGTTCGGAACGAGGCAGCCGACAGATTCCGCCGTCGCTGCTGTTTTCACCTCAGCCGCCTTTGTCCTGATTTACGTGGCGATTGCCGGCTTCGGCGGCATCGCCTTGCGCGATGTCCTGATGGCGCAAGTCCCGAAGCTCTTGCCGTTGGGCCGTTCCGCGGTCAGTCGCGCTGGCGGCACGGTGGCGATTTATGTTCTGGTTGCCGGGACGTGGGCGTTGCTGGCCCGCTCGCTGCGGCTGATGATTCCCCAACGGACCCTCGCCACGGATCGCCCCCGTTGGGCCCAATGAGCGACGTCCCTTGTTCCCAAACTTCTGTTGGGGAACGCTTCAGCAGGCATGATGCGAAACGCTCCCTATCTCAAGCTCGATTCGGCGGCTGACGATGGCGCGGAGGGATCGCGCGTTGCGATTGGTGACGTTCCGGTGATGCGGATCGCCGTGTTGATGCTGCTGCTGACTCTTCCGGTCGCTGCGGTCGGTGCGAGACTCGTGTGGCTGCAGGGCCGTCTGACCGAAGCGTACGCAGCCGCCTGGGAAACGACGACGGTCAGCGAAGAACCGATCCCCTGCCGCGACGGTCGCATCCTTTCGGCCGATGGACAGATCCTGGCCCATGACCGGCTGCGCTATGACGTCCTGGTGCACTTCCGATGGCTGGAGGAACCGGCGGATGAGCGCTGGCTCACACAACAGGCTCTGTCCCGATTGAGCCGTCGCGACCGCCGGCGGACCGCGCGGGTCGACGAGGCCGAACAACGTGTTTTGGAAGACCGCCGCCACCTGTGGGAGTTGTTGGCGGCGACGCTCGATCGTCCGCAGTCCGAACTGACGCAAACGCGAAAACAGATTCAGCGGCGCGTCGAAAACATCGTCGAGAGTGTGACGCGCCGACGGGACGAGCGGCTCGCCGAATCAGCGAGGAACACGCGGCTCGATGAGCCTTTGCTGATCTCCCAAGGTTTCTCGCCACTGAAAGCCCAATGGTGGAAACGGGTACAGCAGGCTGTCGTCGGACAACTCACGACGTCGCCCCGACGCGCCCGGCTTGATCCGGTCATCGTCCGTGAAGAGTTGGACCATCATGTCGTGGCGATCGATGTCGGCATCGAAGCGGTCACCGCGATTGAAACGGCGTCGTCTCGATTCCCGGGTGTCCTGGTGCGAATGAAGAGCGAGCGGGTCTATCCGCAAGCAGACGTCGCCAGTCACATCATCGGCGTGCGGACGGAACTGCAACCGGACGAAGTGACTCCTTCAGGCCGATCAACCGGCCAATCGGCGGACAGCGACCGCTCGCCCGTTCTCCTTGCCGGCGATCGCATCGGTCGGGATGGCATCGAACGATCGTTTGACGCAACGCTCCGCGGACGCCGCGGAACGCGCCGGATCGTGCGCAATCGTGGCGGCGAAGTCATCTCCCAAGAGGTCATCCAGCAACCGGGACCCGGTCGGGATGTCGTGCTCACGATCGATCTGGCGCTACAGCGAAAGGCCGAACGCTTACTCGACGAGGCGATCGCGCCGCCGCCATCACCACCGGGTTCGGGAACCGGTTCCGAGGCTGTGGCGGCGTCTGCCTCCTCGCCCGTCGCATCGGTCGCCACTGCCCAAGGGGCCACCACAGCACAGGGGGGATGTCTGGTCGTGCTTGACGTCCGCACGGGCGAAGTCGTCGCGGCGGCGGCAGCCCCGAGGTACGACCTGCAACTGTTGACTCGTCCCGACCCCGACGAATGGCGAGCCGCTCTCTCCGACCCCCGGCGTCCCTTCTTCCCCCGTGTCACGCAGATGACGGTCCCTCCCGGTTCGGTCTTCAAAATCCTGACTGCTGTCGCCCTGCTGGAGTCCCGCAAGATCGACCCGGATGAACCGTTCTTCTGCCAGGGATACCTCGATCATCCGCACCGAAATCGCTGCTACATCTACCGGCACTATGGCGTCGGACATGGGGACATGACGCTCTCCGATGCGATCTGCCAGTCGTGCAACGTCTATTTCTTCAACGCGGCCCGAACCTTGGGACCGGCGGTGATCGCAGACTGGGCATCACGCTTCGGATTGGGCGTTCCCACGGGGTCCGAAGTGCCTGGCGAGAAGGCGGGGCATCTTCCTCACGCAGACCGTTCCGGAAAAATCAGCGGCGAGCAGTGGTACGGCGGTTCGACATTGCAACTCGCGATCGGCCAGGCATCGCTCACCGTGACGCCCCTGCAGGTGGCGCGGATGATCGCAGCGGTCGCCAACGGCGGCTATCTGGTGACGCCTCAGTTTGTGGACCGCCGCCGGTCCGCCCCGAACGCTGCCCCAAACTCCCCGCCGGACCGCGCCTCGGAAACTGGAATTCGACTGGTCGGTTACGAAAACGAAATGTCACCGCCGCCCGCTGAGCGGATTCCCGGTCTTTCGCCGCAAACGCTGGAGCGTATCCGTGAAGGGATGCAACGTGTGGTGCAGACGCGGAAGGGGACCGGGCGCCGGGCGGCGGTCACGGGCATCACGATGGCCGGCAAGACCGGCACGGCAGAGGTCGGCGGGGGAAAGAAGGACCATGCCTGGTTCGTCGGGTTCGTCCCAGCAGAGGCTCCGCGCTACGCCTTCGCCGTCGTCCTGGAGCACGGCGGGTCCGGAGGCCGCGCCGCTGCACCGCTCGCCAAACAGTTCATCGAATCGATGGCTGATGCCGGCCTACTGCGACGCAGCATGCCCCCCGAGCCCGCTTCCGAGTGACTCGCCCCCCGCACGGCTCTCCCCTATCATCGCCCGTTCCGTCGCGAGCGGAACGCACCGAAGTGAGGCCGTCCACTTAGCCGCGGAGCTTGCTCCGCGCGGCGAGCGCATCTTGGCGGCCGCGCGACAACCCAGCACCTTCGCAAATGACATGACGATCTCCGGCGCTAGCCCAAGTTCCCCAGTGATTGACGTAAGTGCTTGCCGTGTAACGGTCGGGCTGTGAAAGTCGTCACTACATTTCGGTTGGCTTGAGTTGGCTGGGCAGGGTCATGCGGAGGTGTCCGAGCAGGATCGCTTGATGATCG
>JAJDEI010000132.1 GCA_029259845.1 Planctomycetaceae bacterium | reverse complement strand
CCGCAACCTCCCGTGGGCGAACACATGATTGACTCCGAACGAGAGCCGGATGTGGGAAATCCGCACGTCCGGTTCGACGAGCGGGATGTGGAAACGGAGCATCCAACGATGCCACCGCGCCACATCTCGACTCTACCTGACCTACGGAACTGTGAGGTCCTTTTCACCTACTGGAGACGCCTCCCACAAATCGATGTGCGTCCTTCCGAGCGTGCTGTGATCCTAACAGGTATTTTTCGAAACGCAGGTGTTTCGCAAATGCGGATTCATTTGACCTGAAAGCCGAGACGCTGTCTGCGTAAATCTGTTTCGCGTATTCGTAAACTTCGTCCCAGTTCTTCTCCGTCAAGATGTCGACAAAAAAGACGCCATTCTCATGACACAACAAGCCACAGTCGTTAATCTTGGGCAAACCATTCCCTACGTCGTACATTTCAATAATATTGGGATCAAGCACAATACGGGGATACGAGGCAACATAATTCTCTAATTCGTAGGCGCGTGCAATTGCGTGGCTGTAGGTTAAACGTCCACTTTGAAAGTGACGCGAATATGCAACACCGCCACGAACAAAAAGCCCCTCCTTCAGGAATGCGACGAATACTTTGCGAAGAAGCTGTAGAAACTCAGGGAAGTGCGTGTGATCTAGGCAGTACACAAGAATAGTGTCTGAAATGGCCTGAACGCGAAAGACCGCGTCGTTCACATCGTCAAATACAGTCAGTGCAGAAGATAACTGATTTTGAAATGCTAAAGTCCCTGAATTCCTGTCCTCGTCAAGGTGAAAGCGATATGCCAGTACATCGATCAACGCTGCGTAAAGATGGACGGGTTCGCTACTCATGGCATGGCCTGTGCAATCTTCTGGATCTCATTTTTGTATTCCTGCATTCGGTCGACCCACGGCTGCCAAACAGACCCGTAGTACATCTGCCCGGTGGTTGAAGCCTCTCTGGTGTGTTCCTGACTAATGTCGAACATCGCCCTCCCGAACATCTGCGCAACGGGTGCTAACGGTCCGACATCGCGAATAGTCGCAATATATGGATTGTTCCGATCGAGTCCTTGCACGGCCTCAATGGCATTCTCGGCAAGCAAATACGTTGTAATGTCGGAAGATATTCGTTCTTGCCATTTCACGTACGATTGCTTAGCTTTCGCTGCGCTGTGCACCTTGAAATTTTGAATAACCGCCCCCAAGAGTTTCGGCTGTCCCGGAAAACCTTCGATATTGAAAGGCTGAAGTGTGTCGCAAATCTGTTGGTGACGCCCAATCCATTCTTTGACAACACGACCAAGTAATCGTACGGCTTGGTTACAAAAACGATCAGGCACAAGCGGAAGGAAAAAGCCATCACACGCTAGCACAACTGTACGTGTTATCGCGCCGGTGCTTGGGCCAACGTCGCATAGGACGTAGTCGTATCCACGAGTGTCGCCAAGTGAATGCAATAGCTTGTAAAGCGCGACGTACGTGTTCTTTTCGTGGATATTTTCCGTCACAGCTTGATTCCATGCCGTTCCCAAGTAGGTTTCCGCGAGGGAAAATTCAAGATCGCCACGGAACAGGAATAGCCGATCGTAAATAGTTGATGAGATAATGCCGATTGAGGCGGGATCAATGATACCCGCTTCGCCACGAAACCGAGGCAGGAGCGCTTGATAAATCGAAGTGCCCGGAAGTTGGGCATCTGGGTCGTCAAAAGTTGGGTTTGACGCCATAAACAGCTCGGTAAGGTTGCACTGCGGATCGCAATCGGCAAACAATATGCGCTTTCCCTGTTGCGCGAGAAGGACTCCAAGGTTGAATAGTGTGGTTGTCTTGGAAACGCCGCCTTTGTTGTTGTACATCGCGACGAGTTTGGACATATGAAGGCCCTCTGTGAGGTTTCACGGCTCAATGGATTGTTTAGTTGAATTCTTGATTATGCGACCCGGTGGCATGATCTCATGCCGGCGGGTGGCCCAGCCGGTCCGGCTGGGTGCCGCAGGCACAAGATGCGTCACACTTGGCTCACAACTCGTCTGGAACGTCCGGATACTGAGTGCCAGTCATCTTGTCGCGTCGCGACCCGGCCAAATGGCCGGGCCACCCTGCGAACATGGCGGCCCGACCGGGTGGCCGGGGCTGGACCAAAGGGAAGCCCCGGATGTGTGATCGCCGGGGTTTCGCAAAGGCTCCAACCCCGGCCACCCGTTGTGAATCAGGTTGTGGTACCCCGCCACGCTCGCGGGTCATCCGGGCTAATCGACGTACGTGAACTCATTCGTATTGTACAAAATGCGGCACAGGCCGACGAGGGCGTCGTCGGGGGAGTCGTAGGTCTCGAAGAGGGTTTGCATGTGTGTGGACTCGGCGTCGGTGGGGGGGCGGCCGAGGGCGAGTAGGAAGGCGGTGGTGATTTGCTGCGGGACATCGTCGCCGGCAACTGTTTTGACCCGCGCGGCGAAGTGCGTCGCTTCTTCGTTGACAAATTCGCCGTTGTACAGGGCCAGGGCTTGCAGCGGCGTGACCGAGGATCGCCGGCGCGGGCGGGACTCGTCACAGACCAGCGCGTCGAACGTCTGCATGAGCGGCATGGTCAGCGTGCGTTGCTGATAGATGTAGATGCTTCGCTTCCGCCCCTCCGGACCGTGCTGGGTGTCCCATTTGCTTTCGCTGTATTTGACCGTTTCCGCCATGTCGCCGGGCAGCGGCGGGAAGATTGGCAGTCCGTATTGCTCGGAATTCAACCGCCCGCTCACGAACAGCACGCTGTCGCGAATGGCCTCGGCGTCCAGGCGGCGACGGGGGAACCGCCACAAGAGCCGGTTGTCCGGATCGACTTCGGCCGCCTGCGGGTTCACCTGCCGGGACGACTGGCGATAGGCGTTCGAGTTGAGGATCAGGCGGTGCATCGCCTTGATGCTCCACTTGTTTTCAATGAACCGGTTCGCCAGCCAGTCCAGCAGTTCCGGATGGGACGGTCCGCCGCTCAGTTGGCCGAAGTCGCTCGGTGTGCGGACGATCCCCTGGCCGAAATGCCAATGCCACAAACGATTGACCATCACCCGAGCGGTCATCGGATTGTCCGGGCCGGCGATCCAATCGGCCAGCGCCATCCGGCGGCTGCGCGTGGGCCAGCGTTTGAAGGGGTCCAACCGAATGGGGGCCGGGCTTTGATCTCCCGTGAGGACGCTCAGGAAACCGGGCTCCACGACCTTGCCTGGGTTGTCGTACTCGCCCCGGAGCATGACCCGCGACGTCGGCACGCCCGGCTCATACGGAGGCCCGAACGAATGCCGCAGCGACATCGCCACCGGCTGCAACCGCTTGAGGTGTTGTTTGACGAACCGGTCGCGCGTCGAGAGAAACTCATACTGCCGCCGTTCTTCGCGGCTGACGAGATCGCTGTTACTGAGGATCAGGTCGGTCACCGGGTCAGACTTCGCCGATGCTCTCGGATTCACAATCGATTCACCCGAAATGCCGACGCGTGCAGCGATCTCCGCTTTCAGCTTGGCCAGATATTTCTTCGCGGCTTCTCGCTGGCGACGGTATCGCTCACGGGCCGCTTCGGCCCAATCCGATTCTCCGTCACGGGAGAACGCAGCTGCGATCGATCCTCCGATTTGAAAGCCGTCCCCGCGCTCGGGAGGCGGAATCTGAATGGTCGCGAAGAAGGCCTGCAGGCGATAGAAATCTTCCGTCGGGATCGCATCGTACTTGTGGTCATGGCATTTCGCGCAGCCGACCGTCAACCCCAAAAAGACCGAGCCGACGGTCGACGTTATTTCGCTCAACAGCTCATGGCGCGACTCGTCTCCGCGCGGCTCCGTGAAGGGAGCCAGCCGTAGAAATGTCATCGCCACGATCCGTTCGGCCGGCGGCTCCGGCAATTCCCCCGCCCCCATGATCTGCTCAAACTCGTCGCCGGCGAGTTGCTCGCGGATGAACAGATCGTACGGTTTGTCGGTGTTGAACGAGTCGATGACATAGTCCCGGTATCGCCACGCGTGCGGCAGATCGGGGTCGCCTTCGTAGCCGGCGGTGTCGGCATACCGAGCGAGATCCAACCAGTAGCGCGCCCAACGTTCGCCATAGCGCGGATCGTCGAGCAGCCGGTCGACGAGCCGTTCGTAGGCAGTTGGATCGGCATTGTCGACGAAGGCGTCGATTTCCTCAGGAGTCGGCGGCAGTCCAATGACATCGAAATACAGGCGTCGAAGCAAGGTGCGGCGCACTGCCGGCTGCGACGGTTGCAACCCTTGTGCTTCGAGCTTCGCCAACACAAAGGCATCGATCCCATTGCTTGCCCAAGCCGCCTGCCCGACGGCCGGAGTGCCGACGGGATGCAGTCCCGAAAACGGCCACGCTCTGGCGTCCCCTCCGAACGACGCAGCCGAGCAGACGACCAGGACCGCCGGGACCAATTGCATGGCAGCGAATGATGCGTGGGATCTCATCGACCGATTAAAAACCGTATCTTTGGACTTTGCAAGCCGGGGTTCGACTTGGCCGTGGCGCACAGTTTGTATCATGTGATCTTAACGCTCGAGTGCCGTGTGACTTCCATGAACAAGGCCTTCATTCGAGAACCAGCGTTCAACGGCCGGGCTTACTGTGCGCAATGCGGATCGCTCAGTACTCCCGTGGCCAAGGCAACGCTTGGTCATCATGTGCGGAAGCAGTCGCGGGCGCGATTGGGAGACTCGGCGTGGTTTTGCGGCTTCGCACGGTGTGAGGCGGCCTGTTTCAATCTGTTTGGTCGTTTCGTAGCAGTCACATTCGTGTGCTGGCAACCGCATGGGAATCCAGGACGCACATCAGCAGAGACTGCTGAGGGATGTTTCACAGACAACGGGTTTACGGAATCTTCGGTCGGCCGGGACAGCTCGCCAAAGTGACCATTTCGTCAGTTCGGGGGATTCCGTTGAAAGTGCGGCCGGCACACGATGAGTGCGTGCTTGCGTTCTGCCGTAAAACAGGAGCCTGTCTGAGTGTTCAACCTGAATCCACGTTCGCTATTCGTAAGAGGAGTTCGCTATGCACCGTCGTCAGTTCATCAAGAAGCTCGGCATCGTTTTTGGCGGGATCCCATTCTGGAACGGCCTCCTGGTCAATGAGCTTTCGGCGAAGCTGCCGAAGAACATCAAGATCACCGATGTCAAATGCTGGGGCGTGGGTATCGAGGCGAACCAGGTGTTCATGAAGATCTACACGAACGTCGGTGTGACGGGGCTCGGCGAAGCTTCCGTGCACCGCAAGACCGGCACTGCGCTTGCCGCGACCAAGGAGTTGCGGGACGTACTGGTGGGGCACGACCCGACTCGCATCGAATTCCTCTGGCAGGGCATGTATCGCTGGCCGCGATGGCGCGGTGGTCCGGTCCTCAACACGGCCATCAGCGCGGCGGAGATAGCCCTCTGGGACATCCTTGGAAAACTCCTCGACGTGCCGATCTACCAGCTTCTCGGCGGTGCTGCCAGAGAGAAGATCCGGCTCTATGTGCATGGGACCGGCAGAGAATCCGTCCGGGATGCGAAGGAAAAAGGCTACACCGCTATCAAGACAGGCCCACCGCTCCGTATGGAAAGTGGACGGGCACAGTTTCCGTGGGACGTCAAGAAGGCAATCGATACGTTTGCCGAGATGCGGGATGAAGCCGGACCCTATTTCGATATCGCCACCGACGCGCATACGAGGTTGACTCCTGTGCAGGCGCTGGATTACGCGAAGAACATCGAGGAGTTTCGGCCGCTTTGGATCGAGGAACCGATCAACATCGAGTTCAACGACGCCCTCCAGTGGCTGGGGGAACGAACAACGGTGCCCTTGGCCACTGGCGAGCGGCATTTCACCAAATTTGACTTCGAGGATATCATCAGCCGTCACCTGGTGTCTTACGTTCAGCCGGACGTAATCCAGGCGGGCGGCATCGCCGAGACCAGAAAAATCTGTGCCATGGCGGAAGCTCAGGGCATTGATGCGGCCTTGCACAACCCGTCCAGCCTTCCGTGTACACTGGCGTCGCTACACGTCGATGCGTGCACCTCAAACTGCGTCATTCAGGAGTCCAAGTACAAGTTCGTCGTCCGCCCATCGAATTGGGAAGACGATTTGTTCAAAGGGGCGCACATCAACATTTCGGACGGATTCGCAATGCTACCAGACAAACCGGGGTTGGGTTGCGAATTCGACGAGAAGATTGCGGAAAAACACCCGTTCGAACTTTCGAATCCTCAGCCGCTCAACGAAGACGGCTCGGTTCGCGACCACTGATGTCCACGCCGCGGAAAACGCCGAGTATCATCTATCACGGTCCATCAATGCGGCAGCCGATTAGAGGTGGGGCTGATTGGGCGCGAAGAGACCAGGTTGGACTTTGCTGAGGCCGTCTTCGTCGTCACCTCAAACCAGCTCGTGAATTGGCTTCGCTCCGTCCGGGACGAGGAACTGAGGGCGTCCGTGCAAATCCGTGACGGTGGCTGTCTCGACGTCGACGCCCAAGTTGTGGTACAGCGTCGCGAACAATTCGCCGAATCGGACAGGGCGCTCGACCGGTTCGCCGGCCAGACGGTCGGTGGCTCCGATGACTTGGCCGGTTTTCATCCCGCCGCCGGCAAGCAAGGCAAACGAAACTCGAGGCCAGTGGTCGCGGCCAACACCTTTGTTGATCTTCGGCGTGCGACCGAATTCGCCCCAGATGCCGACGGTGACATCGTCTTCCATGCCACGGTCGTGCAGGTCTTCGAGCAGTGCTGACAAGGCTTTGTCGAAAACGGGATGGTCTTCTCGTTGGCGGTCGAAGATCGTGCCATACGAAGCCCCGTGCCAGTCCCATTTGCTGTAGTTGACGGTGACGATGCGCGCACCGGCCTCGACCAGTCGGCGGGCCGTCAGGAAGTTCTGCGGGACTCTCGGGGCGCCGTTGCCGTCGATCATGACTTTGGTGTCGCCCGTGCCGTATCGCTCGCGGACTTTCGGATCTTCCTTCGACAGATCCAATGCGTCGGCCAGCTTTGATGATGTCAGCACGCCCATCGCCTGCTCGGTGAAGGCATCCATGCCAACCATCATGCCGCTGGCGTCGGCGTTACGGCGAAAACGGTCGAGACTCGACAGCAGAGAGTCACGATCATCGAGCCGGTCATGAGTGATGCCATTCAACACCATGTCGTGGCGGGTCGGACCCAATGGTCGGAGCGACGAATGTGGCACTCCCAAGAAGCCTGGGCCCGGTTCGTTGTACGGTCCGTGCGTCGTGGTGTAACAGAGGCTGACGAACGGCGGCACGCTGGGGTCCATTGGGCCTTGCAGTTTGCTGACGGTGGCCCCCAATGACGGCCAACCGCCCGCCGGAACAGGCGGCTTGCGTTGACTGCGGCCAGTGTAGCATTGGTACGCATTGTGTTCGGGCTGGCAGTCGCACATCGACCGGATGATGGCCAGCTTGTCCATCATTCCCGCCAGCCGCGGCATGTGCTCGCAGATTTCGATCCCTGGGACATTGGTCGGAATTGGATGAAACTCGCCGGCGATCTCACTCGGCGCGTTCGGCTTCAGGTCGAACATGTCCTGATGGGGCGGGCCCCCTACGAGATAGATCAGAATGATGGATTTGTTCGAGTTGCGGACGCCGATCTGGGCCTCGGCAGCCAACAACTGAGGCAGCGAAAGCCCCATTCCCAGGCTTCCGATTTTCAAGAAGTTGCGCCGCGAGATGCCATCGCAAAACGCACGGGTTGAAGCTCGTTTTCCGAGGATCGTTAGCATTCCGTTCTCCAAGATCGTGGGAGGCGAGCGGCCTGGCGTCGGTCGTGAACTGGCTGCCGGGGAATTCGAGATTCAAGGGGCGGTCGAAACAGACTTCCAACTCTTCGTCCGGGCCGTCACCCTTGGGGCAGTTCGGCCACTTTGTCATGATTGGCATCCGAAACGCTATTATCCAAGAGTGTGGCGAGAATTGAATGCCAAAGTGAGCAGAGTGGGTTGGGAAATGCGGGATCAAGCTTTGCGCATCAGAGCGTACCGACGCAGATTCGTGCCCCCTCAACAAAGCAAATGGCGGTCTGCGATCACGCGCTCCCGTGTTTCCGCCCGCAAATCACAAACGGGTCGATCATTCGCGGCCGATCACCGAGCTTGATTCTATGTATTGACGGGTTCTGTCCGTTTAGAATGCAATCGGGCTGATACAACTCAACAACAGGAGAAGCTGCCATGAAATCAAACCGACGCGGATTTCTGACTGCCGGACTCGCGGCCGTTGGAACATCGGCCCTGCTGGATTCCGCTGCTGCTGCCGAAACCGATACGATCGAATGCCTGGACTACGGCCGATCCTTCATTTGTAACTCCTCGGCCGCAAACTCTGTGCGCTTCTGGGTCGAAAGCCGGACGATTCTCTTCGACGACAAGGCGGGAACGAAACTGGCCATCTATCAGTGCGGATCGTGTAAGAGCGAGCGCACGTTTGCCGAAGAGAGCCTGCTCGCGGAAGACAACTATGATTTCATGCCGATCTATGGCGGCGAAGATATGCTGATTCTGCGCCGGCACGTTGACGCTCGCGATGGCTATCGACAACTGCGCAAGGTGCAGGAAGTGTGGGGAGAACCCAGGCTGCGGCTGCACCACGGCAAGACGGTCACGGAATTGAAGACGTTCGAGCAAATCCGTGACGTCACAGCGACCGACACGCCGCTGGCTGCCCAGACCGAGATCACCAACGAAGAGACGGGTCTGCGGTGCGTGATGGAATATCCCATCAAAACGATGAACATCAGCATCGATAAACACATCTGGCAGGTTGACACCGGCCCGATTGCGTTCCCTGACTTGACCAAGCGGTTCGATCCGCCGGTCGATAGCGTCCGACT
The DNA here is from genome assembly GCA_029259845.1 of Planctomycetaceae bacterium. Classification (GTDB taxonomy): domain Bacteria; phylum Planctomycetota; class Planctomycetia; order Planctomycetales; family Planctomycetaceae; genus JAHBXU01. Next base: position 4,698 of record JAJDEI010000132.1, on the reverse strand, counting down.
GGCCTTTGCCGTCTTCAATGCCCCACACTTTTGCGACTTCGTGATCGAACAGCCCACTCCGGTCGTTCATGACGAGCAGGAAGTCTGCAAGGTCTATCACTATTCCAAACCGGTCAGCTTCCCTGCGAAGAACCGAGTCCTGTCGGTGTCGGACAAGTAGTCAGACGCGGGCTCATAACGGCACCTTTCGGAAGGATGGCCGTGGGCGACACGTTCAAACCCGTTCAAAGACACCGAAATGGTTGCACCGGAAATTCGACCAGCTTCAGAATACGGTCCTTGAACTTAACCGCTACGCGGTGGGTGCGGGGGAGTGAATTGGAGTGGGGCCGGAATTTGTGAGTCGCGAGTGGGACCGTTTGGCAGGGTCCGGTTGTATCGATGGGGGCGAAGATTCCGATTTGCGCCCTGCTGGTTCGCGAGGCATGTTTTCCTGACGCGATGGTGCGTCTGGAAAGGTGGCCTCATGACTCCGCTACGACGACGCTTTATCGACGACCTGCGACTGAAGAATCTGTCCGACGGCACCATCAAGGTTTACGTCCACGCGGTCGAGAAGTTCGCGCGGTTTCTGGGACGTTCCCCAGACGGGTCGACGGCGGAAGACGTGCGGGCGTTTCTGATTCACGAACTGGATTGCGGCCTCTCACGCAGTTGCTGCGTCATCCAACGCAACGCTCTGCGGCATCTGTACATGGACACGCTGGGACGAACCGATGAACTGAAGGCGGTGCCGCGTCCGAAACGCGAAAGACGATTGCCGGTGGTTTTGAGCCGCGAAGAAGTGCAGCGGCGGTTTGCCGTGACGGAGAACCTCAAGCGCAGAGCTTTGTTGATGACCGCCTACGATGCCGGTCTGCGGCTATCCGAGGTTCTCAATCTGCGCGTCGACGATATCGATAGCAGTCGGATGGTGATCCGCGTTCGCCAGGGCAAAGGCGAGCAGGATCGTTACGCCCGCCTGTCTTTGGGCTTGCTGAAATTGTTACGGGAGTACTGGCGAAGCGGTCGTCCGGAAAGCGTGCGCTTCCCAGGAGCGCATCCGAACAAGCGTTACGACCTCGCCACACCAGGGCACATTTCCAAGAAGCTGTGCCGCAAAGCCGGCATCACCAAACGCGTCAGCAGGCGCACGCTGCGTCACAGTTTTGCGACGCAGCTGCTGGAAGCGGGCACCAACCTGCGCGTCATTCAACGGTTGCTGGGGCACTCCAACATTCAGACCACCTGTGTCGACTCGCACATCTCGGTCGAGGAACTGCGCGACGCACCCAGCCCGATGGAACTGCTCGAAGATCCTGAAGCGGACGACGGGGCGGCATGATGCGGACTCCACTGGAAGTTGCCGATGTCTTCCGCGATGGAGAGGCCGGGTTCCTTGCCGAGTACGGACACACGCTCTCATGCGAACAGCGTCAGGTCCTGCGGGCCGTGATCCGTTGCCGGACGGCCCCACGGGGCGGACATGTCCAACAGTGCGACGACTGCGGTCACCAGCGGATTCAGTACAATTCCTGCCGCAACCGGCACTGTCCCAAGTGCCAGGCGATGGCCCGCGCTGCCTGGCTGGAGAAACCGGAAAGCGAATTGCTGCCCGTGGGGTACTTCCACGTGGTGTTCACGCTGCCACAGGTACTGGGACCGCTGGCATTGCAGAACAAACGTGTGGTCTACGGCCTCCTGTTTCGTGCGGCGGCCCAGACGCTCTTGGAAGTCGCTGCCCATCCGCAGCACTTGGGGGCGAACATTGGTTGTCTGATGGTGCTGCACACGTGGGGCCAAAACCTGATGCATCATCCTCATGTGCATGCGATCGTGACCGGTGGCGGCCTGTCCGCCGACGGTTCCCGCTGGATCCACGGCAAACAGAGCCAACGTCGCAAGCCGTTCTTTGCGCCGGGAAAAATTCTCAGCCGCGTCTTCCAGGGAAAATTCATCGACTCTTTGAAACGAGCGTTTCGAAGTGGCGAACTCGAATTCCACGGTCGCCTCAAGTCGCTCGGAGACGAAGCCACCTTCGAGCAACTGCTGAACAAGGCCGTTCGTCACGACTGGGTGGTCTACGCCAAACGTCCATTTTCTTCACCGGCTTGTGTGCTGAAATATCTGGCGCGCTACACGCATCGCGTTGCCATCTCGAACCGGCGGCTGGTCGAGCTGCGCGATGGCCGTGTGAGTTTTCGCGACAAGGATTATGCCGACGATCAGCGAAGCAAGGTCTTGCCCCTCTCCAGCAGTGAGTTTATCCGCCGATTCTTGATGCACACACTTCCGAGCGGCTTCGTCCGCATCCGCTACGACGGCTTCCTGGCGAACCGTTACCGGAACGAGAGACTTGAGACGTGCCGGCGTCTCCTGGGCGTTCCGTCCGGGCCGACGTCAACAATCCCAGAGTCGCAAACGCCGGCAGAAAACTCTGACCCACCGCCATCACCAAACACCTGCCCCGCTTGCGGACGCCAAAGCCTGGCGATCATCGACGCTGTGCCTCCGGAACGGCCCCTTCCGTTCCGACCTCCTCACTTCCTGATCCGCCGCACGGCCGCTTCCCTCGGATTCGACACCTCATGAATCCCGTCAGGACACATCCGCCCACGAAATTCTCACCGGCGCACGACGTCACGCACCCGCTGCACGCCGACCTGTCACCGCTTGGCCATCTCCGGTCAATGGGCGCGCTCAGCCGTGACTCCGCACCAATCCCCGCCACGCACCATCACCACAGATATGAATGGCACTGATATTTTGTTAACGCTGTTTGGCGTAAAGCCTTCGGGCTTCGTTGCGGGGTTTGGTCATGAGTTTGTAGGGCTTGGGTCTTCGTTTTCGTTGGCGGGGTTCGAGGCGATTTGGCCGATTGGCGATTTCATGAGCAGCGATCGCTTTGAGAATTTGCTGGAACATGGCCGGCAGCCGGTCGCGATGCGTGTGGGCCAGCGTCTGACGAAACGCCTCAAGGGTCCGCATGGCGCGGGTGAAACTGATTTGCCGCGGGTGTTTCCCGTGTGCCAGCGCGGCCTGTGCGATCACGGTTCGGATCAGGTTGTAAGCCAGCAGATGCGCCCAGAGTTCTTTGCGAACCATCTCGGGAGTTTAGCAGCGCAGCACGTCCATGCGCATCATGGTTTTGAGCGAACGCAGGTTGATCTCGGCGTCCCAGCGCAGGCCGTGCAAATTCGCGACCTCCTTGCAGGGGGAGGCCGCGGAGTCGAGCAGGGTGGTCGCTACGATGATCGTTCGAGGGCGATAGCCGTCGCGTTCGACTCGGTAACGAAGCTCTCGCATCCACAGGCTCGCGGGGAGTGCCACGTACTCTTTGAGGGACATCCAATCGGGCCGGGCCGGTTTGGCCCAGGGGACGATGTGCCCTTGAGTGCCGATCCATTTGCCGCGTCGAAAGTCCACGCTGCGGCGGGCGCGCATCCGCCCCACGAAATCGACGCCCCGGCTCCGGAGCACGGCGATTTCCAGGTACGAGCAGAGGTAGCGGTCGGTCAGCAAAACATCGCCGGAATCGAACAGCGGGAACATGTCCCTGAGCATGGCCCACTCGCTTTGGAACTTGCCCGCCCACCTGCGAATGCCGCAGGAGAGCACGGTTCCCACCGACAGCGAGAACAGCACCCCGATGCGGGCCAGCGGAAACCCGACTCCCGGCGATTGGGTTCGGCTTTGAGGATACGCCGCTTGATTTTCGGGTGTGTCGGGCATCGAGACCGTCGACCCATCGAACACTTTCAGCACCCGTCCCCGCCACCGCCAATCGGCCGCCGCCAGCCGCTGGGCCTCTTGTCCGCAGCGGAGCGCCAACCGTTCCCACAGTTTCCCGGGCAACCGCTGCCGCGCCCGCGCATAGCCGCCCGTGTCGGTCGAGCAAGGCGACATTCCCTGCCCCAGCCGCCAGGCGAGAAAATTCTCGACCGTCGCCGCCAGAGTCGGATTGGCGTGGATGACTTGAGAGAGAAACAGCCACAGGACGGTGACCGGATTGTAAAGAGACTCGTAACACCGCAGCCCCATCGACTGCAAGGACTCGATCACGACCTGTGCCGGTAAGACATCCGAAAAGGGAAGGCCCGTTCCTTGTGCAAATTGACAACGAAACCATTCGACCTGTTGATTCAGCGACCATTTTGTACAATCACTCACAGCGGCCTCCTTGCCTTGGGTTGGTTAATCACACCCATTAAGGATCGCTCGTGAAATTACTGCCTGATTTGTGGTGTAATGGTGTAGTTCCATCTTGGAAGTAAGTCGGCGAACTGCACGGTTGAACGAATGACTTCCTTCATCACGTCGGTCGCTGTCCGTCCGGTTTCGTAGACGCGCCGGATCACATTCACTGTTGTGCGAAGGCCGGTGCGCGTGGTCGCTTTTCGCATCAACTCAACGACGTGTTCCCGTGTATCAAATAGCATTCCCGTGCAGACGCGGCTCAAGTGAGGAAAGAAGCGACGCTCGATGAGATTGAATTTGGAACAGTCGCTCGGATAGTGGGCCACGCGAATCGTCATGTTCGTCTGATCGGCGACCGCTTGAAGATCGTGTTTGAAAAGATATTTGCTGGCCGAATTGCTGCCGCCGCAGTCGAACAGCAGCAGCAGCGAACTCGCATCGGGATACGCTTGCCTGCCAATGCGATTCCAGGACCACTGAAGACTGTCGCACGCGAACCGCGTCGTATCATGCGACAGACCG
>JAJDEI010000131.1 GCA_029259845.1 Planctomycetaceae bacterium | reverse complement strand
GACACCCGTCGGTGTCGCTTTCGTGCGCCGAACATGAGTAGCAATCCCGCATTGCGGACATGGCAGGCTGTTAGGTTTGGCAGTTTTCATCGCGAAAACAAAACTCTCTAAAAGCGCGCTGGGTGCTTGAGTGGTATCTAGGCAGGATGGCTGGGAAGGACCCTAGGCAGTTTGGGTAGTTTACGTTAGTGGAGTCCGGGAATCGTCGTCGCCGCCAGATCGTCAATCGTCCGCTCGTGCAAAATGTGATCTTGGTGAGATTTTGCATTCCGTGCGGATACGTATGAAACGTGTAGCCGGCTACACTGTCCGCAGCCGGTGCACACGTACCAGTCCTGTTGCCGCTGTAGCTCACAGCGGCAGTTCTCGCACGTCTCAACAATGGGTATATAGCCACTTACCATATATGCTTGCATTGTAGCGCACGACAACAAAGTTGGACCGGTCCAACATTTGGAACTTCTGCATGAGTTCGCAGTGCTCGGCATTTGTAGGCGCGGACCACCGCTCTATCCCCGACACTTACGTAACCGTAGGTGCTGTGGGATGTGTGACTGCTCTTGTCCAAAAGGTTCCGGTGACAGGCCTCAGCTAAGTCTGCTGTGTCGGGGCCGGGTCGTGAGCGTGCACGTTGCCCGGAATTGGTTGTAGCCTGGACCCGGTATTACTCCTCGTGAGGGAGTTCCCACCTTCTGGCGAAACGGACAGCAAATAGGCAAAGGAGCGGACCTGCCCACGTTGTGTTTAACCGCCCCGAAATTCCATCCGTTTGAGAGTTCGTTGGTGTTTTCAGTTGTCGCTTAGTGTCGTCGGCGTTTGAAACCACGGACCGGTCCGTAGTTTTCGTCTCCCTTTCGTTGGACGGCCATTCTTCGCAGGAAGCAACTCGGCCTTAATGTTCAGAACTGCATCGACCCTGCGATCGTCTGTTTAATCTGCCACAGGGAATCCGCGTCGTCGCGCTCCTGCTCGACAACAGAATTTAGGATGTACCTGTTCATGCTTGCCTCGACAGCCGCCTTGACCTGCGAGACCAAATAGTCCGGGGGAAGCGACTCCAGTTCCCAGGTTTTCGAACTGCCAGTCCGTTCGACGAACTTCTGGTATTGGGAGCTTGTGGCCTTCGCCGGGTTGCAGTCCTCGGCGAGATTGAGTTCTTCGATCTGCTCCCTGTTGACTGCGACGCGGTGACCCTCGACCGGCAATTTCCATAGATCGCGTAGAGACCGGATCGCATCGTCAGCGAGTTCCAATCCTTCGGGGTCGTGGTCGCTCACGACGATCAGCGTCATCGCCTCTTTACCGGACGCACGAAACCGGGCCGCCATGTTCCTCCAGACGGGGACTGAGCAGAATCCGCGTCCGGCTGTGAGCGGGACGTAGTATTCATTCGCGACGCGAGACAACATCCCGTAGACGGTATTTTTCTCGCAGAATATCTCGATGTGTCGCGGCTGATCCTGCTGGCGGTCCCGATGGTAACCGACCAGAAAGTTTTCGATCTCCTGATTGACGAATTCAGAGGCGTTGGTCCAGCCGGAGTGTGTGAGTTGTGGGCGGGTCGGATCGTCGATGACGTGCATCGGGACATGGCCGCGATACCGGGCCGATTTCAGGAGACCGACGAGCGCGTTGTAGCTCTTGCGGTCGTTACAATAGCGGTAGTACTCCGACGCCCTAATGCTGCGCTTCGGGGTCGAGATGTACGGAGGGTCATTCAATAGGTTGTAATGAATCTGCCGGATCGACAGCGGCCAGTATTTTTGCAGAGATTCAATGACCCGCTGGACGGCAACCAAGAATGCCTGCTTTTTCGCGCTGACGTCTCGGACCAGTTTGCAGCCCGCAACGGCCATAAAGTCTACGTTCACGCACGTCGACGCCTCCTCATAGTCTCGGATTGCGTCGAAGGTGTCGTCCGAGGAACTGTCCCGCAGTAGCGCCTCTTTGAGGAGCGATCCGACGGACTTAATTCTTTGCGGGTTGTACTCGGCGAGGTCGGCGTGATAGGTGTCATTGCCGTCGCGGGAGACATCTGAGCAGTACCGGCAAGGGACCTCTTTCCAGTGAAGAAACTCGGACACCGCATAGAACCGCCGGTGTCCGGAGAGGATGTAATTGTCTGCCGTGAGAATGATCGGCTCCTCCAGTCCACGTTTGCGGATTGACGCGATCAAGGAACCAATCTGTTCGTCGGCCTGTATCTCCCCATACAGATCGTCATTTTCTGGACTTGGTGAGATTTTGCAGATCGGGACCATGGTCACCCGGTATTTGCCGAGTTCTGACGGCTTCCGTCCGTCGTTCGCATTGACTGTGATTGGCGATGCTGTCATCATTGTTGCGTTCCTTGTCGGGGACGAGAGTTCGAGAGTTCGGGAGCCGTTGGGATCGCCCGGTCCCAACGGCTTTTTTTTGTGTCAGAGCAGTCCGGCGGCTTCAAGTTCCTCATCGGACGCACCGCCCGACGTCGCCAACGCGGATTCCGTTTGCCGGTCGACGAACCGCTGGAATGCGGCATCGGTCGTCTGCCACATACCGGAGTGGTAGACGCAGTCGAGCTTGACGGTTCCGCTTCGGAGACCTTTCCGGCACCACCTCCAGATCGTCGCGGGAGACGGCCGGACCCCTGTTAGGCGACGGGCAACGGTGGCGACGTGTTCGAGCGTTCCAGTTTCGAGCAATTCAGCAGCGGTCATAGAAAACCTCGCACGGGGTTGATTTAATGCGAGGTTAGAGCGCGAGCGGTGTCAGAATGGTGTCAGCCTGACACTTGTGGTGTCAGACGAAAAAAATCTGCCCGTCCTTCTGCGACAGGACGCGAGCATGGCCGATTTTCCCCAAGATGGCATTCGCCCGCTTGAGCGTGCCTTTGACTGCATTCTCCGTCGGGTCGCACCAGACGTGGACGCGGAGGCTTTCGATGGCCTTGCTTTTGCCGTCCCACATGACCGTCAAGAGCGACAGGGTTTGAGAGGTCGCGCCGGCGTTGCGCACTGCGTCCTCGATATCCGCCGGGAGCGCCGTCTCCCCCGCTGTCGGCTTGCTCCCATCAAAAAAGAGAATGCGCTCCTGGGTCATCCTTGCGCTGAGCACGTTTTCCCCGCCGCCGCCCCAGCAGACCCGTTGCAGTTTTAGGGCGACGTCCGACCGTTGCTGATCGCGGATTGCGCCGTCGGGATCGTCGCCGGGTTCGCAGAAATACGGACCGGTGAAACAGTATTGCTCTCGGACCGCCTCGTCCCAACCCCCGAACAGCAGTTGGCCGACGCGGGAGACCCATTCGGCAGCAGCAGCATGCGCCGAGAGGTGGGTTTCGACGGGGATAACCCTGTAACGAGACTCCCGGTTCCAGAACTGATCATTCACGAATCCCAACCGGAGGGTCAAGACTCCGCCAGCGCCCGCCGCCAGGGTTGTCAGTTGCTCGGAGAAAACTTCGCACCATGCGCAGAATTGCGGGCCGATCTCGCCGAGCCGCTCGATCGTATCCCCGCTCGTTCGGATAGATTCCTTGATCTGCTCAACGTCGATCGTGGAACAAGTTTCGGGGTCAATCCCGGCGATGTCCGGGAAATGCAACCCCAACCATTCGTCTGCCCAACGCGACAACCGGTCAAATGTTTCGATCTCCGCCGCAGGGATGGGTAATGCGGATGCCATCGTCCACCTGCCTTGTCTGGTGGTCGCCTTGAATCAAAAGACGAGGCGGAGAACCGGCAAGGCTACCGGGATTCGGGGATCAGCCTATCCGCCCGTCACGTTCAGATTACCCGATCGCGGCGACAACGGCCCGTGCCGCGTCGTTGTCGCGCTCGGCATAGATCATCGACGTCTGCATTGAAGAATGTCCGAGCGCGGTCCGCGTCGATTCGATGCCGAATTCCCGCCGTGCCCGCGTGCCGAAGTTGTGCCGCAACTGATGCGGCGTCCAGGTTGGCACGTCAGCCCGCTTGCAAGCCCGCTGGATGGCGTTCCGGTACGCGCTCCGGTCGTATGGTCGGCATCCCGCCGAGCCGTCCGGACAGAAGGCGTAGGCGTCCAGGGTCGGCGTGAGGAACTCCCTCAGCACGTCCTGCCCTCGGGGACCGATGAAGATGATCCGGTCCCGGTCGTGGTGTTCGGTTTTGTGCGTCGCGGGCCGGTATTCCCAAACCTTGCCGCTCATGTTGAGGTCACACGCGCGGAGGATGCGGACTTCGCCGGGACGTGCTCCCGTCGCCAGTTGAAACAGGATCATGCCCCGGACGGGATCAGGCACCAGTGGCAGCACAGCGTCAATGTGAGCGTCTGGCACCGGCTTGACGGGCGAGGACTCACGGGCTTCGGTCCGGCCGCGTTGCAGGTCTCGGACGGCTTGCAGGCCCAACAGGATGGACGGCGGGACCAGTTCCTCAGAGACGGCCCAACGGAACATCCTGCGGACCCTGCCGATGGATGCGTTGATCGTGTTCCGTGCCAGGTCTTCGGCGATCATGGACTGTTGCAGCGTCTTCAGTGTCTTCGGGGACACGTCAGCCGCCAGCTTGCCCCGATGCAGACGGTTGAGCCGCTTGAGCGCGTCGCGGATCGTCTGCACTTCGGTGGTCGGCTTGCCGTTCTTCCGATAGTGCCCCTCCGCCCACTTGATGTAGAACACGGTCAGCTGCCCGACCGTGAGGTCCTTCACCGGAGCATCGTTGGTCGAGTGCCAATCGGCGATGAGGTCGGCGTAGCGTCGATGGGATTCGGGCGAGCCGTAGACGCCCAAATAGATGTCCTTGCCGTTGACGCGGACTCTCGCCTGTCCGGAAGCCTTGTGGCGGCAATAGCGTGGTACGGATCGTCGCGGCATCGCAGCACCCCCCCCGAAAGTGGTAGTTTCGTGGTAGTCTTTGTGCTGCACTGCCGGTGGCAGGTGGTCACAAGTCGTGACCCAGCTTTTACTTATCAGTGCGCCCGGCTGGACTCGAACCAGCGACCTCATGCATGTCAAGCATGCACTCTAACCAACTGAGCTACGGGCGCAGTTCCGGTCGGCAGAAGACCGGAAAGGGATGAATGCAACGCCGTCCGACGTCGGAACTCAAACCGGTGCAGAGGTTAGGAGTTTCCCACGGGAACGTCAAGCAGTCCCGTCTGCGGTGGGCGAGTTGTCCGAGGACTTCGGAGGCCGGTTCGCCCCCCGCGAACCGCCTTTCGGCAGAATCTGCCAGCGGAACGGTCGCGGGCAGGGTTAATCTGGCAATCGCCGCCGGTCATCCGATATAAGCCGCGCCCCGATTGAGCCCCGCTCGGTCCCCTCCTCTCAGTTCTCACCTCGACCCACGATGGTTCCAGCGGCCAGCCGGAGGCGAAGCGTCCCCGGTTGTCTCGCCCCCTGATTCCCTCAAAGCAGTGACGGCCATCCGTTTCGGACCGGTCTCACCGGAGGCGTTATCACATGATCCCCCGCGACTCCCGACTCGTTCGACCGATCTGCCTGTGTTTGTGCATCGCTGCGACCGCCGGATGCAACGCAGTGCCCATGTATCAGTATCGCCAAGCCCAGATGCAGACTCTCTCCATGTATCGGCAGAGCCGCGCGTTGTCCGGACAGATGGCGGCGGAACGTCAGCAACTTCAGCAGGTGGCGACCGAACGCCAGCAGTTTGAACAGGCGGCGGCTCAGTTGCAGGGCGAACTTCAGACGGCGCAGTCGCAACTGCAAGTGTCGAACGAGCGGTTGGCGAACCTTGGCTCCGAACGTCAGGAGTTGCATTCCCGCTACTCCAATCTGTTGACGAGCCTGCAAAGCGGCGGAAACCCTCTCTCCGGAAACGCGACCAAACGATTCGAGGACCTTGCCCGGAAATACCCCGAATTTGAATTCGACCCCTACACGGGCGTTAGTAAGTTCACAGGGGACCTCCTGTTTGCGACCGGTAGCTCTGAGGTTCGCACGGCCGCCAAGCCGCTGCTTGCTGAGTTCTCGCACATCATGAACGAAGGGGAGGCTCGGCAGTTCAATATTCTCGTCGTGGGACACACCGACGACCAACCGGTGAAAAAGGCCAAGACCAAGTCCAAACACGCCAACAACTGGGAACTCTCCGCTCACCGGGCGACGTCGGTCGTCGACGCTCTCTCCAAACAGGGGCTCGTCGAACGTCGTATGGGCGTTGCCGGATACAGCATGTACCAGCCGGTCGCCGCCAACTCGGATGAGAGCTCCCGGCAGCGGAACCGCCGCGTGGAAATCTTCATCCTCGCGCCCGATGCCAAGATCGCCAGCACCTGGGATGCCGGTCCTCGGTTCTGACCTCCGCTCAGAGGACGGTGCGTGAGCAACAGGGCATCGGCCGATGCAGATGCTGCTTCGTGGTGTGACAAACGTTCATGCGGGTGTCACAGGCGGTCCGTTCTTTGGACAGGCAGACTGCCGTCGGTCAGCGATGGCACCCGATGTGAAGCATGAGCGTCGCAGCCGACACCATCACGCGGACTGGCGAAGCGGCTCAGCGGTCGTGGCATAATCGCCGGCTGCCGCAAGAACCGCGCGGCCTGTGGAGGTGATTCGGTAGACGACGCCCGCGTCACGTCCCTGCAGTTGAAACTGCAGATGTCCAAGCGCGATCAGCCGCCCATGACTGGGGGCCAGGCAATCCTGCGGCACCCCTTCAATCTCCCGAATCCGCGCAACCCATCGTGTCTGCTCGTTGTCCACATCGGCCGCCGCCTCAGCCGCCGCCTCAGCCGTCGCCGCACGCTGTGAGGCGAACGATTGTTCGGCAGTCAGGTACGCCTGCAGGACGACCCGGTCAGCATCGTGAAGGGTGAGAGCGTCGGTTTCAAGATCGAGCATAGGGCGGCTCGTGGGTGTGAACAGGCAGCTTCGAGGGAAGGATCGACGGGGCAGCCGGGAGCGTCAGCCGTGCCGGAGCCTGGACGCTTGAAAGGTATCGACCCTTCAACGTCGTCCATGCACGACCGTCGGCCAACACCCGCAGATCAGCACCAACGACCGCGAACAATCCCTCGTGTTGCTCATATCGCGTAGAGAATCCGCGACTGCGCGTCTCGACGGAATCGGCAAAGTCGATACCGCTTCGGGCCAAACGTTTTGTTGAAGTTGAGGCGTCGTACCAATGTCGGCCGCAGCCCATGATGCTTGTTAGCCCGGAGGCAACGCCGACGGCGAATCGCCGACAATCCCTCCATCGTAAGAAATGGCTCGCCCTGGGGACCACCCTGACACTCAGCAGCGATTGCCGCGTCGCTCACGCTCCGAGGGTGTGATTTTTTCCCACCGCGCGGCCAAACACCCGGTGTCTCGAATCAGCACGGACGCGAATCGCCTCATCTTGGCGGCTCATGTCCTCAACGTTTCTCGATCTCATGAGACACCGGGTGTTTGGCCCGAAAAACTCAAAAGCTCTCCGGGGTCTGATGGCGGGCCCGGTCCGCCACGGCGATTCCTTGACGGCAAAGCGAATTCACTGAAGAGAATACGGGAGGCGTGACAGCCCGGCGAACGTCACCCCGGATCCCGCAGCGCGGCGACCGCTTCGTCGCGCGTCTCGTAGGACTGCCACAGCTTTTGCAGGTTGGTGACCGTGAGCACCTCTTGGCAGTATGGGTTCGTCCCGCACAGCGCGAACCGTCCCGACCGGTCCTGGATCCGCTTCCAGATGCGGAACAGCACTTCGATGAACGTGGAACCGAAGAACTCCACTTCCGACAGATCGATGACAACGCTGGGAGGGTCTGCCGAGCTGCTGGCGAGCATCGCGTCGCGCGCCTCCGCAATGGCCACTTCATCCAACGTGTGAGGCCCCGCCTCGAAGGAGACAACGGTGACACCGTCCTGGACGTCGATTCGGGGAGAAGGCATGGCGGTCGGCTCGATGCACAGGCAAGGGATAAGGCTGAGGGACCCGGCCGGGGAGTTCGTCAAGCGTCCCGTTGCATCAGGTGTGTCTTCGACGACCCCATCCTACACGTCCGGTACACCGTGTCAATTGGGAAGCTCCCCGGCAATGGCCGCTGCCATTCTTTCGATGTCGTCTTCGCTGGTGTAGAGATGCGGACTGACGCGCAGGCGGCCATCGCGGGTGTTGACGACGACGTTTTTCCGGAGGCAGGCCCGTCGAAGCAATCCGCTGTCCTGACCGGAAAACTCACAGGCGATGATACCGGACCAATGCGCATCATCACGGACCGAGACCACGCGGCCGCCGACGCGCTCCAGTTGTTCGCAGCAGCGGCCGGTCACGTCGCGCAGACGGTCGGCCAATGCTTCAACTGAGAACGGAGCGGTGAGCCGCAGGCTGGCCGCCAGTCCGACGTATCCGGCCATGTTGTGCGTGCCCCCTTCGTACCGCGAGGCGTCCGGTTTCAGACGCAGTCTCTTATCGGTGAAATCGCCCGCCTGGACGACACTGTTCCAACCGATGCCCAGCGGTCGCAAACGGTCCCGATGTTCCTCGCGAACAAAGAGCACACCCGCCCCTTCCGGTCCCATCAGCCATTTGTGGCCGTCCGCTGCGAGGAAATCGACCGGTGTTTGTGCGACGTCCAACGGCAGCACGCCGAGCCCCTGGATCGCATCGACAAACAGCAATGCTCCGTGCTGATGCGCCACGTCGCTCAGCGACACGAGATCGGCCCGCCAGCCGGTCGCATATCCGACCCAACTGACCGCGACGACCTGCGTGCGGCTATCACAGGCCGCTCTGATTTGTGCCGGATCAATCAGGCCCTCCGGACAGGAGACTTGTCGCACTTCGACGCCGCGGCCGGACAGATTCATCCAGGGATACAAATTTGAGGGAAACTCCGAGTCCGGCACAACGACGTTGTCTCCCGGCCGCCAGGGAAATCCCTCCGCCACCAGACTGATCCCCTCGGTCGTGTTGCGGATGAGCGCGATCTCCGATTCCTGAGCGTTGAGACGCTGAGCCGCCAGCGTGCGAACCGGCTCGATCCGCTCCCGCCAGCGGTTCCAGTCGACGACGCCGTTTTCGGCGAAATGGTCGGCCCACTCACGGATCACCTGCCGCGTTGGTTCGGGCAGCGGCGAGACAGCCGCATGATCGAAGTAGGCCCACTTCTGCGTGACCGGCATGGCGTCACGAATCGTCGCGGCGATGTCCTGCATGGCTGGCTCGGTGAACGTCTTTCGGTTTGTTGAAAGGCCTTGATTTAGCCGCTCCCCCAGCGGGGGCCGAGGTTGGCTTCGACGCCCAACTGGTCGCAAATGCGGCTGACGACGAAGTCGATCAGATCGGCGATCGAGTGCGGTTGATGGTAAAAGCCGGGCGTCGCCGGAAGAATGACCGCCCCGGCGGCACTCAGCGTGTGCATGTTGGCGAGTTGGATCGTGCTCAGCGGCGTCTCGCGCGGGACGAGGATCAGCTTGCGACGCTCCTTCAGATGCACGTCGGCCGCCCGGTGAATCAAATTGGCCGATAGGCCGTTGGCCAACGCTCCCAGCGTGCCCATCGAGCAGGGACAGATCACCATGCCGTCGGTCCGAAACGAACCGCTGGCGATTCCCGCCATGAAGTCCTGCTCGTGGTGATACTGCATCGTCCCCGGCCAGTCCGCCGCGGCGGTGGGGACGTCAGCCGCGGGGACGTCAGCAACGGGGTCGCCAGCTACGGGCAAGAGATCCGTCAGCGACAGATTGCGAGGGTCAATCTCCCGGTTCATCTCAACCCGCATCACTTCCGCAGCCGCCGCACTGAGGGTGAAGTGCACCGTCCGCCCCGCCGCCAGCAGAACCTCCAGCAGCCGCAGCCCGTACGCGGCGCCGCTGGCTCCGGTCATGGCGAGGACGACGTCGGACATGGGATCACAAGGATTCGGGCTTGGTTCCAACATAGAGGGTCGCGATGCCGAACGTCAGCGGCGTGAAGGAGACCTCCCGCAATCCGCATTCGGACATCATGTCTGCGAGCTTTTGTCCGCAGGGAAACTCCGACACCGACGTCGGCAGATACTTGTAAGCCTCTTCCTGATTGCGGGCCAACAATTGTCCCACGCGGGGCAACACATGCTTGAAGTAGCTGTGATACACGCGCCGCATCAACGAGTTTTGCGGCTCGGAGAACTCGAGCACGGCGACCCGCCCGCCGGGACGGCAGACGCGGATCATTTCCCGCAAGCCACGGCGAGTGTCGGTCACGTTCCGCAGACCGAACGCCACGGAAACGATCTGAAACCGGTCGTCCGCGAACGGCAGCGACTGCGTGTCCGCCTCCAGAAACTCGACGCCCGGCGATCCATTGGACGATTCGATTCCCGCCTGCCCCTTCCGCCGCGCCAGTTCCAGCATCTCGTGGGTGAAGTCGGTTCCCACGACCGACAATCGGCCGCCGCTGCGCTTCCAATAGGCCAGCGCGAGGTCGCCGGTGCCCGTGCAAACGTCAAGGACCGGCTCCTCGCCCTGCGGAGCGACGGTCCGCAGGGTCCGCCAACGCCAATAGACGTCCGTCCCGCCGGAGAGCAAACGGTTCAACAGGTCATACCGGGGGGCGATTTGCCCAAACATCCGGCGGACACGATTCTCAGATTTGTCGACACCCATGCCAGAACAACCGCCACGAACGGCCGGTTTCAACAGTTCGCATTCAGAAAAACGCCGCATGGTTGGCAGTGTAGACGATTCGACGGTTTCCCGCTCGCATCACCTCATACACAGGAGATCGGGAGCGGTTCACCGGCCGTTGAGCGACCGCGGTGACGTTCGAGGAGGCCCGCGAGCGCCCGCTGCCATATCTGGCGGACTTGGATTTTTCGTAACGCTTTAGCCGTCTGAAATACGAAAGGCATCACTTGTTCCCAAGCTCCGGCTTGGGAACACACGTCCTGCAAAGCTCTGCTTTGCCGCTCGCGAAACAGAGTTTCGCGGAAGTGCGTTCCCAAACGAAGTTTGGGAACGAGGTTGATGGCGGACTCCTTCATTCGGCGAAACAGTGACGATTTTTCGACAGCCTGGCAACCAGGCCTGTTTCCAAAGTTGAACCGCCGCAAGAACAACTGCTCCTCAATCCCCTCACCATCGCCGCGTAAGGGCAGAATTCGAACGAAACAGTCCCATCGGGGTTAAACAAGGGTCACTGATGTTCATGACGCCCGATCCGGAAACGGAGCCGCCAGGACGAGTTCCCGGCGAGCGCGGTGTCTTCAGCGGGCATGTCTTCTTCGTGACGACGTCGCGGAGAGTCGCGTCGTTGCACCGGCCTCTTCGAGGCTGCCGCCTGTTTCGTCGCGGCCGCTCTTGCCGCGAAAATAGACGCGGATCGGGATCTCCTGAAACGGCAATTCCTCGCGGAGCACGCCCAACAGGTATCGTTTCCACTGTCCGTCAAACAGGCTCGGCTCGTTGCATTTGAGCACGATCGTCGGCGGCTGGGTCGCCACCTGGGTCGCGTAATAGATCTTGGGAAGCCGGTTCTTCTTATGTCGGGGAGGATTGGCCCGCACGGCCGCGTGCACGATGCGGTTCAGTTGTCCGGTGGAGACGCGCAGCCTCGCCTGCTTGTAAATCGTCTGCGCCAGATTGATCAGTTTCTTCACGTTCCGTCCACTCTCCGCCGTGACGAAAGCAATCGGCGCGTGACGCATCCCGGGAAAGTTGTGGACCAGGTACTCCGACCACTTCCGCATGGTCATGTCGGCCTCTTTGCCAAGGTCCCATTTGTTGACGACAAAGATGCACGCTTTGCAGTGCGATTCGATCTCGTCGACTAACTGCTTATCGACGCGGGAAATGGTCGTGTTCGCGTCGAAGAACATCAGCACCACATCCGCGCGGCGAATGCTCCGTTTGGCCCGCACCATCCCGTAGTATTCGATGTCGTTGGCGAGGCTCTTGCGTTTTCGCACCCCTGGCGTATCGATGGCGACGAACGACTTGCCGTCCTGTTCGAAGCGAATGTCCACACTGTCGCGCGTCGTCCCGGCAACGTCGCTGACGATCATGCGGTCCGATTCCGTGAGGGCATTGATGAACGTGCTCTTCCCCACATTGCGACGACCGACGATCGCCAGTTTCAATTCCGGCACGGCCGACAGCGACTCCCCCTCCGCCTCTTCCGACTCAATAAGCGGCGGGAGACGGTCGACGACCGACTGCAATAACTCCGCACGGTTCCGCTTGGCCTTCACGCTGGTCAGCACGATTTCCGGCGACTCAGCCGGCGACGCACCGGGCAACGCGAATTCGTCCTCGGGGGGACGTGCCGCGCCCCGGGTCTCACCGAGACCGCTGCCACTGCCGATCAGCGCGTAGAACTCGGACACCTCATCATCCAGCTTCGTCGAATCACACTTGTTGACGACCAGCAGCTTGGGAACTGCCAGCCGCCGGAGACGGTCCGCGACATGCCGGTCGAGGGGCACCACCCCGGACCGCCCGTCCACAACGAACACGACTAAAGCGGCGCTCTCAATGGCGACATCGATCTGATGCTCCACATCCTCAGTGAGGTCGTCGGCGTCCTCAATCCCCATGCCGCCGGTGTCGACCAACTCAAAATAGCGGTCCTGCTCATGCATCAAATAGGTGACACGGTCGCGCGTCACCCCGGCAGTCGGGTCGACGACCGACACCAGACGTCCCGCCAGCCAGTTCAACAGCGAACTCTTGCCGACGTTTGGACGGCCCACAATGACGACAGTCGGAACAGACATCTCGAAATTCACACAGGTTGCGGCGGAGCATACAGTTGGCTTTGGAGACAGGCCATGTCTCCGGAGCGCCATTCTAGCAACACCGACGCCATGACGCCCTGCCCCGGCAACGCGAATCGGTCCGCAGCATCGAAAAATGACCCGCCGGCCGGGTCCATCCGACTGTGGAATCGGCAGGCCGCGCGATTTACCACGGAGGCGCGGAGATTCGCAGAACGCCGTCCGCCTGTTCGCGACGCCTTCCCACGATTTCTTTCAGACGAAAAAACAGGCTGTCAAGCGGTGAGGCAGAGAGCGACCGCAGTCCGCTCGTCCGGCGTTTTCTCCGTGTCTCCGCGCCTCCGTGGTGCGTCATTCGAATTGGCAATCACTCGCTCACCTCACCAACTGTTAGCGGTCTCCCGATCGTCTGAGGAACGGGAACAGCGCGCGGCATCCGGGACAGGAGACGACCCAACCGTCCTCTACCGCCAACTTCTGTTCCCCCGCCGTCAGCCGGATCACCGTCGCGTGATTGCAGTTGGGACAGACCGCCTCGGCTGCCGCAGACGGGGGAAACTCCCGCCCCGGTCCTGTCGGGTACGTCGCAGTCGAGCGAAACCGTTCGCCGCAGTCGCCGCACCGAAAGGGACGCGATCCGATCAATTTGACCAGATAATCCAATCCATGCGCCCGCGCCGGCTCGACGTTCTCCCCCTGGCACGCGGGGCACATCAGTTCGTCTGGGGATACGGACACCGGCCTGTCTCTTTCAACTTTGGGGCAACTTGACCGGAATCAGTCGGCCACCGACTCGGCAGCTCTCGCCGCATAAACCTTCGCCGCCTCGTCGTAGGCGCTTTTGGCCACCGCCCGTTCCTCTTCGCGAATTCGTTCCTTCTTCGAGTTCCAGCAGACCTCAACCGCCTTCTGACACCACTCCGCCGACCGGCGCGACGCACGGACCGGCTTGCCGCCGACCTGCACGAATATCGGATTGGTGTGCACGCTCGGCAGGATGCGGACGGCGACCCAGGACGAATGCGGGATGTCCACATCGAACGACAGCTCGTGAACGCTGCCGTCCGCTTCGATCTCCTGCGTGGCGGCAATATGGCCATTCACGACCAACTCCACCGGCACGCGCCGCGTGTCGCCGATGCGGCAGCGCTCAATGTGCCAGTACGGCTTAGCGTCCAGCCGCGCGTTGCGGATGCGTTGGGTCTCCTCGGTCGGCGTCGGCGCTAGCATGGCCGCAACTTGACAGGAGACCGTGACCGGTCCGGCAGCGTCGAGCTCCAGTTGACTCGTCACGCCCGACGTCCCCGGTTCGCCGAGATTCACGTCGTTGACCCCAAAGTCGAACACGTGACTCTGACCATCGCCACAATAGCTGCGTCCGCCCTTGAGCCCTTGCACCCATGCGTCGTAGTCCAAGGGCTGATCGGTCGGTAGTTTGACGTACACGCGCCCCAGTCCGACCTTCTCGCCATAAATACAAGGGAAGTCGGTCTCGCCGCTGATGACCGTCCGCATGCCGACGTTGAGTGTGTGATACCAGACATTCAGTTCCCAAATCGAAGGCGTGTCGACCGAGGAAATGAAATCGCACACGTCGTGCGCCACCGTCACGATGTACTCATTCGCGCCGATGCCGTCGAAGGGGGGCATCGCATAGTCGGGCAACTCACTCGCGGC
The DNA here is from genome assembly GCA_029259845.1 of Planctomycetaceae bacterium. Taxonomy (GTDB): domain Bacteria; phylum Planctomycetota; class Planctomycetia; order Planctomycetales; family Planctomycetaceae; genus JAHBXU01. Next base: position 3,834 of record JAJDEI010000131.1, on the reverse strand, counting down.
TCGCGCCCGATCGTCGGTTGGGGAGAACTGACGCGAGCCGTCCGGCATCACGTCCGGCAGCGCCATGCCCCAACCGGAGTGCGAATAGCCGACGACGCCCCCCTGCTCCTTGCCCCACTTGAGCACCGGCAGCGTCCAACTCGGCCATTCTTCGATCAGCGTCGTTCCCGGATAGTCGTCCTCCGTCAGCCGCAACAGGCACAGATGCCCCGCATGACTCGACGGAAAGCCGCTCACCTCGACATCGTACCGCATCAAATAGTCTGGCCGAGAGAGGGCCGACGTCTTCCCCTCAAAGTACTGTTTTTGCGTGTACCAGCACGGCCCCCAACTCAGCACGCAGCCGACATTGAGATCCTCGCCCAGAATGTGCCGTAGCATGTCGCCGGGGCCAACCCCCTCGGTCGGGCTGTCGTAATGCTTGCACCCGGCGGCGTGAACATGGTGGTCGCCGGAGAACCAGCCGCGCTCCTTGGGATGAATCCAGCGGTCGAGCGCGAATGCCTCGCGGTGACTGACGACTCCCTCCGGCACTGTGATCGCTCGTTTGGTCACGTTATACTCCGGCCCACGCGAGGCGGTCACGGTGTATTCCCCCGGCGGCAACTGCACGCTTTCGCCGTTGGCCCGGTAAATCTGCTCATGGAAAAAGAAGTCGGGAGCCAGTCGCCGCGCCGGGTTGGGATACACCCGGTTCCATTGGTCGCGGATGACGAACGCCGCGGTTGTCGGCGACCCGTCGGCATCCTCGACGCCGAGCACCACTTCCACCGACGGCAGACAATCGAACAGAATCGGGATCTCACTCCGGAACCCCAGGTCCTGCGTCCCCTGTCCGACGTTGAACTCCAACGTCGCTTCCCGCTTGCCGGCGTCTCGCGAAAACAACTGCACGATGCGGTAGTCGACCAACAACCCGGAGAGATTCGGTTTGAGTGGCTGCTTGACGAACGACTCGATATCGAGAAATCGCTGCGCCGATTCGGCGGGCGTGACCAAATCGTCATCGGTCTGCGGTCGCTGGCGGCCCCCGGACTTGCCCCGCTCGTAGAGCGCTGCCGCCTGAGGGCTGCTCACCTCCAGTGGCGGCGTGATCCCCGCCTTGTTGTGCACCTTGACCAGAAACGACCGCCATCCCTGTCGCACCAGTTCCTTGTTGACCGGTCCCTCCACCGCCGATACGCGGCTCTCCGCACTGATACTCACCACCGCCAGACAATGCGGGTCCAGCACCTGCTGAATCGCCGTCACCGACTTGGCCGCATCAGTCTCCGCCATCGCCACTTTGAGCGCCGCCGTGTCCTCCGCACTCAGCGGTGCGCCGACATACGTCAACGCCTCGATCAGCCGCCCTGTCGCTGCGACCAACGGCTGCCGCTCGACGTCCACCACCGGCTCGATGTCCGCCGCATTTGTACGCTCCGCCAACCCGACCGCAAGGAAACAGGCAGCAACGCAGACAACTCGCCCTGAGTCAGCAGTAAAGCGGGAAACGAAAGGCATCAGTCGGCTCCTGAAATTCGGTTGGCAACAGACTCACCCCATTCTGCACAGGACGGCCCGCGCACGCAACGATCAGGCGGAGACTCTCTCTCGGAAAAGCGGCGACCGGTGGCGGGGGCGCGTTGGAGCGTGAATTAACGCCCCCCAGTCCGATCCGGGGGCCGAGCACGAGCCACCCAACGGCCACACGGTCCCCGTCATCGGCGCGGCAAGACCACCGGACGATTCTGCTGCGGCCCCGCCACCCGCCCGTCACACTGTGACCGGGTCATTCGTCGGCATCCTCGCGGGCTTCGAGTAACGCCAAAAGCTCTGCGGCAATCTCCCGGACACGCGGATTGGGATGCTCCAGTCCCCTTCTCAGAGCAAATGCCTCCGGAACGCCGGGATCTCCGGGCTTCGATCGCTCGATCCATTGCTTGATGGCCCGAACATCAGGCTCATAGACGTCGTCGTCTGCATCAAGACAAACGAACGGCCAGAGCATGTGGATACTCTCGAAATCCCATGCCACACCGTGATCGAGATCGTAGGCCACGTAGCAGACATTCCCGGTGACGTCGACCAGAATTCGATCCTTCGTAAGTTTCAACTGGTAGTCATCTTTTCTCTCACTGTCGTCAGCGCGGATGATCGACGCCCATCTGCACGGCGAGTCCGTCCCCGCGCACACGTAGACATCATACCGACTGCCCAGTAGGCCTTTTCGATCGAGTCGTCCGATAGCCAGGACCGACCCAACTAAGCCGGGTCGATAACAGAAGACATACGTTTCGCCGTCCCCATCGGTCACGCTGTCTTCGACAGACCAGGGGGAGAAGTTGGTTATAAATGATTGCAGGCCTGCAACAGGCAACGCAAGAACCGGTATCAGCAGTGCAACCGCCGGAAACCGCAACGTGGGACGGCCGAAAGAGATCAATCCCAGAACGAACAGGACCGCACTGACGCCGAGCGAGCCCCATCCAAGCGCCCACGGGATCCAGAGTGAAAGAATCGTGATCGATTTCAGGTCTGATCCGTCATAACTTGCCCATGACGAGGGGAGAAACGCCCAGGTGGCAAGCAACCCAAGGCTGCCGAGGTAGATGAGCAAAGACGATTTCGCCGGCATGCCGCGTGTGTCGCTCATCAGAGTGCCTCGCCTAGGGGTCGACCACCGAACCTTGATGATCGTCAGACACGCTGTCCATGACAACCTTCCGTTACTGCTGCGCGTGAGGGTCCTGCGGTCCGTCTCTTCCTCATCTGAGGCGAATGGCGATCCGGCGCGGCTCTGATGGGCAAGAAGCAGTGAGGGCATCAGAGCCGTGAAGATGAGTGAGAATCAGCGTTCCCTCTTCTTCGTTCGTTGGGATGCGGGCGTGGCGCGCTGAGTCATCCACGACGGGTGGCGGGGGCGCGTTGGAGCGTGAATTACCCCCCCAGTCCGATCCGGGGGCCGAGCACGATTCACCCAACGGCCACACGGCCCCCGTGATCGGCGCGGCAAGACCACCGGAGGTTCTGCTGCGCCCCTGCCACCCGCCCAGCCACTTCGCGAACGGATCATTTATCGGTATGCCTGTAGTCATACACTCCCGCCTCAAGCCGGTGATCGAGAAATCGCCGCAGGATCCCCGGCGACTTCCAATTGTTCGTTGGCCCATGTGTCAAGACCTCGTACCGACGGCTCAGCACACCGACACGGTCGAGTCGGGTAACTGCCAAACTGGAGTCCGCGAAGCCGGAACTGGAACACAAGACGTACATTTGCCCGTCGGCATCCGTCAGGCTGTCCTTGACAATCCACGGGTATGACCAGAGTGAAATGAATCCGGCCATCGGAAACACTGCGATCGACATCAGCAAGGCGATCCCCGGACACCAGGTCGCGGGCCGACCGCCTGAGGTACATGCCAGCACGAGCAGCGTTGGTCCGGCGGCGAGCGAGCCGATACACACCGCCCACCAGACCCACGGGTCGAGAATGGTGATCGTGGCCAACTCCCCTTGGCCATGACTCTCCCATGATCCTCCAGAAGCCCACACGGCGAACAGTGCGAGACTGCCGAGATGGATCAGCACCCACGTTCGCTTCGACAGTCCTCGCTCGCCGTTCATTGCAGTGCCTCTCCTGGGAACCAACCCCCGAATCTTGATGATCGTCAGACAGGCTGTCCACGACAACCTCCCGTTGCTGCCACGCGTGACCGCCGTACCAACCCGCCTCAGAGCCGCGCCCCGCAGGGCGCGGCCGCTCACACGGGTGGCACGCGTGCTAACCGGCGGGGCGTAACGGCAGGTGGCGTCGCCGAACAGGGCCACCCGCGCAGCGACCGCCCCCCCGCG
>JAJDEI010000014.1 GCA_029259845.1 Planctomycetaceae bacterium | reverse complement strand
GCCGGCAACCCGGCCAGCTGCTGTTCAGAAATCGGCGGTCCTGTTGGTCGCTGCGACATGGAGGAGATGTCGCAGAAAACGCCATCTGTGAAAAGACGAATTGCTCACCCAACCTCGTTCGAGGTGTGAACGGTTACCAGCCGGGTAGGTCCGGCTCTGTCGGACGACGGTGCACATTCAACGTTCAATCCGAGTCGTGTCCGGCGAAGCCGGACCTACCTGGCTCTGGTGCAACACATTGTTATCCCACGTTTTCGGGTTTGGGGGGTCGTCTTGGTTCAACAGAAGCCAGCAGAAACGCAGAAGCGGAAGCAGTCCAGACAGAATATGAGAACGCAGGTTCCAGCCCAAGCGCAAATGTCATTGACAATGCAAATGAGAGAAGCAGCAAACCGCTGGCGAGAGCGAACCAGCGAACGTAAAATCCACTGAGGAGGCCAATTGCGAGAACGACCTCGGAGATCGTGGCGACCCAGCCAAAGAATGGAATTGTCGCAGCAGGCAGAAAGGATAGTAAAAGGCCGGTGTATGCGATGAACGAATCGAATGTACCCCACGCGACATTGGGGGATCCGGGCGGCCCCCAAAGCCCGAAGCGATCGGCAACAGCCGACAAAAATGACAACGCCAACGCGACACGCAATGTAGTAGCGGCAATTCGGCGATAAGTAGTGGTGTCATTCATCGTTGTCGGATTTTTTCGTTTTCGTTTGTTCTTCTGGAATAGCCAGTTGTTTGGCATCCCGCGCCCGGTGCCACGGGTGGTGGGGGCGGGTTAGCTTGTACGTTCTACTTCTGGCCGTGGCGATCGCCGAGGGTGCCACTGGTCGGCTTGTCCGCCAGTGCGAGCAGTGGTTCGACTTTCATCGGCACGGTTGCCTTCGCCGCACGGCCTCGTTGGCGGGGTCATTCCCTCAATGACAGGCTTCGGCTCGGCGGGAGCCTTGCCCTCCGAGGATGGCCGTCGTGACGGGAGAAGCCTACACGTTGAAGCGGATGACGATCTCGTCGCCGTCCTGGACGATGTAGTCCTTGCCTTCGGTGCGGTGCAGGCCGGCCGCTTTGACTTCGCGTTCGGAGCCGAGCCGCAGCAGATCGGCGACCGGCATCACCTCCGCCCGGATAAACCCGCGGGCGAGGTCCGAGTGAATGGCCCCCGCCGCTTCGACCGCGTTCGATCCCGCTTTGAGCAACCAGGCGTGCACCTCTTTCTCGTCGCAGGTGAAAAAGGTGATCAAATCGGTCATCTCGAAGATGGCCCGCAGCACCCGCTGGCGGGACGGCTCGCCCAGTCCCATCTCCTCGGCGAACATGGCCCGGTCTTCTTCCGGCAACTGCTGGACTTCGAGTTCCAAACCGAGCGGAGCGGCGAGCATCGACAGCCCTTTGTCTTCGATCTGCTGGAGGAGGGCGGTGTCGACCTCGGCATCGGCCGTGTTGAGCAGGACAAGATGCGACTTGCCTGAAAGCAGCGAGAAGGCTTTGGTCGCCTGCCGCTGCACCTCGGTCAACTCAACGCCGTGCAGCGTGTTTCCGTCGGACAGCCGCGCTTCGATCGGTCGCAAGCCTTCGAGTTCGGCTTTGAGTTCGTCACGGTTGGGGAGCGGCTTGGTGATTTCTTTTTCGAGCCGCCCGATGCGGTTGGTCACCACCTGCAGATCGGCGAGGACCAGATCGGTGATGAAGGCGTCGACCTCCGCCACCGGATCGCCGCCGGTGAAGGCTCCGACGACGTGCACCAGGGCCGCCGACTCGCGGATGATGCCCAACCGCTGGGCGTTGCCCCCCTGGTCGCTGCGGCTGAGACCGGGCGTGTCGAACAACTCGATGCGAGCCGGCGTCTCCTTTTTGGGGTGATACTGCTCCACCAGCCGGTCGAAGCGCTCATCCGGCACGATGGCGACACCCACCTGCCCGGTGTGCGACTTCGAGATGTCCGGCGCGACGCCGGTCAACAACTCAAAGATCGTGCTTTTGCCCGATCCCTGGTATCCAACGATTCCGATCCGCATGACGTCGGTTGTCCTGTCTTGGTGAATGTCGAATGTCGGTAACACTTCAGCCGTCGGAAGTGTTTGTCCTCTTACCCCGCGAGTTTGGGGAACGAAGAGAGACACGCTGTTCCTTGGTGTTCTTCACCGCGGAGTCGCTGAGACACGGAGGTTTCGCGGAGGAAGCACAGGAATTCCTTGCCTATTGGAAACTGTGGAGCATGCTGAGATTTCAGGATTCTGAGAACGCTGATGACACATCATACGACCGCTTGTTCGGCGAAACGGAGTGGACTTCCCGACGTCCGCACAGTTCTCCGCGCGTCCTCCGTATCTCCGCGATTCCGCGGTGAACGTATTCCTCGTTCCCCACGGTCGCCGAGGAGCAAGGTCTGCCTGTCCTCCTTCAGCCGTTCTTCCTGCCAAACAGCCGCGCGCACAGACCGTCGATGCCGAACCAGCGGCCGGTGGGGGTGAACGCGATGGCCAACAGGGCGACCGCTTCGATGACGTTCTTGTTCACGATCAGCGAGTGGTCTGGGCCGGGCGGTTGTGGGACACCAGGCAACGGAGGCATGGCCAGATAGAACATCATCAGCATCCCCGCCCCGGCCAACGACGCCAGCGGCGTGAACAAGCCCACGATCAGCAGCCCGCCCAACACGATTAATGCCCCGATCGTCATGGTGTTGATCCGATCGACCGGCTTCTCTTCCCAGTCCAACTGGCCGGCGGAAAGCTGCTCGGGAGTCAGCAGTTTCCGGGCGTCCGCCTGCAGTTGCCGTTCAAGTCCGATGGCCGGCTGCACCAGTTCCACCCGTTTCTGTTGGATCACCTGCCACAGCTTTTGGAGATGCTCACGCTGATAGTCGGTCTTCGCCTGCAGCAGCTGCGCCTCGTACTCGGCGAGCATGTCCCGGTAGCGCTGGATTTCACCGTACTTGAGCAGGACGGTCGATGCGTCGTCCGTGAGGATCGTGCCGATCTCAGGACGATACTTCAAGGGATCCTTTTGATCCTGAACGGCCGTTGCCCCCAGCCGGTCTGGATCGCCCAACAACAATGCTTTGAGCCGCTGACGATCGCTCAGCCGCTCTGACCGAATGCCCAGTTTCTCAATGGCCTCGTAGAACTTCCGCTCTTGCTCCGTCCCGCCGGTGAGCTCGCCCTCCGCATTGCGCGTGACGTTCACGAGCGCCAGCAGGTTCTCAATGTCGGAAGGAAGCAGCGGCCGGTCGGCCTTGGCGACCAGACGCTTGCGTTCCGCATCGTACGAGACGAGCCGGGGCAGCTTGTCCGGAGGCACGCTCTCCGGCAGGGCGTCCAACCGCTGCACGTGCTCGCTCGGGCCGTCGAGCAGCCGGTCGAGCGCCTTTCGCTGACCCTCATCGAGACCGTAATGCTCGACGAATTCTTCCCGCCAGACGTCCCAGCGGCCGCTGACATGGTCGTAGTCGAGCCAGTTCAAATCGTCCGGGTCGCCGGTCATCTTCCTGAAGTGGCCGCGCATCGGCCCCTGGGCGTTACGCAGGTACCCTTCCGCCGACCAGGGACGGGGGGTCGACAGTGTGTTGTACTTCCACAGGCCTTCGTACAGAAACTGCCAGCCGATCGAAATCCGCAGCAGCACCAGAAACAGCACGGCAAGAACCGAAACGCGACGCAGGTCTCTCACAGACAGAGGTCCTTGGCAAGGGGGGAGTCAGGGGTCGGGGATCAGGGGCCAGGGGTCAGAATTCAGGGGGCAGGAGTCAAAGCCCACCGGTTGCATCCGGTCGGGCGACAAGAAACAGGCGATCATCCGGAACATTCACCACCACCGGCTCCAACGTCCGGCCCTGTTGCGGAGCCGGAACCAGGATCGCACCGACCTCGCTCCGATTATGGCAATACTCCGCGGCCTTTTCGAGTCCCATCACATAGAAAGCGGTCGAAAGGGCGTCCGCCTCGGCAGCGGTCGGGGCGAGCACGGTCACCGACAGCAGTCCTTCGGCAGGCCAACCGGTCCTCGGATCGAGGATGTGCCCGTACCGGCGGCCTTGATGGCGAAAGTACTGGACGTTCGAACCGCTCGTCGACATGCCGCGATCTTCGAGCAACAACGTCGCGTAACGCTGATCGGTAAACAGCGGGTTTTTTACGCCGACCGGCCATCCCCCCTGCCCGTGATGATCCCCCGCTGCCAACAGGCTGCTGTGCCCGCCGTGCACCAGAAAATCGCTGACCCCTTCCTGCTGCAGATGGCCCGCCGCCCGGTCGATCGCATAACCCTTGCCGACGGCCCCCAGATCGAACTGAAACCCTTCAACCGGAAACGACACGGTCTGCCCGGCCTCGTCAAAAATCACCCGTCCGATGCCGACACGAGCCATCGACTCGTCGACTTCCTCCTGCATCGGCACCCGTCCCTCGGCGCGGCACCGACGCCAGAGTTGGATCAACGGACCGGACGTCGGATCGAATGCTCCGCCGGTTTCCATGGCCCAATCGCGGCAACGTTGGAGCAGACGAAACAGCTCGTTCGCAACCGGCTGCGGCGACTCGTGGGCGGAGGCGTTGATCCGCTGCAGCTCGCTGTCGTCCCGATAGACCGTCATCTGGTCTTCGAGTTGATGCACGAGATCGAGCGCGTCACTGGCGGCCATCACCTGCCGCGGCGGCCCCGGATTCATGATCACCGACCACGGGCACGCCATCGCCCGCGTTTCCAGACGGATCGTGTCATGGCCGATCGGCTCCGCGACATCCTCCCCCGCATCGACGAGGGCATTCGCCAACAAATCTCCCGCTGCCTCAGCCTGTTGCCGCACCGCCCGCCCGCTGAGAAAGTCGCGCCGGCTGGGTGTGGGGGGTGAGTGACTCATGTCCCCATTATGGCACACACATCGCGCGAAGCCCACGGTTTGCAACCCGTGGGCTTGGGAAAGGGGGGGAGGGGCTCACGAACTCATTTGAGACGGTTGAACAGAATCTGTGTGCCCTCCTTGCCGGCGACGACAATGTCGGTATCGCCATCGGCGTCGATGTCCGCCGTGCGAATCTGCAGGCCGATGCCCACATGTCCGTCATCGATGAGGTGCCGCGCGTACGATTTCGTCTTCGCGTCCCACACGTAGTAACACACAAGCGGCGGCTCCGTCCCGCCGGGATCACGGCCGTTGTGAGCACGCACACGCTTACCGGTAATCAGTTCGTCGCTGCCATCGCCGTCGAGGTCAGCAAAGTGAACCGCGTGCGGCTGCGAGTAGGAGTCGTCGATCACCTGTTCATCGAATTGCAACTTGCCATCCGCCGCGATGCCGCGCCCCCGCCACAGCATCAGCCCATAGTCGTGCCCCTTCCCCCAGACGAGATCGTTCGTCCCGTCGCCGTCGACGTCCCGCACCAGCATGGGGCAACTGGCGTGCAAGTCCTCCCAGTCTGCATGAAACGTCCACGGCTCGGATAGCGGGTCCCCTTGGGGTCGCTCGTGCCAGCCGGTGCCGACGAGAATATCCTCCCGCCCGTCGTTGTTGATGTCGCCGAACCCCATCCCGTGCCCGTTGCCCTTCTCGCCGATGAGGTGCCGCTCAAGTTTCGGTTGCTCGCCGCTCGTTAGCGTCCAGATCAACAACGGGTTCCCCTTGTTCCAGGAGTCGCTGATCCATTCCGGCTTGCCGTCGCCGTCGAAGTCATGCAGATAGCTCGCCTCGTTCTCCGACAGTCCCGTGTCGGCCAGCTCGTGTGGCTGCCACAACTGCCCCAGCGTGAGCCCCTCCGCCCCCGGATTCTCATACCAGAACACCTTTGTCGGCAGGAACCCCCCCGCGATCACGTCCACACGCCCGTCCTGATTGACGTCGTAGGCGAAATCGCCGTTCGACTCGGCATACTCCGACCAATCGGGAACCATCCGCACTGCCCGCGGCACCCATTCCCCATTTCGATACCAGTTCCGCCCCGCGATCACATCCAGCTTGCCGTCGTTGTCGACATCCGCAATATCACACCCCTCATTCGTATCAACCGCCAGGAGCTTGACGTCAAACGAAACCGGATGCCCGGCGAGCAACGGAGCAGCCAACAGCAACGATGCCGATGCGACAAGTAGGTGATTCATGTTCTGTTCCCAACAACAATCGCCGAGGTGCAGCGGAAGAGGAAGAGGAGCACCAAGCTCGTCACAACTGTGGATGTCGCAACAACCACTGCCACCCCGCTCAGCAGGGCGATCATCCACCACCACGATACGCGGATCGCATGCAGGATAGCAAGCGGCAGCGCTGGGGTCCGCGAGGATTTCGGTGCCACGGCTTGGCGGTCCGAGATCGACGTGGAAAACACCTCTCGCACTGCTTCGCACAGACAAGCCGCGCGGAAGAGCGAACTCCATTGGCTCGGATCCGACCGAAGCTGTGGCACGTCTTTCCCCGAATTCACAATCAAATCTGAGTGCACCCGCAGAGGTGGCCCAGCCCATTTCGGCTGGGTGCCGGAGGCACAGCACGCGTCACATTCGAGCGGCATGTGCTGTACGACGGATGAATGGACCCTTCAGAGCCAGCCAAGCCAGACTCCGCCTGACGAACGAGAGTGACATCCGGTCGCTGGTTCCCGTGTGAGGCGGTGAATGCGATTGTCCGGTAGAGTCGAGATGTGGCGCGGTGGCATCGTTGGATGCTCCGTTTCCACATCCCGCTCGTCGAACCGGACGTGCGGATTTCCCGCATCCGGCTCTCGTTCGGAGTCAATCATGTGTTCGCCCACGGGAGGTTGC
>JAJDEI010000130.1 GCA_029259845.1 Planctomycetaceae bacterium | reverse complement strand
CAGTTTGAACAGGCAGCCTGATGCTCCCTCACACCTCACCCCCCAAGGCAACGTCCGGAGTGGCCGTCCTCTCCGCCGGCCATCGGTCGCCAGCAGCCGTGAGCGACCGACGACCGGCTCCGACGAAGGCCACTCCTCCAGGGAGCATTCCGCCAGACAGCCAGAACTGACTCACCCGAAACCCGCGCCCACCAAAACTGGGGAAGTTCAAAGCAGAGCTTCGCAGGACGTGTGTCCCCAAGCCGGAGCTTGGGTACAAGTTATGTCATTCGTACTTCAGACGGCTAAAGTGTTACCGGTTCAGCAATGTCGTGCAGCGGCAGCTTGGGAATCTGCCCCGCCGCCCGACTGCAACCGCGGCCATCTTGACACCCGCGCGGTCGTTTGATTGACTGGCAACTGATGTCATTCGGTGAAGGCCTGTCGGTCATCGCCCGACGGCACGCTGTGGTCGGTCCAAGCGCGTGCCAGGTCCCGCAGGACTGAACGTTTTTCGGAAACGACAGGCCACCGCCATCGTCCCCGCCCTCGCACCTCAAAGGCCTGTCCGGTGATGAGTTCCTTTCTTCCTTGCGTGCAACCGACTCTTCTTCGCCTGCAAACCGTGTTGTTCGTTGTGGGCGCCCTCTCGTCTGGACTCGCGCTGCCCCGGCATGCCGCCGCCGCAGAGCCCGCCGACTTTGTCACGGACATTCGCCCGATTCTCGAATCACGGTGCTATGAGTGCCATGCTGCCGAAACTCGCGAAGCCGGACTGCGGCTCGACCGAAAAGTCCCTGCGCTGGCGGGGGGCGATACCGGACAGGTCATCCTCCCCGCCGACGCGGCCGGCAGCCCGATCATCCAGCGGGTCACCAGTGACGACCCGGAGACGGTCATGCCCCCCGACGGCGAGCCGCTCACGGCGGACGAGATCGCCCAACTGAAATCCTGGATCGGCGCCGGGGCAGTTTGGCCCGATGGCATCGACGGACCCAGGGAGCGGTCGGACCATTGGGCGTTTCAGCCGATCCGGCGGCCACAGCCGCCAACGTCCCAACACAATGACGAACTCGTCAACCCCATCGACGCCTTTGTCCTGGCGAAGTTGCAAGAGCAAGGGATCGCGCCTTCACCGGTCGCCGACCGATACACGCTCATCAAGCGGCTCTCCTACGATCTGCTTGGCCTGCCGCCGCAGCCCGCCGCGGTCGCTGCCTTCGTTCAGGATAATCCGCCGGATGCCTATGAGCGGCTCGTCGACGAACTGCTGCGGTCGCCCCACTTTGGCGAGCGCTGGGGCCGGCACTGGCTCGACAAGGCTCGCTACGCCGACTCCGACGGTTACGAGAAAGACCGCCCGCGTTACAACGCCTGGAAGTACCGCGACTGGGTGATCGGTGCCGTCAATGCGGACATGCCGTTCGATCAGTTCACGATCGAGCAGTTGGCCGGTGATCTGCTCCCCAACGCCACCGACGACCAACGGCTGGCGACCGCCTTCAATCGGCAGACACTCACCAATACCGAAGGGGGCACCGACCAGGAGCAGTGGCGCGTCGAAGCGATCTTCGACCGGGTGGAGACGCTCGGCACCGCGTGGCTCGGACTGACCGTCGGCTGTGCCCGCTGCCATTCGCACAAGTACGACCCCATCAGCCAACGGGAGTACTATCAGCTCTTCGCCTTCTTCAACAACGGCGATGAGACGAACACCTCACTCCCCTCCTCTGAAGAGGCCTATCGAACGTATCTGGAAGCAAAGGCCGGCTTCGATCGCCAACTGGCGGATGTCGAAAAACCATTGCAGGCGGCGAGAGAGGCGCTGCGTCCTCAACTGGCCGGCTGGATCGAAGCCCAACAACAACGGATCGCGGACGCCGCCGCCAGTCCCGCCACCTTCCATCCGCTCACACTGGAAAGCGTCGCCTCCGAGGAAGGCGCCATGCTGACGACTTTGGAAGACGGTTCGGTCCTCGCTTCCGGAGAGAAGCCCGCCAAGGACGTCTATGTGCTCACCGCGACACTGGACCGGCCGCTCACCGGGGTCAAACTGGAAGTGCTCGCCGATGAATCGCTGCCTCGCAAGGGTCCCGGCCGCGCGGACAGCGGCAACTTCGTGCTCAGCCAAATCACCGCCAGCATCACCAACGCGGCCGACGAGAACGCCAAACCACAGGAACTCCCCTTCGTCGCCGCGCGGGCCGATCATTCCCAGGACAAATACCCCGTCGCCGACGCCATCGGCACGCTGTCCGGCTCCACAGGATGGGCAATTGCCGTCAAACAGGGCGAGAACCACGAGGCGGTTTTCGCCTTCGCCGCGCCGGTGAACCCGGCAGCGGACGGAACCTCCGTGCTCACCGTTCGTCTCGTCCAGCAGTACGCCCGCTCGCCTCATACCATTGGCCGCTTCCGCCTGTCGGCCGTGACCGGCATCGATCCCGACCTGCTCGAACTCCCGGACAATATTCGCACCATCCTCGCCGTCGATGCCGGCGAGCGATCCGACAAACAGAACAGCGAGTTGTTCGACTACTTCACCAGCCTCGACCCGCAGGTGCAAACGCTGCAAGCCGAAGTCGGCCAGTTCCAAAAGTCCGCACCATTCGACCCCCACATGACCGTCCGCGTTCTTCAGGAACGGAGCAAGGACCGCCGCCAGACGCACGTCCTCAAGCGGGGCGATTTCCTGCAACCGCTCGGGCCGGTCGAAGCCTCTCCCCTGGAAATCCTTCACGAGTTCTCCTCAGCCCACGCCGGGGAGAGCCCCGGCCGGTTGGACCTCGCGCGGTGGCTCGTCGCCGAAGACAATCCGCTCACCGCCCGCGTCGCCGTTAATCACATCTGGTCGCATCTGTTCGGCCGCGGGCTGGTCAAAACCGTCAACGACTTCGGTGTGCGCGGCGACGCCCCCACCCATCCGCAATTGTTGGACTGGCTGGCGAGCGAGTACCTGCGGCTGGGCTGGAGCCGCAAACAGTTGATCAAAACGATCCTGCTCTCGCACACCTACCGGCAGTCCTCCGTCCACCGACCGGAACTTGCCGACGTCGATGCAGAGAACCGGTTGCTGTATCGGCAGAACCGTTTTCGCGTGGAAGCCGAGATCGTCCGCGACCTGCATCTGGCGGCCAGCGGCCTGCTGCAACAACATGTGGGCGGACCGAGCGTCTTCCCGCCGCTGCCGGCTGACATCGCCGCCCTCAGCTATGCCAACAACTTCAAATGGGGAGCCAGCGCCTGGAACGACCGCGTCGACAAGCCGCACGGCATCGCCCCCAGGGACGACATTTACCGCCGCGGCATGTACACCTTCTTCAAACGCACAGCGGCCCATCCCACGCTGGTCGCTTTCGATTGCCCCGACGCCAACGTCACCTGTGTCGAGCGCCGCACCTCCAACACCCCCCTGCAGGCACTTGCCACCTTGAACAACGACGTGTTCGTCGACACGTCCCGCGCCCTGGTCCGCCGGGTCTTCCGCGAAGTCGACAGCAACGATGCCGCGCGGCTGGAGCACGCCTTCCGCCTCTGCGTCGCCCGCCCGCCATCGAACGGCGAGCTGAACAGTCTGCTCGCCTTGCTGGAGGAGGCCCGGTCTTATTACTCCGAGCACGCAGACGAAGCCCAAGCCTTCGCCGGCAGCGAGCGCCCCCCCGAAACGTCCGCCCCGGAAACCGCCGCCTGGATCGCCACCGCCCGCATCGTCATGAACCTCGACGAATTCATCACCCGCGAGTGAGCCATGAAGACTGGCATCGATCACAAGCTGTTTTGGATCATTGCCGCGCTCCCGGTTCTGATCGCCCTGCTGATGCCCCTCCTCCGCGGCTGCCGGTGACTCTCTTCCAAGTGCAAAGCCCACGGGTTGCAACCCGTGGGCTTTGATGGGACCCAGCGCCCTCAATCCCAGGACAGCGCCCCGGACGACTGGTACTCCGTCACCCGGGTCTCGAAGAAGTTTTTCTCCTTGGAGAGGTCCATCGTCTCGCTCATCCAGGGGAAGGGGTTCTTTGAACCGTACTGCGTCGGCAGTCCGATCCGTTCCAGGCGTCGGTCGGCGACGTGCTGCACGTAGTCGACGAACAAATCGCCGTTAAGGCCCAGAATGCCACGCGGCAGGCAGTCCTGGGCGTAGGCGATTTCCAGTTCGACCGACCGCTTGATGCGGTTGATCATTTCCTGCTGAAACTCAGCCGTCCAGACCTCGGGGTTCTCCGCCTTGATGCCGTTGATCAGGTCAATGCCGAAGTTCAGGTGGATCGTCTCGTCCCGCAGGATGTACTGGAATTGCTCGCCGATCCCCGTCATCAGGTTGCGGCGATGGAACGAGAGCACCATCACAAATCCGCTGTAAAAGAAGATCCCCTCCATGATGATGTAATACCCGATCAGGTTCTTGAGAAACGTCTGCGCCCCGGCGAAGCCCTCGGTCGTGAAGTTGGGATCGAGAATCTCACTGGTGAGGTCCATCTCGAACTTGTCCTTCGCCGCAATCGAGGGGATCTCGTGGTACATGTTGAACACCTCCCCCTCGGCGAGGCCCAGGCTTTCCACGACATACAAAAACGTATGCGAATGAATCGCCTCCTCGAACGCCTGCCGCAGCAGGTACTGCCGGCATTCGGCATTGGTCACATGCTGAAAGATGGCCAGCACGATGTTGTTCGCCACCAGGCTCTCCGCCGTCGCGAAGAACCCCAGGTTCCGCATAATCACCAGCCGCTCGTCCGGCGTCAGCTTCTCCTGAGACCGCCACGTCTCAATATCCTTGGTCATCGGCACCTCAGTCGGCATCCAATGATTCGCACACCCGTTGAGATAATGCTCCCACGCCCACTTATACTTAATTGGCATCAACTGGTTGACATCAACCTGTGCACAATTAATCAACCGCTTCGAATCCGCATCGATCCGCCCGGTATCGACTTGGCCATCATGCAAATCCGGAACCGCCGCCGGAGGAGAAGAAACGACCATCGTGTCACCTACGTTGAGAAGTTGAGTATCAGAGTGAGAAGTCGACATGAGGGGAGTCCTTTCAGTCGGTAAAGTCAGGCTCGTGCCCGACGGGTCAGCGGTTAGTTGTTTAGCATGTAGGTCAGGCTGTGCCTGACGCCAGTTGTTTTTGGATGCTGCCGTTTGTTTTTCACGTGAAGTCAGACCCATATCACTTACGCTTCTGGCTGATGAGAGCCTCAATTTCAGTGAGAATTTCTTGGGCGAGTTCAGTTGTTTCCCCGGTTTTCTCCCACTCAACATCCTCTTCAAAAATACGGACAACTGGCAACAACCCGACCTCAGACACAAGAATATCTCGAATTGAATCGTAGAAAGCCCTCTGTTCATCGCGGTATGCTGGGCTGTTGTCACCAGCACGAATCTTCTCAGACAGCTCCATCCAGCGCTTGCTGTCGAATCCTAGAAGCAGACGCGGTGAATAGTTGCACAGGCTGACTGCACGCAATGGAGTGAAGTGCTGACGCTCGTCAAACTCTATTGGGAGATCGAGATCGGCAATGAATAGATCGAAAGCGAGCTTATGCCCCTTTCTTCCTCGAATCTTCTGATTACGATGCGACTCGATTGCATCAAGAATTCGTCTCAGATCCGCCTGCATGTTTCGTCGCTCCTCCAAGTCTGGCACCGTAATGCTTGACGATTTCCATTCCATCTCAACTCGTCCGAACTTTTCCTCAAGCACTTTCTTGAACGCTGCTCGGCGTGCGCTCTTCACGGGCGACTTGTTCCATGACTTCGTTTTACGTTTCTCATACACCGCGTCGAATCCCAGCTTTTTCAGCACACGGACACTCGCCTTGCCACCTGTAAGAGTTTCGGAACGCGGCCATACTTCAGTCGCGATCTCAAATGCCATTCGAAGAATTTGCTTTGCCGGTAGCTTTTCCCCATTTGAAACGACAAATGCGCTTCGCGCTGGATGATGCTTTGGCCGCTCGCGACAGTAACGCTCGATGGCGGCATCTACATGCTTGTGCTCAATAACTCGTTCGTCGAAGTCCATCACACCACCCCTACTCGATCACGACTCTAGGCCTCGGTTGAATCCAGTCCACGACATCTCCGCGCTTTGTGGCCTGAAGAACCTTAGCGAGGTTACCTCGTGGCGGTTCGCTGGCTGGATTCTTGCCTGCGAAGCGTCGATTCCTGAAGCAAATCCCTGACGAATACGTATCACACGATAAAATGTGCTGGTTAACGCCTGCCCAGCCCTGTCTCCAGATGCCCGCTTTATCGGTACTGTGAGGGTGGTGTAGAACCACACTGGGCTGCCGTCGATCCACGAGTGAGTCGAACTGGCTCATGACCTTCGATTTGAAAGTTGCGTCGGTATGAAAGGCCTTCTTCTTTTCAGAGGAACCTCTACTACGTGGACTAAAGGCATTGATATCATGGCAACCAAGAACCATCACATTGGTCCCGGCAAGAGACACGAAGTGACTCTTGAGTTTAAGGCAGTACATAAGAGTGGCGGTCTGCTCCTGCAAGGGATAACTCTTGCCAGTCCACTGGACGAACTGGCGATTCGAACAGTCGTAGACCCCGACAAGTTCAGCATGAGTCCTGCAAGAGTCATCGCGGTGACGGACATCGATTCCCAAGGTGAGGTGTCGGCACACTGATGATATCGCAGACTGTATTTCCTTTGTGAGCAGTGACGTGTAAGCAAACTGCTCTGCCTTAGAGATGACAGCATTGAAATCCTCCGAGTCAGTTCTTTCGCCTCTGCTGAAATCAGCCATGTTCAAATACAATTGCAGGAAACCGCCAGGGGTCTGCAATACTGAGAACGTCCGTTGTGCGCACCGGCAGCACTCGTGCAAATCTTCTCTCAGTTTTTTCTGCGCGTCGCCACCCACAAACACTGGCGCGAAAGTCTGAACGAAGCGAAGTATGGAAAAATGTGGCATGCCATGTAGGTCCGGCTGTGCCGGACGTCGATTGGGTGTGGGGGGGCGATTCGCTTATGTCGGCGACTGTGAGGTCGTGGATGACAGGGTGTCCGTCGCCTGCCGTTGAGGTGGTGCGACGAGCCGGTCCTTATGGCGCTCCTGCAACTTCATGTAGTGCTCAACCAGTTTGCGGGGATCGTGGCCGAAGCGTTCGGAGATGCGGCGACGTGCTTCGCGCACGGCATCAATGGGGTGGTCATTCATGTCTGGTTCTCTTCACCGAGAAGTTCGAGTGGTGTTGTGAGTGTGGGGACAAACAAATCGAGCATCACATTGACGCGGCGAATGTGTGTGAACTTGCTGAAATTCGCCAGATGCTTGCAGTTCCAAGTGAGCAGCACATCACAGGCATGATACGACGCCACCGCGAGATGCAGAGCGTCACCAAATGGGTTGGAGGGCATGACTTGACGGTCGATGTAGACTGTCACGATGTCGGTGATCTCTTCATCGATCGGCAAGATGGGTATCGAACGAGCCAAATCCAGGCAATCATCCTTGTTCGGATACTCGCCTTGTTCCAATTCTTCTATGACCGCCTCGCTGGTAAACAAGTCGTACTCATCACGATGTCCGTCCCACCATTGCCGTGTCCAGTCGCGTAGGTCAGGCTCTGCCTGACGGCATTTGCGATTGGACGTTCCTGTTTGTTCGACTATGTCGTTGCTGATGCGGGTTGTGGTTTCACGATTTGTGATCCGAGGCGAGTCGTGATGTCTTCGGCGTCGTCCCCGGCGAGCCAGTCGAGGACGGCGCGGGCGGCGGCGTCAAATTCCCCCGTGAAGACAGACACGGTCGTTCCCTCATTGGTTCCCAAGGCGACCTCCCATCGCCCTCGGCCGCGAAGGAAGATGATTCCGCCCCGTCCGAGCCGGTCCGACTGAGCGCCGAAGTTGCCGGGACCGAACATGTAGGCCTTGTATCCCTGGGCATGTGCCGCTTCCAGAAACTCAATCGCCCGCGCATCGTGATACGTTTGCTCATCTGGCGGCGGCACCTCGAAGGGCCAGACTTGCTCCTGCAGTGCTTCGATCGGCTTTGTCATAGTGCGTCTCTCAATTTCGTCGCCACGATGTCAAACGCCGGAGGGAGCGACTTCGGACGCGGAACGACATCCACCTGCCATCTGCCGCCCAAGGCGCGGCAGAGCAACCGAGCCGCCCGGTCGGAATTGAATTCTCCGGCAATGATCATCTCCCTCAGCTCAAACGACGCCTGACCCGTGAGTGTATCAAACGCGGCCCTTCCGCCGGCCACTTGCTGAACGTCTTTGAGACGCAAGAGCGTTCGCGGCACATGGTCAGTCCAGCGAATTTGCAGTGTTGATCCGCCATCAAACAACCGTGCCGCAAAGCGTTCCAATCCGTCCTCTGCGTAGGTCACGAAATCTTGTCCTGTCCGACCAAACAACTCGAACGGTTCCACATGCATCACTGCCACTGCGCCTCAGACTCCGGCATGCGATCGGTCGATTTTCACTTCCGTTTGAACAGCACGTAGGTGGTTGTCGAGGGGGATTGGTCCGTGGGCAGGCATTGGGCGATGATGCCGAGGTATTCGTACTCGTCCGGGGGGAATTTCTCCGACAGGAACGCCTGGATTTCGCCGGCGATTTTGTGCCGGTCTTCGCCGGCGACGGTCGTCCTGACGTAGAGGTCGTAGCTGGGACCAGATTTCTTCTCGCCGCGCGGCCAGAACCACCAGGCCAGCGCGGCCAGCAGGCCGATTGCGGCGGTTCCGAGCGCCAGACGTTTGAACAACCGTTTCCATTGTCCCCAGCGGGGCCTCCATGATCGCTTCCCCTCAGCCATGGGCGGGCCTTACCTCATGTGTGAGTGCTGATCTGTCTCTGTGTTATTCTAGTGGCCCAGGAGGTGTTTGGCAGGTTGTGGTTGGAGATGGCGGGGGGATGTGTTGCCGCGGGCCGGGGACGCGCTCCCTAGCGGTCGCGGCTAAACGACGATGCGGTCGCGGCTAAACGACGACGCGGTCGCGGTTTGAGCGCTTACCATTCCACGACTCACCACTCCACCACTCAGCATTCCACCAATTACTGACAGGCCTCGCAGTCGGGATTGTTGGGGTCGCAGGCTTCGCCGGTGAGGGCGGCGACGGGTTCCAATTTCTCTTCGCGGTCGATGCGAATTTCGCCGCTGGCGGAGGTATTTTTCATCCAGCGGGGTTGGATGCCGAACTTGTTGACATCCAGCGTGCTTTTTTCCACCTGCGTGGCAGCGAGCGAGCGGAGGTAGTAGGTCGTTTTGAGGCCTTTGTTCCAGGCGAGCATGTAGATCTCGTGAAGCTTTTTGCCGCTCGGCTCGGCCATGTAGAGGTTGACTGACTGGCCCATGTCGATCCATTTTTGCCGCCGCGCCGCACATTCGATAATCCAGGCGGAGTCGACCTCGAAGGCGGTCAGGTAGCGGGCCTTGATGTCGTCCGGGACACGGTCGATCGCGACCAGCGAACCATCGTAGTACTTGATGGAGTCGAGCATATCCTGGTCCCAGAGGCCCAGGGCTTTGAGTTCGCTGACCATTTCGATGTTGATCTGCGTGAACTCTCCGGAGAGGTTGCTTTTGACGTACAGGTGCTTGTAGCTCGGCTCGATCGACTGCGTAACGCCGATGATTGTGGAGATGGTGGCGGTGGGGGCGATGGCCATGCAGTTGGAGTTCCGCATGCCGTGCCGGCTGACCGCCTGACGGACGAGCTTCCAGTCGAGCGATGACGAGCGGTCGACGTCAACCGGCAAGCCCCGCTCTTCTTCGAGCACGTCGACGGTGTCGATGGGCAGCAGCCCGCGGTCCCATTTGGACCCGTCGTAGGAGGCGTAGGTGCCGCGCTCTTTGGCGAGGTCGCTTGATGCGAGGATGGCGAAGTAGGAGATGGCCTCCATGCTGCGGTCGGCGAATTCAACGGCTTCCTCGGAAGCATAACTGATCCCCTGGGCGGCGATGGCATCCTGAAAGCCCATGAGGCCCAAGCCGACCGGACGATGCCGCTGGTTGGACGTCGCCGCTTCGGGCGTGGGGTAGTAGTTGATGTCGATGACGTTATCGAGCATCCGCATGGCGATGCGGACGGTGTCTTCAAGGAGTTCGAGGTCTAAGCCCACGGCTTGCAACCCGTGGGCTTGTGACCCGTGGGTTTGCTTGAGGTGGGCCTTGAGGTTGATGGAACCGAGGTTGCAGACGGCGGTTTCCTCGGGGCTCGTGTTGAGCAGGATCTCGGTGCAGAGGTTACTGGAGTGTACGACTCCCTTGTGGTCCTGCGGGGAACGGATGTTGGAAGGATCCTTCCAAGTGATCCAGGGGTGCCCTGTTTCGAATAGCCGGGTCAGCATTTTCCGCCACAGTTCGACGGCGGAGACGCGGCGGAACAGCGTGATGTCTCCGTCCGCCACGGCTCGTTCGTATTCGAGATATCGCTTCTCGAACGCGCCACCGAACAGGTCATGCAGGTCGCTGACGTCATCGGGGCTGAACAGCGTCCAGTCGCCGTTTTCGCGGACGCGCTTCATAAACAGGTCGGGAATCCAGTTGGCGGTGTGCATGTCGTGCGTCCGCCGTCGGTCGTCCCCCGTGTTTTTGCGGAGGTCGAGGAACTCCTCGATGTCGAGGTGCCACGTCTCCAGGTATGCGCAGACGGCTCCTTTCCGCTTGCCACCCTGATTGACAGCGACGGCCGTATCGTTGACCACTTTGAGGAACGGGATCACACCCTGCGATTGTCCGTTGGTCCCATGAATGTGGGAGTTGGTGGCGCGGATGTTGGTCCAGTCGTTCCCCAATCCGCCGGCCCATTTGGACAGCCGCGCGTTGTCGGAGATCGACTTGAAGATGTGCTCCAAGTCGTCCTGCACGGTCGACAGGTAGCACGAGCTGAGTTGCGGGTGGGGCGTTGCCGAGTTGAACAGCGTGGGCGTTGCCGACGTGAATCGGAACGTCGAGAGCACATTGTAGAACTCGATCGCGCGGTCTTCTTTCGCTTCCCCTTCGTTGACGGCGAGGCCCATCGCGACCCGCATCCAGAAGTATTGGGGGGCCTCGATGCGGCGGCCTTCGATGTGCAACAGATAACGGTCGTAAATGGCCTGCAGGCCGAGATACTTGAACAGCTGGTCCCGCTCCGGTCGGAGGGCGTCCGCAATTTTCGTGAGGTTGAACTGGCGCAGATCGGCCGTCAGCCGGTCGGACATGATGCCGTCGATGAGGTAGTGCTCAAACTGGTTGCGATACAGCTTTTCGAGATTTTTCGCAGCGGGAGCCTCACCGAGGGCCTCGTTGTAGATGACCATCAGCATGAGCCGCGAAGTGACGGTGTCGTATGCCGGGTCCCGCTCGATGCGGGCGCGGGTGGCGAGGATCATGGCCCGGTAGATCTCTTCGGCCGAGATGCCGTCATAGACCGAGCGCAACACTTCTTCGGCCATCTCGTCGACCGAGCAGACGTCCTCCAGTCCGGCACAGGCTTCGGTGAGCCGCTTGCGAATGCGGTCCTGGTTGAACGGGATGCGGACGCCGTCCTCCAGTTCGACATGGATGAGCGGCGGCTCCGCCAACTGCTCGATTTCCGGCTCGCCGCGCAGCACGCGCATTTTGGCGTGCTCGGCCCGGTAGACGATATACCGCCGCGCGACCCGATAGTGCCCGCGCCGCATCAGCAGCATCTCCACGACGTCCTGCACCTTTTCAACGTCGACGCCCTGGTCCGTGCTGGCCGCTTCGGCGATTTCCGCGCCAATTTCCACGGTCATCTCAGTGACGTCGCGGGCGAGCTCATCATCGAGCGGCTGACTGTCCGCCAGGTTCAACTCGGCCCGAAACGCATTCAAAATCGCCCGCCCAATCAGCCCGTCGTCAAACAGCACCGTTCGTCCATCTCGCTTGCGAACCAACCATTCCTGTTGCGTACGAATCATTGAGGGTCCTCCTCGGTGTTGGTGTTTGGGGGCGTTGGTGAATCGGCCAGTGATCGGGATTGAGATTGCCAAAGACATCCTTGCGACAGGCGGCCATCAGGTTCCGAACGCCGAAGAACGAATCCCGAACGCCTTGGCGCAGCGGCGATTCCCCGTCGGCCCGTTCTCCCCGTCGGCCCTGTCGTCGATTTCGCGCGTCGACCGCCCAGCAGCCGGCGGCACCCGCAGCATGGGCACAGCCGTTGGAGCCCGGGGCCTCCGTGCACTCCGTTTCGCTACTCCCCGTTGGCCCTTCGCCGAGGCCCGCCATCAGCCGGGCCGCTACTCGGGCATGTTCATAGATACACTGAACATCGGTTTCCTGCAAGGCTCATCGTGAGCGGGAAACCGGTATGCTCTGTCACACCGCCGATGTTGGCCGGTGCAGATCACATTCGCTCTCTGAAGCCCAATATAGTGATGCAATCCGTATCGTCAACACTAAATGTTGTGGTTGATTCCAAGTTGTGAGAAATCGTATGAAAGCCAACGGCCACACCGATTTGCGGCACCTGACGCTTGTCGAAAGTCTGTCAACCGCCTGTTCACAGCCGCGGACGGGGTGGACCGGGGCCCAGGGCCATTCAAAGTTTCACTTTGGAGAGGACCGGCCGGGACAAGCTCAATGGTCACCCGAAGCGTCAGCAAGGATGCGAACGTGAGTGAGCGATTCGTCCCTCGCTTACGCTTCGGGTTACGAGGTTGCCCAGCTGCAATCTTTGAACGGCCCTGGACCGGGGCCGAAGGTTTCTCCCCCTCGAATTCTTGCAGGACACGGGACGGTGCCCGGCCAGCTCGGCGAGACACCCGGTGTCCCGATGCAGAAATGACCGTCTGTGATGATGGGGGCCTCAAACGTGTCTTGAATGCGTGGTCGTCAAGTGAGACACCGGGTGTCTTTCATCCCGGTGGCTTTCATCCCGTATTCGTTAGAGTAGCTACCACCTCGTCAGGGACCCGTCGCTAACGCTTTGGGCTCTGAAAACGGGGGCCCGTGGCTCCCGCGAACCGGCTTTCGATCTCTCCCCGGACGCTGCAATTCCGAAGCCGGGTCACGACCGTGAGGTTGTGGTCAGCCGCTGATCGATCCATTCCGGGTTGACGAACCGGCGGAGCATCCAACGCAGGGACTGCTCGATTTTTCCAGTCGTTTCGCGGCGTTGTTCGGCAGAAACCGCGTCGTCCCAGCGGAAACCGACTGCGGTCAGTTCGACGGACCACTTTTTCTGCCGGGAGAGTGTGTTGAATCGGTCCCGAAGGCGATGGGCCCAAACGACTCCAAACGTGTTGCGGTAATCCTCCCAGAGCCGGTCAAACGGCTCGCTTGAGGGGAAGGGGCGGTCTCGTTGCAGTCCGGCAACAATGGCCGAAAGGCCGAGGACGCAACTCCCCAGCGCCCGTGTAACCTGCGGGGAGAGCCAATCGGACGAGGCTCCGGAGAGTGGGGCCAGCAGCAGGCAAACGGCGAGGGCGTACAGGCCGGCTGACGTCCCGTATTTGGTGCCGACGTAGTTGCTGGCCCCCATCAGCAGCACGATTCCCAAGCCGATCAGTTGGGGAGCTTCCAATTCCAGCGGGCGGAGCGGAAAACCGCCCGCCAGCACGGCCAGAATGGGCCATCCGAGGACTGCCAGCAGCGGCATGAGCACAAATCCGTTCCACGCCCCGGCTCCGGGCCGCCGCGCACCGAGCACGGCGACGGCGGGGCACAAGCTGAAGAGGGCAACAGCGAACCACAGAAGCTCGAAGACCGGCGCGGCGGCTTCCGAGGGGCCGAGCATCCCGTCCCCAATTGCCGTCAGCCCCCAGGCGACGACCGCGCCCAACGCCCAGGTCCACGCTGAGATGAGCGTTGTCGGCCACAGCGCGGTGCGCGTGGCCCCGACAACCACCACGGCCATCACAATCGCGACTGCCGCTGCCGCGCTCAGAATCATATCCATCGCCGCGACCATCAGTGTCTGCCAGAAATCGACCGGAGTGAGAGTATGGTATCCGCCGGCAGCCTGCCCTCCCATCATGAACGAACGCGCTTTCCTGCACCCGGTTGTTCGCACATTCGGAACGACCTGACATCGCCCCGGCGGACAATCCGCACAACCGAGCGGACCGACGCGCGTTGGGTCTGTCTTCAGCGTTTCCGGTGCATCACTGGCGAGAGTTTCCGAGGCAGTTGACGAAACAAGAGGTCAGGTGGACCCAATCGTCGTGTGAGCGGGAAACACTGGTTCGTTGCGATCAAAAATCCCAGAGACAGACGATCGAAGCGACCCAGGCCACGCTCACGAACTCAACCCGGAAAGTCGAGGAGATTTCAAGATGAAGTGGACAACTTTTGCTGCCGTCGTGATCATCGCCAGCGCGAATGTCGCTGACGCTGGTCTGTTTGGTGGGCACGGAAAGTGCGGCGGCTGTTGTGCCCCCGCTCCCAGCTGCTGCTGCCCCGAACCCTGTTGTGAGCCGACTTGCTGCGCTCCCGCACCTTGCTGCGACAACGGCTGCTGCGACAAGTGCTGTGAGCCGACCTGCTGTGCTCCCGCCCCTTGCTGCGAGCCGACCTGCTGCGCTCCGGCGCCGTGCTGCGACAACTGCTGTGACAACTGCTGTGATTCCTGCTGCACGAGCAGCTGCGGACACGGTCACGGTGGTGGATTCATGCACAAGCTCAAGTGCAAGTGGCGTGCCCATCGGGCCAAGCGAAGCTGCTGTGGATGTGCTCCCAGCTGCTGTGCTCCGACCTGCTGTGCCCCGACCTGTGCCGCTCCTTGTGGTGATTGCTGCACCCACTGAGTGACGCAAAGCAGAACGTTAATAGCCGGATGCCAGAACGAATCGTTCGACCTTGACATCCGTGAGGTGTTCCCCGGTGGTGATTCGTCACGACCGGGGAACTTTTTTTTGCGCCGGGCCGCGGTCCGAGATCCGTCATATTCGGCCGCCGATCGCGGACGCAACAATTCGTCAACTGGCGGCGGACCGTTTCTGGTCGCCGCCAGTTTGCTGTTTGGCTTTGATTCTCTGCAAAACTCTGTGTGGATTGAGCCAACGGGAGGACGAGGCGCCACCCGTCGTTCTTCGTAAATCCGGCTTCATGTGCCGCTCCGACAGCCCGCACTGCAAACGATCGTCGTGGCACGGTACCCGATACATCGTACCACAGGTTCAGTGCCGACTCAGAGTTCTTTTCGCCCGCCATTGACAACTGGGGGGGGGGGGTAGATTACCGTTGTCCTGGTGGCATTGGGTCGCCGTTATTGGTACCTTCCCCAAATCCAAAGAGCTCCCCAGATGAAACGTCATCGACTTCTCGCCCTGACGCTGGCGTGGACGTGTATGTTGTTTCCCTCATGCTCCTTCAGCGGCTCAGGCAGTGCAACGACAGGAACGACGAAACGTTGCCTCTTCGTATTCTGGGCTCCTGAAAACACAGCCACGTCGACATGGATCATGGAAGTGACTCACCCGATTGAGTATCCCAACGGCGAAGAAGTCGTATGCGCACAAGTACTATTCCCCAACCAGATTCGTCCCCAGAACATCCCCCCTGACTGGAAGCTTTACAGTGCAGGGTATGATTTGACCACGGGTCAGACCTATCAAATCGAACTGATTTCCCATGGACCAATCTTAGACCACGTCTACGTCGATGAACCATTTACCTTTAATGGCGAAGACGAAGTCACGATCTCAGAATGATTTGGTAGGCTCCGCACTCGGGAGCACGTCTCATGCGTCGTCGACCGCGTAACGCAGATCCGCAACGCGACGGGATTACAATTATCGAGCTCCTCGTTGCAGTGGGAATCATTGGGTTGCTCTCCTCTCTGTTGATACCTGCGGCGCTGCAATCTCGCGCAACGGCACGCCGGCTGCAGTGCACGTCGAACCTCCATCAAATTGGCGTCGCCACTCATAATTTTTATGATTCCCAGGGACGCCTGCCCGGAACGTTGCGTTCGTTGTACGAGTTACTACCGGAAATTGAGGACGCGGCGTTGAAGGTCCGGATTGACGCCGGTGGGCCGTTGAATGAGATGCCTCCCGGTCCGTCTGTTTTCATCTGTCCGGATGATGTCTTGGCTCAGTCACGGTCGCGCAATTTCTCTTACATCATCAATGACGGTTCATCCATTTCTCCGGCAAACGGCATCCGTATTAAGCTTGGACTGAAGCCGACGCTGTTTCGGAATCTGCCTGACGGACTCTCCCAAACCGCGCTATTCGGAGAACGATTGATTTCCTATGAAGATGCAGGACTTATCTCTGCCCCATCGGAACGGCGCAGAGAATCGGTCCGATACACATGGCACATTACCAATCAATATGCTCCCGGCGAGGAACTCGCATTCGCCGCCGAATGCCTTTCCCTCACGATCAAGGAGGATACCAAACAATGTGGGTCGTGGGGGGCGGCAAGGCTCGGCCGACAAGAAGCCCGGTACAACCATCTCGTACCTCCTAACCGAGCGGGTTGTTGCAATGGCCCTGCGGGCCCCGTTGACGTCTTTCAGTCTGCAGTCCCGCCGACCAGTGGGCATGTTGGCGGAGTCAACGTTTTGATGGCGGATGGATCCGTACACTTTTTTTCAAATTCCGTCGACCTGGAGACGTGGCGCGCCTTGGGATCGCGAAACGGAAATGAGAGTGTCTCCGAATTCTGAGGCCCGATAATCGGTGACAGCGATGAATCCACGAGCCGCGTGGGGGATCAGCAGCCTCATCGTTGCCATCGGACTTGCTGTCTTCTACGTCCACACCGACTGGTATGCATTCGGC
This sequence comes from Planctomycetaceae bacterium, assembly GCA_029259845.1. Taxonomy (GTDB): domain Bacteria; phylum Planctomycetota; class Planctomycetia; order Planctomycetales; family Planctomycetaceae; genus JAHBXU01. Next base: position 28,019 of record JAJDEI010000130.1, on the reverse strand, counting down.
GAGGCTGTCCCGCCGGATGAGCCGGAACTATCGGCCACGGATCTCGTTCGGTTGGACGAATTGCTTGTGAATGGACAACTCGCAACGTCCAACAGCCTGCAAGTGATTGCCGGCGAGCCACTCGGTTTCCAGGGGCGGTTGGCGGTGGCTCTGAACGAATGGTGGTGGTCTCCTCTATTTCAAGGAAGGTCGATTCGTGAGATGCAACGACAGAGCGAATCAACCTCGCACCTGCCCCGACTGAACCTGCAGTTGATGATCCTTGCCAAGTCATCACACGATCCCGGATACCGTGATTTCTCAATCGCCGCCGCACGTGTGCGACGCCGTCCACCGGATCATGCCGCATTTTTCGGAAAAACCATGGCCCCACTACGGACCGGCGTCTACGAAACACGACTCGTCGTCACGCCTCGGCCTGTTGATGAATTTGCGGAACCACTGGGTATCGAGTACATCATCGGAAGTTTTCAGATCAGAGTTGTCTCCGACGAGTCGTCGTAGGGATGCTACTCTGACTCGCGACCGGATTTCCGGTGATTATGTTAACCCAGAGCCATCTCTTAGCAGATAACCAGACGTTCAATGCGTTCGTGAAATTCTCTTGACGCCAAGTGCGGCTAAATGATGGGTGTTGGTAGCCCTATTCGGGGAGTTTCCATCCGGCATCAAACAAATCCGCCCAGATGGTCTGCTCTTGGTAGCTGCCATAGGAATCGGGTGAGAAGCGGATCACAGCGATGTCGCCCAGTTTGGGGAACAGCCACGAATTGGACGCACGGAAGTCGCGCTCATGGAACGTGTGGCCCGAATTGACGACCACGTACCGCTCTGAATTGAGCGGGTTGGGAAAGATCAACACAACCCCATGTGAGGCCGGATCGTACGGCTGCCCGTGCACCGTCAGCCGCTCCCGCGTCCATTCGATGGGCAACCGGCCAGCAATGCGAGACAGGACCGCGTTCGAGCCCGGGTCGCCAAACAGCACCAGATTTTTCGTGGCGATTTGCTCGTCCGTGAGATCGACGTCGTTCACAACGGGGATTCGTCCGCGCAGCCACTTGTCGAACTCCTGCCCAAATCGCTCCAACGTCCATTTGGCCCAGTCCTGATGAAGCCGCGACCAAGGGGTCCCGGTCCCTTGCACACACAGAAACGGCTGCATGAACGCATCATCGATCGGCCCCTGCAAATTGTGACGTTTGTGGAGTTGCGGATTCCGATCGAATCGGCGGGCCTGATCATCGCTGAGGGGACTCCAGCGCTCCGCATCGCGAACAAAAGTCACACGGGGGAGCGATTCATCGTCTGCCGTGGGCACCTCAAACGGCCCTTGCTGATCGATTGTCAACGGACCCGGGACGCCTCGCGTGACGCTCAGGGCGGTGATGTTGTTCGTTGTCAAATGCACGTTGCCATCTTCGTCGACCCGGCTCGTTGCGGTGGCGGGGGCGTACAACTCGCGCATCTCAAGGACCGTCAACCACTCGCAACGGTTGTATTTGGGCGTATACGTGACGAACCGCAGGTCTTGTTTCAGCGGGTCTGCATAATGCTCGGGACGCCCTTTGGCGGCGTGTTCCGCGTGGAACGCCGTGAACGCGGCGAAGCTCGCATCGTCGAACTTGTGCCCCATGCCCGCTCCGACCAGAAGACGCAACGGCACGTTCTGCTTGAGGGCTGCGAGCTTGACCGTCAGGCTCGCAGCCAGTTGCTTGTCCTGTTCACCGCCGTAGGTAACGAACGGCACGTTCGCCAGGTTGGCCGCATAGTCGACCGCATCGTAGATGTGCAACGTCCAGTGCTGATATTCCGGCAGACGTTCGGGATGGTTCTGGTACTCATAGAAGTCGACAAACCCGGCCCCCGCCCCCACGGACGACCACAGCGAAGGATGATGCAGCCCCAGATGCCACGCTCCGGCGCCCCCCATCGAAAAGCCCCACAGCGTAATCCGCCGTTCGTCAATCGAAAAACGGCGTCGGACGTCCGCCAATGCCTCAAAAACATCCGTCTCCCCGCTCCAGCGGTAGGCGTTGTTCGTGCGGCCGAACACGTCGAGTTGGATCGATTCCCGCGGCTCTGTGAGCGGTTTCCCCTGATGCTGGCGGATGAAACGGACCTCGTTCAGCGCCTGGTGACGGCCGTGCAGCTTGATCACCAGTGGCCAACGCCGGGAGGACTCTGCATCAATCCCCTCAGGGAGCGTCAGGGCGTACGGTTGGACCGAACCATCGACCCGCGACCGGTAAGCAAGCACAACCGTTCCCGGCTCCCGCAGCCAGGATGGCCGGTCGAAGCCGCCATCCTCCCGCAGAGCCGCTGAACGCTCGAACCCCAATGCCAGCGCGGCAAACGTGTCTTCAACGTCGCCCGGCTTGGAGAACTCCCCATGCCGCACGATCCACTCCGCCGCTTTCGCACAGATTTCGACGTCCGGCAACCAGCGGGCGGCCGCTGCGTCGTCCGGCAGCGCGGCCATCGCCTCCACCAGCCGGTCCAGCCGATCGCCGATCTGCCGCGTCTGCTCAGCCGAAACCGGCGGGGCGGAAGCCGGCTGAGCAGCGACTCGATGACCCGACCAGAGCCAGAAACACAGCACGGCTCCGACAAACGCAGTGAATCGAACAGGCTGCACGTCACGCTCCTCTCTCCATCGGAAACAAGCCAACAGGTCACGTCGTCGGTCGAGTGTAGTCGCTCACGGGCTGGAAAACTCTTGCACGGACGGCAGAGTGTCTGACTCCGGATAGTGAACACCGCCTGCCAGCTTGCCCGACAAACTTCGGGAGGGGTCGCCGGTCGGGAAAAAATGATGACCGCGGGTGGCCCCGCCGGCAAGGCCTCGCCTGGACTTCCCCACGAATGGTGGGCGCTCAGGGAAGAGCGTTGGCTGCCCGTGGGGAGAAGGGAAGATGTCGAAGCCGAAGCGTCGGAGTCACAGCGGGGAGTTCCAGCGGGAGGCCGTGACGCTGGTGACCGGCCAGGGATATTCCCTGGCGGAGGCGGCCCGGAATCTGGGCATTCACGCGAATCTGCTGCGGACGTGGAAGCGGACGTTCACGACCGAAGCAGCCGAGGAACAGGATCTGACGGAGGAGGAACGCCTGGAGCCGGCCCGGTTGCGGGCGGAGAACAAGCGGCTGCGGAGGGAGCGCGACCTCCGAACAAAGCGACGGCCCGCCGCAGGCGGTTTGAAGCCCCTGCGGGGCCTTCGCGAGCGAGAAGCCCTGAGGTTCGAGTTCATCGAACAGCATCGCGAAGAATGGCGGTTTGCACGCGACCGCCTCCCGCCTGCCTCCTCCCTCATCGGTCGGCAGCGGCCGTTGCTCGTGCGAAGTCTTGGCGGTGTCACGCAGCGGCTTGGATACGTGGCGGAAACGTTCGGCGAGTGTGCGATCGCAGCGTCAACAGGAACCGGTGTCTCATACGCGTTCCAATCTGAAGTAGCGCGCATTCCATTGCGCCCTCCCAGTTTGCCCATCAGACTGGCGTGACTTGTCCTGGGCACGGAGGTCGTGATGCCTGTTGAGTCTCATCTGCCGCTCGAAGAGCTGAAGCGGCTGGAGCGAGCCGAGAAGAACGCTGATCGGGCGCGGCGGTTGCGAATCGTCATCCTGGGATGGGAGGGTTGGGCGGCGCCGACCGTGGCGATGGGCGGCGGGCTGTCGCGACGCATCTGCCAGCGTTGGGTCGCCCGAGACAACGAGCAGGGGCTGGCGGGCCTCGACGACTTGCGGGGCCAGAAGTCCGAGTTGCCGCTGACCGAAGAGCAGCAGGCGGCCGTCTGCGAGCGGGTGGATGCCGGCCCGAACGACAAGGACGGGGTCTGCTCGCTGCGCGGCAAAGACGTCCAGCGCATTCTGGCCGAAGAGTTCGGGCTGCTGCGTTCCCTGTCGAGCGTGTACTGGCTGCTGCATCGGCTCGGCGACAGCTACTTACGACCACGGCCGCGGCATCGCAAGAACGACCCGGCGGCGATGCAAGCCTTTCGGGATGAGTGGCCCGATCGGATCAAGGCGATCGCCGCCGAGCATCCCGGCCAGCAACTGCGGGTCTACTTTCAAGATGAGTCGCGGTTCGGGCAGCAGGGGACGACGACCAACGTCTGGGCTCAGCGCGGCTCGCGCCCCACAGCCATGCGGCAGACCGAATACGAATACCTGTGGGTGATGGGCGCGGTCTGCCCCGAAACGGGACACGCCGAGGGCCTGCTCAGTCCGCAGCTGAACACGCAAATCATCAACACGTTTCGGGAGCAGTTCTCAACGACGATTCTCGAGGGCGAACATGCGGTGATGTTGTGGGACGGAGCCGGCTTCCACACCGCCAAGGCCCTCCGCGTGCCGGCCAATGTCACGTTGGTGCAGTTGCCGCCGTACAGTCCCGAACTCAACCCGATCGAGAACCTCTGGCACTCCCTCAAGAGCCACTACTGGAGCAACCGCGCCTATGCGGACTACGACGCCCTCGAAGCCGCCGCCGTGACGGCATGGCAAACCGCCGTCCTCGACGAAGACCTCATGAAGACCGTCTGCGCCGCCCCCTACGTCGAACGCGCTACTTCAGATTGAGGTGCGTATGAGTGACTGCCGCGTCAAACGTGATCCCCCGTTCTTCGAGTGACGGGCGGGCGCCCCACCAGTCGCCAGTCACTGCGTTTTGTTCGCTGCGGCTACCTTCCCAGTCACCAAGATGGAGTGCTGACGAGCAAATTCGACACTCGTGGCCCGTCGTCTGAAACAGCGGGTCTGCGAAAGGTCGGCGTCCCTCCGCGGCGCAATCTGAAATCGATTGCGCACTCACTGTTTGTGTCAACGCTGACGCACCGAAAGCAATCATCAGCGAGCCGACGGCCGCCCATGTCGGTCGATTTAAGGTCATGTGGAATCACGCTCAGCCAAGGGGGACAATTCGACCGAAACTCGAGCGGTGTGTTGTCAGAGAATCCGCGAACGTCATGTTCAACCGACTGGTTTGTTTTCCGATTAGAATCTGATGTTCGCGCGGAGGCCGGGAATAACCGCTGCGTCGTCGGTGACGTTCTGGTTGTCGACGACTTGCAAGTCGGCCGTCAGATGAAACCAGGGTGTAATGGCTGCGTTGTAGTACATTTCGATGCCCTGGGTGTCTTGCAGTGCCACAACGGGGGTCAGCAACCGTTTGAAGTCGCCGCTGAGTCCGTCGTAGAAATAGCCGATTCCCATGGTGTCGGCGTCCCGTCCGGGCACGAGGCCGGTGCCCTGAATCGCGACGTTTCCGCTCCAGCGGTAGAGGTTGGGGTTTCCGTCCGCAAGCATCCACTGGCTGAACAGACGAAGGTTTCGTTCCTTGTTGCAGCGGTCAGCCCACAGCACCTGGTCGAGGAGATAGGTGAGGGTCCATGAACCGGTCTCTTGTCCGGGAACGAGTCCCTGCCCGGGGATGATTGCCCAACTGGCGGGGTCAACGGAGGTGTACGTCCGACTGCTCCAGTTTCCCATGAACGCGTGCGAACCAGGCAAACCGCCGATGTCGGTGAAGAATCTCCAGTATCCAAGCAGGACGGCACCTTCGTCGAACAGATTGTCCAATCCGGCCGTGGTCGACGAGTTGTTCGTGTCGTACACGAGCACGGCGCCTTGAATCTGTTTGCCTTCCATCACCATCGCACCTGCTCCGTTGATGGACAGGTTTGTGGTACGGATGATCGGAATCGGTGCAAGCAGGGAGGTGTTCATGAACCCTTCGATACCACGGCCGCTGTGAGGATAGATCATGTGCCAAAGGTCGAGGAGGTTGAACTTTCCCGCCGCCAGGGCGAACCTCTCATTGAGGGCTTGCATGAACAACAGCCCGGAAATCGAAGTCTCATGCGCTCCCGGTCGCGGAAACAACATGTTCGCGTTGGGGAGGGCAAGAGCACCCGCGTCGGCGTTGACGTCCTCGCCGAATCGCGTCTCGGCGTGCATGATCGTCGTGAATCCTTTCCACAGCCCGAGTTTCTCGCCTAGAAAGGTGAACTGGTAGTCGAGCTTGCCACCGTATTCGAAGTTCTGCTCGCTGCCGCCACTGGAAACGCCCTGGTAGAACTGCGTCAGTTGGAGGTCGGCAACGATTCCATTCTCGGCCAGCTTCTTCCCGGCACCCCAGAGGCCGTTTGTCAGGCTAGAGCGGGTCCAGAGATCATCGCAGCTGGCGTGTCCCGCGGACGGGTTCGCTCCCGGTGAATCACACGGCAGGCAGCCCTCATCACAGCATCCGCTCCCGGAAGACAGGTGGCCGGCCGGTTGGATCCAGGATGCGTCGTGACCGAAGAGGCGATCGACTTCGGCGTGGGCTGCAGGCACTTCGGATTCCCTCCTCGCCGCCGGAATCCGGCTGCCCGTTTGAGCCTGGACGGGTGCCGACAACACGCCGCGAACGACGCAAGGCGCGAAAACAGCCAGCAGCAGTGTCGATCGATTCATGACGAAAACCCACTACGTCAGTGATTGAATTGTGCGAAGTGAAGTTGGTCGCCTCGCAGCCCCAACAGTGACGCTGCGGTCCGACAATTCACTGACGATGCCGGCAGCAACAGTGCTCCTCTTCGCCCCGGCAGAAAAGATGAACTGATCGTCGAGCTTGCCGCCCGGCTTGAACGTGCGTCCGGCGCCTCCGTTGGCCATCCCTTGATAGAACTGCGTGAGGTCCAGGTCGTCGACGATCGCTTGCTTGGCACGGGACGTTCCCGCACGGGCTTCTACGAATCCAGAGGCCATCAAAGCAGCCGCGTGCCGCGCACTGACCGGCTCCCGCTGAACCGCATGGCAGGCAGCCCGGTCCGGTTCGATTCAACCCAGGCGACACCGTCAAAACGAGTGCGGTCATTCGGATCGTTCGTAACATCGGATGAATCACTTTCACCCGACATTCGAGAAATAGCGATGCGAGCGGACCTGCTGGAAAGATCGGCAGAATTGGAATGACGTTGCAGCATCCGGCGTCTTAGGCGAACCAGAGGCGGGAAATGAACGGGCCTCCACGAGTTTCATCCGGAGAATTGCCAGATTCGGTTTCGTTGGGCGAATCGGTTCATCCGGTATTCTCGGTGCCGTGCGTATTCCCAAGTCGCCGGCAGACGGGAACGTCGGCCGGATGACTGCTGCACGCAATCGTCGCAAAGCGTATAACCGTTAGAGTCGTTGTCGGCGCAAGAGGCGCGACCGAGCGTCACCCGGCGCGCCAGGTCACCGAATGGCTCAGGCGCGTGGGTGTGAAGACGTTGTCTTTCGAACCGGGCAGTCCGTGGGAGAATGGCGACAACAAGTCCTTCAACGGTACGTTGCGGTCTGAACGGTTGGATGTGGAGCAGTTCGTTACCTGATTGGAGGCCAACGTGCTGATTGAACGTTGGCGACAGGAGTACATTACAATCCGTCCGCACTGTGCCTTCGGCGATCACCCCCCGGCACCGGAAGCGAGATTGGTGGTTGCCGCCTCCGCACCGGATCCAACGAAGGCAACTCCTCCAAGGACCATTCCACCAGAATCGCCGAACTGACTAACCCGAATCCCGCGCCCACCAAATCGGGGGCAGTTCACCTTGAGGTTTCGAGATGAAGATCATCGTACTGTTTGCGATTTCCACGCTGTGCACAACGCCCGTAGTACTGGCACAGGACGCAACCGCCACGAAGGCTCCTGTTGTGAAGGTCATTGCCGGCGGCGGTCCTGCCGGAGACTATCGCGAGTGCCGCCGCATGCTGGTTGGTCCCGGCGTGAACCAGCCCGACCCCTATCCCGGCTATGGTGGTTTTGTCGGCTGGCAGTCGCCGATCGTGCTGCGGGACGGCACGATGCTCGTCGGCTTTTCTTCTGGTTACTGGCATGCCTCGCCGCCGACTGCCTACTTCGCGGCGAACCCGGCGGCGATGGAAGAGTGGAAGAAGATTGGCATGCCGACCGACATTGACGCCCCGCGCGGCGGTCGCGCTGAAATTATCCGTTCCACGGACGGCGGGAAGACGTGGTCCAAGCCCGCCGTTCTCCTCGACACGCCTGCGGACGACCGCGCTCCCAACTTCTGCCAACTGCAAGACGGCACGATTCTCTGTAGTCTGTTTACGTATCCCGGTCCGAGCGGCACCGATCTCACCCGTGATCCAAGCAAGACGACTCTCACGGGAATCATCCGCTCTTTCGACAACGGCCAAACCTGGGAGCAGGAGCCGAAGCGATTGCCGGTTCCGTTTGTGTTCGACGCCACGGATGGGCCGATCATCGAACTTCAAGATGGCTCGGCGCTCATTTGCGTTTACGGCAGGACCGAGGGTGCAGAGCACGACAGGGTCGCCTTCTGCCGTTCGGCTGATCGCGGCGACACTTGGGAATTCCTCTCGGTCGTGTTGACAGACCATGAGATGTCCGAAACTGGGGTGACACAGCTTCCGGACGGCCGCCTTGTATTCGTCGCGCGTCCCGAGGGGGACATCGCCTGGTCCGATGATGGGGGCCGTTCTTGGACCGAGCCTGTCTCTTTTGGCATCCGGCTGTTCGAGCCGCGGTTGATGACTCTGCGAGACGGGACGCTGTTGTGCCTCCACGGGTCTTACGGAAAAGGCGGATTGCGTGCGATGCTCAGCACGGATGGCGGCCAGACTTGGAACTGCCCCCACAAGAAGTGGGGATTCGCGGTCGACCCCTCCGTGTACGGCTACGGCCAAGCGGTCGAATTGGCGGACGGCACTGTCTGGGCGGCCTACATCCACACCGGCGGGCACTCCACCAAGGATGCGAAGACCGAAGCGATCTGGTCGATTCGCTTGCGCGTGCGACCCAATCACGACGGAATCGACCTGCTGCCGGCGCCCGGCGAATAGGGCTAAGAAACAGCCATGCCGATCCGGCTTTGCCGATCGGAACCGAATCGCATTCATCGGGACGCGCGGTTGGCCAAGCGGGCGTTGCGTCACTGCGGCTGCCGGGCGGTTCCGTCACCGCTCACCGTGGTCTGGCCGAACCAGATGACATGTCCGTCCGGTCGAACCTCGCCGACTTCGAAGACCGTCCCGTCATCTTCCAACAGCAGTGACCGCTCTCCGGCGAGCACCGAAATCCTCATGTCGTTGAGCACGTCTCCCCGGCCGCGGGTGAGCGGGCAGTTGCCCTTTGCCAGCGCAGGGCATCGGTCGGCGACGTTGCAGCGAACCTGGCAAGAGCAAGGGCCCAGAAATCCCTCGGCTCCTTGCGGCGCATCAAGCGTGAAGAAGCAGTCCAGGTTGACGGCTTCACCGAACTGCGGGCATTCATACCGCGTGGGCTCGCTGGCGTACGTGGTCTGAATCGCCCATTTCGTCGATCGTTGTTTGTACGACATGCGATGGCCTTCGCCCGGATTATTCGTCGGGTGTGTGAAGTACGCGCTCCGGCAACCTGGTGTGTTCCACGGGCCGTGTTTCGTGAATTCAGAGTGCAACCGCCACATGACGTCCCATGCGTACGTAGCACACTGACACGCCGCTTCGCCGACGAATTCGACATTGATCCGCGGTTGCCGAAGCCTTGTCGGCACGAGTCTCTTCCGCCACCCAGTCGATGGCATTCTTGAGGATGCGGACGAAGGCGGGGGTTTGGAAGTCGTCGGGGTAGCCGAGGGACGTGTAGAAGGAGCGGCCGCCGTCGGCGCGGGTGAAGGTCCAGGCCATTGGTTCGGGGCCGTGGCCTGCGACGCGGCCCATCAGCAGCGGGCTGGTGCCGGCAGCGAGGGGGGTGACGACGTACAGGGAGCCACCGGACGTGAACGCAGCCGTGGCCACGCCGTCGAGGATCGGGTGGCCGGCGTGTTCCGGGATAATGTTGACCGTGGCGATCAGTTTGTTGCCGTGATGGTTGGAGTAGTTGCCGCCGAAGATCTGGGCGTCGAACTCGGGCCATGATGCCAGTCCTGCGGGGGCTGGTTTGCCCCGAAGGGTGAAGGCGTGGGAGGCGGTGCGAATGCCGACGACCGGTTTGCCGGCGGCGACGTGTTGCCTGACGACGTCGAGCTGTTCCGGCGGCGGTGTGCGGCGGCGGACGCTGACGAACAGGATGTCAGCATCTTCGAGAGCCTTGATGCCCGGGAACTGGTTGCGGTCTGTGGTGTCAGCAAAGACGAAGCTGACGCGGTAATCCTTGCCGAGTTGTTCGAGGGCGAACCGGGGCAGCGTCTCGTTCGTGCGGTACTCCTTTTCGCCGATGAGAAACACGACGTGCGGGCGGGTGTCGTGCTGGAAGACGAACGGCTCGCCGCCGATCCGTTGGTCGCTGGTGATCGTCGGGCAGACAAACTTTTCGATGTGCCCGACGATGAGATCGGTCCCGGTGAAGTGGCTGACGTACGGCCACGCCTGTGGGTTGTACATGGTGTCGGTGAGGTCCCGCATGAGGACCACATGTTTGCCGTTCTTGGCGAGTTGCCGCAGGCCGAACGGGCGGCCGAGGACGCACATGTTGGTGTGCACGCCGGTGAGGATGACGTTGTCGATGCCGCAGTCTTCAAGAATGTTCCAGACTTCGTCTCCCTGGTCACTGATGAAGTCGCGGTCAGCGTCGACGGTGAGCACGTCGATTTGCCGCTTCCAGGGGGCTTTGGGATTTCGGCCCATCGCGACCAGTTTGGCGGCCCACTCAGCGTGTTCGGCAACGTCGTCGTCCTCGCCGCCGTCCGATTGGTCGATCGGATACTTGCCCCGTTCTTCTTCCGGGATGCGATGGCACCAGGCACCGATTTCATGGGGCAGATTGGCTGCTGGGGGAGCCGCCTGGGCGCGCTGGCGGGCTGGGTGGCCTTCGTAAAAGTCCATGCAACTGCTGGGGGCATGAATGATGGTCACGCCCTGTTCGCGGGCCGATTGCAGCAGTTGTTCGAGACGCGGGGCGAACTCGCCTTCCCGCCGGACCGCATTCAGGCAGTGGTGCAGGTCCCACATGTCGCACACAATGATCGCCGTCTTCGCCGGGTCCCAGGTTTCCTGCCGCGTGAGCGTGTGGTACCGCCCGGATCCTTCGGCGGTTTCCACCCGGTGGCGCAGGATGAGGCTGAGGTCGTCGAAGGCTGGGGACCGCTGCGAAACCGCAAGCGTGGCAAGGGTGACGAGCAGCAGGCTCGGCAGTCGGCAAGGCGATCGCATGGGGAGACTCCACGGGGCCTGAGAAATGCGAACCTGATTGTGTCCTGTCCGGTCACTGAGGGCAATCCCGTGTTGGAGTTCAGGCTTGAGTGGGTGTATCCGTTGGATGGTGGTGCTCGCTCATTTCAGGGTGGCTGGGGCGCTGTTGAGGCAACGGAAACGCGTCCTGAGACCGAGCACTGGGGCCGTCACGTCGCTCGTTCACTGTCCACAGCCCCAGAGTTCCGAGCGGCTGACTCATCAGCAGTGTCAGATCGCCCCAGCCACCCCCCACCAGTGAGCGGATGCACCCGGCTTGAGCCTGCCTCGACCAGCCTGAAGGCTGAACTCCAACCGCTGGCCGATCTTGTGTCGCCTTCGCAATTCCATCACACTCAGCCCTTCGTGCAACCTCTGTGTCTCTGTGTCTCCCTGGTGAGAAATGAGCGACCACAACGGTAAACTCTACATCGAAACCGTCGGCTGTCAGATGAACGTGCTCGACAGCGAACTGGTCGTTGCGGCCCTGCGGCAACAGGGCTACGAGCTGACGGACGACCCCAAGGAGGCGGATACCGTCCTGTTCAACACGTGCAGCGTCCGGGAACTGGCCGAGCAGAAGACGTACAGCTCGGTCGGACGCTTCAAGCACAATAAGCGGGCCAACCCGGCGAAAGTGATCGGCGTCATCGGCTGCATGGCCCAACAGGAAAAGGAACGTGTCTTCCAGCGGGCGCCGCACGTCGATCTGGTCGTCGGGACCGGGCAACTGGCCGACATCCCCCAACTGGTGGACGATGTGCGGCGAAACCGCAAGCGAAGGCTTGCCGTTTCGCTCGGCAGAAAAGAGGGCAATCGCGCGCAGGTCGCCGGCAGTTTTGAGAGTTACGACCCGCTCCGCGATCCGCAGATGCGGCCGTCTCCGTGGCAGGCGTACGTCCGCATCATGATCGGATGCGACAAGTTCTGCACCTACTGCGTCGTCCCTAACACGCGCGGCCCGGAACAGTCCCGTCCGCCCGGCGACATCGCCCGCGAAGTCCTCACTCTCGCCGAACAAGGCGTGAAGGAAGTCACGCTGCTCGGGCAGACCGTTAACTCGTACAAATCCCAACAAGCCCAAGGGTCGCAACCCCTGGGCTTGAGCCAACTCCTGGAACTCATTCACGACACGCCGGGCATCGAGCGGATCAAGTTCGTCACCAACTATCCCAAGGACATGACGACCGAGCTGCTGGAAGCGGTCCGCGATCTGCCCAAGGTGGCCCACTACCTGCACGTGCCGTTGCAGTCCGGCTGCGACGACGTCCTCGCCCGCATGAAGCGCGGCTACACCACCGCCGACTACGCCGCCATGATGGACCGCATCCGGGCAATCGTTCCGGACTGTGCCGTCTCCAGCGACTTCATCGTCGGCTTCTGCGGCGAGAGCGAAGAGTCTTTCCAGAAGAGCATGGACGCCGTCCGCGAGTACCGCTTCAAGAACAGCTTCATCTTCAAATACTCCCCCCGCCGCGGCACCAAAGCATTCGACCTGTACGCGGACGACATCCCCGAAGAGGTCAAGAAACGCCGCAACAACGAGTTGCTCGCCCTGCAGAACGAGATCAGCGAGGAGGACAACGCCGCGCTGATCGGTCAGACGGTCCAGGTGCTCGTCGAAGGCCCCAGCAAATGGTCCGTTAGCCGCGAGGCAACGCCGAGCGCCCTCCCCGGCTGGCACGACGGCGCGAGCAGCGGCCAGGGAACCGGGGGCGGGGATCAGGGAACAGGAACCAGCCAACAGCCAACAGCCAACAGCCAGCAGCCAACAACGCAACTCGTCGGCCGCACTAAGTGCGACCGCATCGTGGTCTTCGACGGCAACCCCCGTCTCGCCGGCACACTGGCCGACATCACCCTCCACGACTGCACCCAAACCACCCTCATCGGCACGATCGTCACCCGTGAGGTCCAGCACGGTTCACACGAATTGTTGCCGATTCTTGGGTGAATCGTTTCGCATTAGGGTCGGGAAACCGGAACGCCGTATGCGACATTCTGGCAAGCCTTGGCTCAGGTGATTTCATCTCGAGACAGCGCGGAAGACAGTGCGATGGCTTTTCCTTCCGAGTTTCAGTTCGAGAACGAATTGCAGTTCGTCAATGAATTGATCATACCACTGCTTCAACGGCTCGGCTTTGTGATGGTTGCCAACTATCACGGGACGCACGAATTCGGAAAGGACGTCGTCTTCGCCGAGATCGACCGATTTGGACACGTTCAGTATCACGGCCTACAGGCGAAATATGTAGCAAGCATTGGCCTTTCTGGTGCCGGTGAACTGATCGAAGATTGCAAGCAGGCATTCAACAATCCTTTTCGGCATCCGCATACCGGAACCGATGAAAGGATCAGCTCATTCTACGTCGTCAACGGAGGTTCCATTTCTGAACCAGCACAGCAGCAATACTTCAACTCTCTGATCTCGCAATATGGTGCGAATGTCCGGCTCCTGGATGGCAAGTCTCTCATCTCCCTTGATCGCGGCAAGGTATCTGGCACACGGCAGGATGATCTGGCTCGGTTGAACGGTCTCTTGCTCGAATTCTCTCATGACAGGTATGAAGCTGAAGTCATCAACAAGATGGTTGACGGGCGTCACGAAAACGGGAAATGTGTCATTCCACTTCGCCGTCTTCGACTCTCGGCAATGGAGGACTTCTTGCGATCTCCCATCGCTCTGATCTCCACCCCAGCACGCGATGAGTCTAGGCCTATTGGGTGGCCGGAGATTCGCCTCAGTCCGTCACAGGTTCAAGTGGTATGGCACAACTTTTGGCTGGCGAACAAGATTCTTGATTCAATCATGTATGGTGGGGCACAATCTCACCGTGAGGAGATGGCTCAGTTGGCCGTGTCCCACATCAACCAGGTTCTCCAAATCATGGACAAACTGGAAAAGCACGTTAAGACGGAAATCGAGCAGAGAGGCCCATTGTGTGCTGTATAGCGGAGCATTCACGGACTCCGAAAGAGAGCCCGCAGCAAAAGGCGAACGCGATACTACAACTTCCCGAACATCAATCGCATCTGGGAAGGCCAAATGGGATCGTTCACCGCGACTTCCACATTCGCGGGTCGAATTGGAACGGTTGTGTGGTGATTTCTGTAATCGTGGCGAATTCGGGGTGGGTGGGGTTCAGCAGGCAGTTGGTTTCGACGGGATTCACCGCTGAGGGGACAACGAGCACGAGGGATCGTTGTTTCTGGAGCCACTGAGTGCCGATCTCTCGAAGCTCCGTTGGAGCGGGATAGTCGCGCCAGTGTTTGGGAAGGTCTTTGGCGGAGAGCCGCTGCTTCGAGGCTGCGTCAGGAATCGTCGCGGACACGGAGTACAGGTCGTCCGGGATCAGGTTCGGTTCGAGATGCACGAACAGTTCCAGAGCCGCCAGTGACAGGCTGGAAGACGTGTAGGCCATCCGCCGGCCTTTGTGGTTCCAGCGACCGCCGGATTTTTCGGCACCGATGCCGCTAAACGCGTCGGAGACATGTTGCCTCTTGCAGATCCGCCACACCTGCATCAGCTATGCACCCCGTATTCGATGCGGGTGAGCACATCCATCACCTCCTGGAACCCGAGACCCGTATCCAGAAGTTGAATGGGCTGTGAGCCGCCCAATGCCCGATTCTCGGACGTGAGCCATGCTCTCGCCTTGTCCTCAGACTCAAGGACGTCTGTCGCGGCGGCCAGCACGCGCGCCAGCCTGAAAAGAAGTTCCGATTCCGCTGGCTTCAGACGAGTCGCGCTGCTCTTTCTACGGGCAGCGGTTCGCTTAGCGATCCTCAACGAGCTGCACAGGACCTCTTCGCTGAGACCCGTGCGATCGCGCAGCGACGTGAAAACCGAGTAGGGGAATCCCTTTCTGATGATGGACACGAAGTCCAATTCCGTCCGGGGGGTGCCGATGATTCTGGCACCTCCGAGGTACTTTCTCATTCGAGATACGTTTTTCATCGCTTGTCCTGCCAGATATTGACATATGGCATTGTACAAGTCGCCATGTGGCTACTCAAGGGCGAGCATTGTCATTGTCAGCGGCTTCGTCCCTACCCAATGCCATGCGGTCGGCGATGGCGGTGTCGATGAAGAGTTGGCTGGCGTGGTACATCAGCATGGGGAAGAGGGCGAAGCCGCCGAAATGGTTGGCGACTAACAGGCCGATGGGGAGCGTTTTCTGGCTGCCGGCAAACGCGACGGCGATGCGGTCGGCACGGGTGAAGCCAAGCAGGCGTCCGCCGTGCCAGGCGAGGAACATGGCGACCAGGTGGACGGCGATACAGCTCAGCCAGACGATGGCGACAGCCAGCGGACCGAAGCCGAGGTCTTCCGAACTGCCAAGTTGGGGGCCTGCCTTGAGGAAGGCCGCAGCAAACACAATCAGCAGCACGCAGACTTGCGCGACGACGCCGACGGCCGGTTTGTAGGTGGTGGCGAAACGATGCAGCCGGGGGCTGAGCCGCGCCAGTTGGCCAAGCGTGGCCGGGATGAGGGCGGAGACGATCAGGCGGCGGACCATCGCGGTTGCGTCAAACTCGAAGGTCGAGGCGATGACCACGCTGAGCCAGAGCGGCGTGAAGATGAAACACAGCCCGTTGGTCAGCATGGTCACCAGCAGCGAGACCGCGTCGTTGCCGTGGGCTTTGCGGGTCCAGACCGACGCAGCCGCCATCGTGCAGGGAACGGTCGCGGCGATCATCAGTCCGAGCGCGAAATCGTCCAGTCGCTGAAGGCGCATCAACGGCCACGCCAGCAACGGGACGAGGCCGTAGTTGGACAGACAGGCGAACAGCACCGGTCCCGGACGCCGCAGCGAGCGACCCAACTGGCGGCTGTCGAGACTGAACGACATCAAAAACAGGATCAGTGCGACGAGATACGACGTCGCCCGCGGCCCGGTGATCTCCTCGACCTGCCGGACATTTTCCGCCGACAACCGGGTGCCGAGGAGCAGCCCGGAGGGAATCAGCAGCAGCAGACCGACGAGGAACCAGCGACGTTTGAGCCATTCCATGAGCGGGCGGTGTTCAGAAGGACGGAGCGTCGATGGTCCGGGATGGAGAAGCGGAACCTGCGGTGCTTCAATCGTGAGGCCGCTTGCTGGAGTTCAGCCTTCAGGCTGCTTCGCGGCAGGCCAAAGCCGGAACTCCAGCAATCGACCTGAACATTGACGCATTACGCCTCATCGTCCGCCGATTCGTCGCGGGACGGTTCGTCTTCGAAGCGGGGATCGGGACGTGCTTCGCCGGGCGGCAAGTCGTCGGGGGATTGTTTCGGCCGGGCTTCCGGATCCGGTGGCTGTTCCTCGGCTGTTTGCGGCTCGCCGGATTGCGGTTTGTCGGTTTGCGGCTTGCTGGTGGGCGGAGGTTCGGTCGTTGGTTTGGCCGCTGGTTCGTCAGTTGGGGGTTGGGGATTCTTTTCGGCGACCGATTCGGCCTGCCTGGCTTGGCTGGCGGCTTTGGCGAGCTTTCTCCAGTGGCGGACCAGCCATTGGTCGCCCGCCCGCTGTGGCGACTGGATCGGCTCTTTCACAAGGGTATTGGCTGCCGCGCGAAACTGGCCTTCGTAGGCCAGGGCCTTTGCTCGCAGCCCGATGGCCGCCGCGATCCACTCACCGGGCGTCTTGAGGTATTGTTCGGCTGTCTCTGCGGCGACGTCGAAGTCTTCCTGGTCGTATTGGGCCAGGGCGGCCCAGTAGGCGCACCAATCGGAGCCAATGATGTTCTCCGGGATGGATTTGTCGAGCACCCTCTTGGCGGCCAGCCGCGTCTTCAGGTAGACGCCCAGGGCCGGTTTGTAGTCTCCCTGGAGATGCCGCACCCGTGCCTGGCGCAGGTTTTGCTTGGGCTGACTGAAGACGGGCACAACTTTGCCGTCCCGTTCTTCGGGCCGCACGCTAATCGGCCCGGTCAGGACTCGCGCTTGCAACAGCAGTTGCTGTTGCTCGTCTTTCGTCATCTGTGGGGCGTCGCGGTAGACACTGTCGGGGTAGTCCCAGATTCCGACGGCTTGTTCATCCCACAGGCCTTCGCTTCCGGCGATGACGAGCCGTTCGAACAGCCCGTGTTCGCGAAACGTGTGCGTCAACAGGCCGTCATAGGCTTCGAGAGGCGCCGTCAGCGCCGCCTGCAACGATCCGAACCGGGGGGCCCAGGTGCTGTTCTCGCCGATGGCGAGGACAGCCACATCGGCCAGTTGCCCAGCCTTGACGGGGAATGTCATGCCACGCATGTCGTACTGACGGAACACGGCGTCATTTTCCCGAGCCTCGGCAAGCGTGATCGGGTTGCGAGGGAGTGGCAAGCCGTCCGCTTCCGACGGCGCGGTGATGGGCAGTCCCAGTTGGAGGTCGAACAGATACACGCCCTCCACCGGGACGATTACGCCCACGAGAAACGAACGGGACTCGCCCGCGTCAGCCGACCGCGGCCGAATCACGACCGCATCGAGACGCAACTGCCGGAGCATCATCCCGAACAACCAGGCACGGTCGGCCGCTGTTCCTTTGCCAAACAGGGCCGTTTCGTAGGGTCCGAAAATGGGGGGCCGTGTCTCCGGGTGCCGGAGGTCAATCGTCCGAACCACCTTATAGAACAGAGAGACCGCCCTCTGCAAATCGGCCCGTTCGTCCAGAAGGGTCGCATCCACCATGTCTCGCACGAGCATGACGTTGCGAAAGTAGCCGGCATCCTGATCCGTGAACCGCACGTGTGCCGTCAGTGCATAGACATCTTCCGGCAGCAGCTTCGCGCGAAGCGCAGCATCCTCTTCGGTCGAGGAAAACTCATCCGGATCCGCGCACTGCGCGTTCCAGTTGTTGAGCGTGTCGACCAAAACCCCGCGGTCCGAACTGATGCCGAAGCGTCCCGGTGCGAGCCCGTCCAGGAGGTTGTCGAGTGTGCGCTCACATTGTTCCGGAGTCGCCACCGAGCCGGTCGCGGCAGCCGCTCCCTCGTCCGCCTTTGGCGGCGGAGCCTTGCGGCAGGAGGAAAGGGGCAGCAGCGCCAGCAACACCAGCACGGCGATCCTGGACCAACTGCGAATGTGCGGGGAACGAGACTGTGCGTCGCGAGAATTCCTTCGCAAACCGCGCGACGCCCTGACGGAGCCGGAGAGGCGAGAATGAGACACGGGTTTCGGCATGATGAGTCAGATCGACAAACGGGAATGAAAAGTGGCCACCGCTCTATGTCGCAGAGGAATCCGTCGCAGAGGAATCCGTCGCGGTGGGAATTGTTGCGGCTGAGACGGGCGGATGGGCGTTGGCCAGTTCTCGAAACTGGGCCAACTCCTCGAATAACAGGCTTACGTCGTTCAGGGGCCACATGTTGGGACCATCGCTGAGTGCGTGGTCGGGATCCGGGTGGGTCTCCAGGAAAATGCCGTCGCATCCGCAGGCGACGGCGGCCCTCGCCAGCGGACGCACCATCTCTCTCGCCCCTCCGGTGCGGCTGCCGCCCGGCCGCTGAACGCTGTGTGTGGCGTCGAAAACCACCGGGCAGCCGAGCGACTGCATGACCGGGATTGCCTGCATGTCGTTGACCAGCCGCCCGTACCCGAACGTCGTCCCCCGCTCGGTCAGCAGGACCCGTGGGCAACCCGCCTGTTCGCTCTTGCGGACGGCGTGGACGACATCTTCCGGTGCGATGAACTGGGGCTTCTTGATGTTCACGATGCTTCCGTGCCGCGCGGCCGCCTCAGCGGCGGCCACGATCAGGTCGGTCTGCCGCGCCAGAAACGCGGGAATCTGCAGGATCTGGCAGACGGCGGCTGCTGGTTCCGCCTGTTCGGGGGTATGGATGTCGGTCGTAACCGGCAGGCCCGTTCGCTCCCTGGCCCGGGCGAGCACATCGAGCCCTGCCTCCAGTCCCGGCCCGCGAAAGCTCTCGATGCTGGTGCGGTTCGCCTTGTCGAAACTCGCCTTGAAGACGATCGCCGCCCCTTGCTCGGCGGCGATTTCCTGCAGCCGGTCGGCGACGCGGAACACCAGATCGGCCGATTCGATCACGCACGGGCCGGCAATGAACAGCAACGGCTGCCCCGGCCCACAACGAGCCTTGCCAATGCTGAGAAGGTTTTCCGGCACCAGATCACTTTCCCCGACGGATGAACGTTCCTCGCCAAAATAGCCGACTGCGAGCCGGTTGGGAATCCCCACACGTCGGGTGACTTGCTATTGAGTGCCCCGGATGTTCTGGCTGATGCGCTGTAATTCCAGCGCTTCACGTTACAATGCAGTTTCGACTTCGCTGGCAGTCGGTTATTCGCTGCCGGCAGAAGTGGACGTGGTTGGCACGATATTCATCGGTTGTCAAAAGCATCCCCTCACCTCAGCCCCCGTGGCTGTGAAGCCCGAGTCCCCTCGTCAGCTGCGACTCACGCAGGGAGCGTGATCGCGGCGGGAGCCCGTCATGGCCGAACGGTCCGTCAACCCGACCAGCGCAACAGAACTCGCGGATGCGGTCGAGCGGCTGCGCGGCGAGTTGGAAGCGGCGCAGCAGCGGTACGAGCAGGAGCGCGACTCTCGTCGCCGTGTCGAGCGGGATCTGCAGGAGTCGGAGGCGGTCTACCATTCGCTCGTCGAAAACCTGCCGGTCAGCCTGATTCGCAAGGACATGGACGGGCGGTTGGTCTTCGCGAACCGGCCCGTGTGCGAAGAATACGGGCTGACGCTCGGCGAACTCACCGGCAAGAATGATTTCGATTTCTTCCCTGAAGAGCTGGCCCGCAAATACCGTGCAGACGACCGCCGTGTGATCGAGTCTCGCGAGGTTTTTGAGGACGTCGAAGCTCATCGCACACCGGACGGGCAATGGCAATACGCTCATGTCATCAAGGCTCCGGTGATTGATTCCGACGATCAGGTCGTGGGCGTGCAGGCGGTCTTTTGGGATGAGACCGACCGCAAGCGGGCGGAAGAGGAGTTGAAATCCAGCGAGGCGCGGAAGCGAGCGATTTTCGAGACCTCGCTCAACTCCCTGATTATTTCCGACGAGAGCGGCCGCATCGTCGAATTCAACCGCGCGGCCGAGCAAACCTTCGGCTACGCGCGGGCGGAGGCGATGGGACAGGACATGGATGAGTTGCTGTTTGATCCCTCCCGGCGAGGCAGCGAAGAACAGAGCTTTCTGCGATTCAGTGCGATCGGCGAGGACGGCTCGCTGATGGGCAAACGGCTTGAGGTCCCGCTCGTCCGCCGCAACGGCGAAGAGTTCATCGCCGAGATCGCCATGCGGCCGATCCCGCTCGAAGGAACCGTGCATTTCGCAACCGTGCTGCACGACATCACCAACCGCAAAAAAAACCAGGCCGCCCTGCAAAAAGCCAAGGAAGACGCGGAAGCCGCCAGCCGCGCCAAGAGTGCCTTTCTTGCGAATATGAGCCACGAAATCCGGACGCCGATGAACGCCATCCTCGGCATGACCGGCCTCGTGCTGGACACGGACCTCTCCTCGGAGCAGCGCGAACATTTGTTGATCGCACAGGACTCAACCGAGTCGCTGTTGTCGTTGATCAATGACATTCTCGACTTCTCCAAAATCGAGGCGGGCCGGCTCGACCTGCATCCGGCCCCCTTTGCGCTCAGGGACCGTGTGGGCGACACGATGAAGTCGCTCAGCATCCGGGCCCACGACAAAAAACTGGAACTCGCCTGTCATATCGCTCCGGATGTGCCGGAGTTCGTCATCGCCGACGTGGGGCGGCTGCGACAGGTCGTTATCAACCTCGTCGGCAATGCGATCAAGTTTACCGACCGCGGCGAGGTCGTGCTCGATGTGAGTGTCGAATCAAAGACCGGCCGGGAGGTGCAACTTCGCTTTTCCGTCCGCGACACGGGCATCGGCATCCCGGCGAACCGTCTGGACGGAGTTTTCGAGGCCTTCGAACAAGTCGATTCGTCGACGACTCGCCGCTTCGGCGGGACCGGGTTGGGACTGGCGGTGTCGTCCCGTTTGGTGGAATTGATGGGAGGGAAGATCGCAGTCGACAGTGAAATCGGGGCCGGCAGCACGTTCCATTTTGACGTCCGGTGTGAGATCGCTCCAGAACAGGCCCCGCCGACGCAGGAGTCGGCGCTCAAATCACTTCGCGGCCTGTCTGTCCTCGCCGTCGACGATAACGGCACCAATCTCCTCATCCTGCAGGAGATGCTCGCCAATTGGGAAATGAACGTCGCCATTGCCGGGAATGCACGTGAAGGCTTGCAACTCCTGCGAGAGTCACGGGCGGACGGTAACGGCTTCCAGTTGTTGCTCACCGACTCGCACATGCCCGACGCGGATGGGTTCTGGCTGATCGAGCAGATTCGCAATGACGCCCAACTGTGCGAGATGACCATCATGATGCTGACCTCCGGCGACCAGTCGGGAGACTACGACCGTTGCCAGGAGTTGAACGTCAGCCGGTATATGACCAAGCCGGTCAAACAGTCAGAACTGCTCGACGCCATCGGAGCGTCCTTCGACATTTCGGCACTCATGCGACGCCACGGTACGGCAGACGGCCACGCAGCCCGCCATCTCCGGGGCCTGAAAATCTTGCTCGCCGAGGACAGCGTCCCCAATCAAAAACTGGCAATCGGGCTGCTGCGCAAGCAGGATCACGAAATTGTCGTTGCCGCAGACGGCGTCGCAGCCCTCAGCCAGTGGAAATCGGATCATTTCGATCTAATCCTGATGGACGTCCAGATGCCCCACATGGATGGACTGGAAGCCACGCGGCTGATCCGCAAACGCGAAGAGGCCGCCCACCGCCACATTCCGATCATCGCCATGACGGCCCATGCCATGCACGGCGACGAGGATCGCTGTCTCGCAGCAGGTATGGACGCCTATGTGGCGAAGCCGATCCGTCCCGAAGACCTGTTCACCGCAATCGACGACGTCGGCCCTCAGGTCATCCTGAACAGGCCGACTCCTCCCCCGTCAACACATCGGTCGGCGCCCTTCTCAGCACAAATCAACTGGACGGCAGCACTGGCGGTCGTGCAACAGGACGCGGAGTTGCTGACTGAAGTGGTCGACGCGGTGCTCGAAGAAGTCCCGCGGCTGACGAACGACCTCCGCCGCGCGATCGGCGAAGGGGACGCCCCCACCGTGCAGCGAATGGCCCATACCATCAAAGGCAACATGCGCACGTTTCAAGCGGACCACGGCGTGGCGGTCGCCGAACAGCTCGAACAACGGGGCCGTGAAGGCAACCTGCAGGACGCCCAAAGCCTCTGCGACCAACTCTGTGAGGAAACGGACGCCTTCATCGTCCAGCTGCGTGATTCTCCCTACGCATCCTCGGCCAATTCACACACAGCCGACTGACCAATGTTCACCCCAGGCGAATTCACCGACGCGCTCCAGTCCCTCGGCGTGACCCATGTGGTCGGCGTGCCGGACAGCACGCTCGGCGAATGGATGCCGGCGATTTTCCATTCAAAGCACCTCAGGCTCGTGACCGTCTGCCGGGAAGGGGAAGCGTGGGGCGTCGCCGCGGGATTGTTTGTGGGCGGCGCCAAACCGGTCGTGCTCATCCAATGCACGGGGCTGTTCGAATCGGGCGACGCCCTTCGCAACGCCATCCACGATTACGGGCTCCCGCTGTTCGGCATCATCGGCTATCGCAGCTATCTCAACCAATCGTCGCTGCCCGGCGACACGGCCCGCATCTTCACCGAACCGATCATCAATGCCTGGCAACTCGACACCGTCTTGATCGACAGTCCCGAGAAAAAGTCGCTCCTGGCCGAACATTACCGAACCTGTGCCGAGCAGCAACAACCCGGCATCGCCCTCATCGCCGAGGGACGGGCGTAGGGCTCAGCCGTTGGAGTTCAAGCTCGTTCGAGTTCAAGCCTTATCTTGTGTACGCAGCCTAAAGGCTGAACTCCAACGCCTGAATCAAAGTATGCCGCGGCAGCGGCACAAGAACGTCAGCAGGAGAACCGCCTCATGGCCGACAACGCTCAACGCATGGACTTGGTCACGGTGCTCCGCATTCTGCACAAAGCCCGGACCGACGAAGTCATCCTCACGTCGATGGGGACCGGCCGGGAATGGCAGCAGTTCGATGCGCACCCGCTCGATTTCGTGCACGTCCCCTCCAGCATGGGGCAGACGCAATCGTGGGGGTTGGGCGTTGCACTCGCCCAGCCGCATCGCCGCGTCATTGCCTGCTGCGGCGACGGGTCGCTGCTCATGAACCTCGGTTCACTGGTAACGATTGCGAATGCCGCGCCGCCCAACTTCACGCTGCTCGTATTCGACAACGGCGTGTACGAAGTCACCGGCGGCCAACCGACCCCTGCCTCCACGACCCGCGGGCTGATGGGACAGCCGATCGACCTCGCCGCCATCGTCCATCAGTGCGGCTTCAAGCATACCGAGCGGGTTTCCTCGCTCGACCAATGTCGAGACAGCCTCGACCGGCTGCTCAAACTCCGTTGGCCCGGCCCTGCCTGCGGAATCATCGGCGTCGCCCCCCAGCGCGAAGACTACTCCGTCCGCTCCCCCGGCCGTCCCCAAGAGCGCGTCAAAGAATTCGCCGCCGCGCTCCAGGCATTGAAATAAGGAACATGTCCGAATTCGTTTCCCGCTTCCAGGGTGGCAGGGGCGAGATTCGGGTCGCGCGATTGTCGAAGGCGTTTCGCATCTGGGGCGATGGGCGAGTTCTCTGGACCGCACACAGCCCCAGAAATGGGCGTGAGAAACCATCCGAGCGTCAGAGCGCCCCAGCCACCCGCCGCTGCGCTGCAGTCGTCCTCTCCAAAAGCGTCGCCCCCAAGCCCACGGGCTACGCCCCGTGGGTCGACCCTGCCAAAATCTCCAAAATCGGCTCCGCCTCCCGATCGGCAATCGAGATTGGCCGCCCCACGTTGGAGATGTTCTGCACATCCGGGTCGATGCCCAGCGCGCGGCACACAGTCGCCAGGAAGTCGTTCGTGGCGACTTTGCGGTCTTCGACCTTCATGCCGTCCTCGCTGGTCCTGCCGACGACCTGTCCTCCGCGAACGCCGCCGCCGGCAAGAACTGTCGACCAGGCGGCCGGGAAGTGGTCACGTCCCGTGCGGTCGGCAGCAATCTGAGGCGTGCGGCCGAACTCGCCCATCCAGATGATGAGCGTCGAATCGAGCAGTCCTCGCTGGCCGAGGTCGGTCATCAGCGTGGCCCATGCCGGGTCGAGGATTTCGCACATGGCGCGGACCCCGGTGAAGTTGTCCTGATGCGTATCCCAGCCGAGGCCCTGATTGTCGCCCGCCGAGTTGAGTGACACTTCGATGAACGGGACCCCCCGCGCAATCAGCCGCCGCGCGAGCAGACACCCCTGTCCGAAGGGATTCCGGCCATAGGCATCGCGCAGCGCGTTGTCTTCGTCGTCCAGCTTGAAGGCGCCGACCGCCTGGGAGCGCATCATGCGGACCGCTTTCTCGTACGCCAGTTGATGGCTTTCGACGGTGACATCCGGCCGCGACGCGGCGAACCCAGTCTCCAACGTACCCAACAGCTCAAGCCGGCCGTCGAGTTGCCGGTGATCGACCCCGCCCGGCAGATTGACGTTCCGCACCCGCAACGAGTCGTCCTCGTCCATCGCCGCGCCTCCGCGAGCCACGTCCCCCACAACCAACGGGGCATACTGCGGCCCGAGGAACCCCGGTCCGTACGCCCCCGGGCTGACGAACCGGTTGGGGGCGATACTGACGAAGTTCGGCAGATCGGCCGTCTGTTCGCCCAACTCCTTGCTGAACAGCGAGCCCATCGTCGGGTAACGGATCGGCCCCTGCGGCAAATACCCCGTACGGGCCAGGTAGGTTGCCCGCGTATGGTCGCCTTCTTTCGTGCTCATCGAGCGGATGACCGCCATGTCCTGCATCTGCCGGGCGATCTGCGGGAGATGCTCGCAAATCTGAATGCCGGGCACCGATGTGTCGATCGGGTCAAACTCCCCGCCGTTCTCGTGTTCCGGTTTGGGGTCGAACGTATCCAGCTGACTCGGCCCCCCGCTCATCCACAACAGAATGCACGACCGTGTCCGTTTCGGATCGGTCGCCGCCCGCTCCGCCAGCGCCGGGAACCACGGCGCCATCGCCCCTCCAAGAACACCCGCGGACGAGATTCGCATCCAGTCACGACGGGAGAGTGTGAGTAAACGCGGCATGACCGCACTCCATGAATGAATCGAAGTTCAGAGTTCATTCGTTTAGCCGCACATTTGAAATATGCGGCTAAACGAACGAATGGTGCGGCAAAACGGCCGACGAAACGGTCCGAAGGTGTGATTCTTTCTCAACGCGTGCCCAAACACCCGGTGTCTCGAATGAACGAGGACGCGAAATGCCTGATTGCAGCGGTGATGGTCCTCTCCGTTTCCCGATATGATGAGACACCGGGTGTTTTCCCCGACGAACTCACAAGTTCTCAGTGGTTCATCAAAAACTCGCTCGAATTGAGCAGGGCCCAGAAGACGTCCCCCAGCGCGGCATCGGGATCGTCGCTTGTCCCGCCGGCCGATACGTATCTCGAAAACTGTGCGGACTCCCCATCGGTCGGCGGCCGATTGAGGGTTGCGAGGAACAGAGCCTCGACCCTTTGTGGCGTGTCGAGGAAAGGAGCCTCGGCGACCGCGGCGAGGGTGCGGCTCTCAGACAGGTCGGTCGCGTCCGCCACGAATTCGCCGTTCATCAATGAGAGAGCCTGCAGGATCGTCGAGGGCCGTTCCGTTGGCGGGTCGCTGCTGTTGGCGAACGTTTCAATAAACTCCTGTCGCCGCTGGTCGTTGTTGAAGTTGAGCGGCTCCTCCGGGTTGAACGGCTGTTGATAACCGGTCGCCTGGGCAATGCTGTCGAAGATCTGCTCCGGCGTGAGTCCCTTAACGGCCATCCGAGCAAACATGCGCGGCGTCTGCTGACTCTCATCCGTCTGCCGGCTCGTGAGCCCATAAGCCCGTGTCGCCGCGATCACCCGGATGACGAACTTGATGTCGAAGTCATGTGCGGCGAACTCGCGCGCCAGCAGGTCCAGCACCTCCGGATGACTGGGCGGGTTGCTGACCGAAAAGTCATCGACCGGATCAACCAGTCCGACGCCGAAGTGGCTCGCCCAGATACGATTGACGGCCGCGCGTGCAAAATAGACGTTCTCCGGAGAAGTGACCCAATCGGCGAGCACCTGCCGCGCATCGACATCCGCCTCCCAACGGGGATCACTCCCGTCGAGGAATTTGGCGGCAACCGTCCGCTCCGTGCCGGGAATCATCACGACCGGCGCGAGTGATGCTGTCCGCCTCTCCGCAGATTCGGTCTCCCCCGCCGCTGCCTGTTCCGCATCGCCCTCCGGCCTCATCTGTTCGCCCCGCAGCGATGCAAAGAAAGCCGCGTAGCTCCAGAATTCGTCCTGCTTCCATTTGTCGAAGAAGTGGTCGTGACACTGGGCGCACTCCAACCGGATGCCGAGGAAGATGCGGGAGGTCGCCGCGGCCAGTTTCTCCGGCTTCGCCTCCTTGGCCCGATAGAACGCCGCCGGCGTTGGCTTGTCCGGCTGCTGGAACTGCTGCATTTGCGCCGACTCAAACGGGAACGTGAGCACCTCTTCGACGATCTGGGCGTAGTTGCGGTTCTCCGCGATCCGCGACCGCAACCACGCTTCGAAACCCGGCAGAAAGAACCGAATCTGTTGATCGGCGTCCGCCTCCGGAATCATGGCGGCTCGCCACAAATTGGTGGAGTGCACGATGTACGTCGCCGTACCGAGCAGACGGTCGACGAGCCGACGACGCTTGTCCGCCGACTCATCGTCCAGAAAGTCCCGCACCGCCGACGCCGGCGGAATGCGGCCGCAAATATCGAGATGCGCCCGGCGGATGAACTCCGCATCGTCGGCCACGGGAGCGGGTGTGACGCCGTTCGCCTCCCACGCCGCTGCGATCAGCCGGTCGATTTCCGCCGCGACCCGAGCCACTTCATCGGGCGGACCCAGCGATGCAGCATCATTCCCCAGACACACCGAACCGATGAGCCCCGCCACGAACGCGGACAATATCCATCGGGTGCTCATCATTCTCTCTCTGCGGGAGGCGCGACAGGACCGTTGCTCCGCTCGATTTACGTTGAGAAGGTGGTTGGTGTGGGATCAAATCTGAGTATATATGGCGGCGAAGGAAAGTGCAGCGGGAGTTTTCGGCGCCACGGAAGAACGTTTTGTTGAAGTTGGGGCGTCGCACCGACGTCCGCCGACAATCCTCCCATCGTGAAAGACACGTTTGCCCTGTCGGCGCCACGGAAGAACAGGGGCTCAGGTTTTTGAACGGGTACGCCAGCCGGCCACATCAAGTTTGTGCGGGGAGACATCGATTCCCACACACACGTGGTGCTGTCTGACGTCCGAATTGTTCGACTGCGTCATGCGGGACCCAACCTTTCCAATGCGAGCTGGTGTGGTCAGTAACACCGCTCAGGCGACTGTTCGGGTTGAGCACGAAAAGACGGGCGGGGATCAGGCGACGTTGCGGTCTTCATGGCCGAGGGCCGGACGATCTCCCGCCCAGCCGCCGCGGTGCCCGTGAACGCCGGCACCCCGCCGGCCACTTTCTCCCCAAAGCCCTCCCCCCAAGGGAGTCATCGCAAGAGACAAGGCCAGGCTTTGCCTGACGAAATTCGGAACACCACCAAGTATTCCCTCCGGGTCCGAGCCTTCACACCGAATCGGGGGCTGAAGGGAGCATCGGTCGGCGACTTTTTCATCGTCAGGTAGAGTCGAGATGTGGCGCGGTGGCATCGTTGGATGCTCCGTTTCCACATCCCGCTCGTCGAACCGGACGTGCGGATTTCCCACATCCGGCTCTCGTTCGGAGTCAATCATGTGTTCGCCCACGGGAGGTTGCGG